>CACKHN010000001.1 GCA_902599995.1 uncultured Pelagibacteraceae bacterium
ACTTCTCGATTTGCTGCCTTAGCAAATGGAACAGGTATACATTCTGATGACTACGATGATACTCAATTAGCTGTACAAAAAGATAGAGTTTATGGATTATTGACACACCCTACTGCCCCATGCCTACCAAGCGCATATGCAGAGGGAGAGTTAAAGAAAATTAGTGGAAAAGAGTTCTTAAATGCCTACTTAGTAGGTGTTGACGTAGAATGTAAAGTTTCTGAAGCAATGTCTCCAAGACATTATCAGCATGGTTTTCATTCAACATCCACATGTGGAACTTTAGCCTCAGCTGCAGCTGCAGCAAAAATCCGTGGCTATAATGTTTCTCAAATTCAACAATCCTTAGCAGTGGCTGCAACTTTGAGCGCAGGGTTAAGAGAAAATTTTGGTACAATGACTAAACCCTTACATGCTGGAAGAGCAGCTGAAAGTGGAGTTGTCGCTTGTGATCTTGTGGGCTTAGGTTGGACTGCTACTGATAAAATTTTAGAGTCTCCGAGAGGGTTTTTTCAAGCTCATGGAGGGGGTTATAATTTAAAATCTATTAAAGGTCAGCTTGGAAGACCATGGACTTTTTCAAAACCTGGTGTTTCAATTAAACCCCATCCCTGTGGTTCATTAACCCATCCCGGAATGACAAAAATGTTAGAATTAATTTTGAAGCACGATATAAAACCACATGATGTAATTAAAGTTGATGTTGGAACTAATCATAATATGCAAAATGCATTAATTCATCATAGACCAACTAATGAGTTTCAAGCTAAATTTAGTATGGAATATTCTATGGCAATTTTGCTAGTTCAGAGAAGAGCATATATTCCAGAATATCAAGATAAAAGAATTAACAAACCGGATGTTCAAAACATGCTTAGAAAAATAAACTTTTATAAAAATAAAATAGCTGAAGCAGCTGGTTACGACAAAATGACTACAATTATTGATATTTATCTTAAAAATGGCAAAAAAATTTCAGGTAGAGGAGATTTTGGCAAAGGAAGTCCAATGATACCTATGACATACGATGAAGTAGCAGATAAGTTTATGGGTTGTTGTGAATTTGCAAAATGGCCAACAAAGAAGGCGAAGGCAATTATTCAAGCTGTTAGTAAATTAGAAAAAATGAAAGATATTTCTAAATTGAGTAGGCTTTTATCCAAATAAAATCACATTTTTATGTTAGCGATTAATTAAATCGCTAACACATTTCATATTATTAATTATATTTCAAATAAAGTAGGTTGTTTTATATTGTGAAATAAGATTTATCTTTTTTTTTTTTTAAAAGAATATAAATAAAAATTGTGAAAAATTATGATGTAATTGTTGTTGGAGCAGGTAACGCTGCATTGTCTGCTGCTCTCTCTGCAAAAGATAATGGTGCAGAAAAAGTTTTAGTATTGGAGAAAGCCTCCTCTAAAGAAAAAGGTGGAAACAGCAGATATACAAACGGTGCTTATAGGTTTGCTTACAATGACTTTTCAGATTTAAAAAAAGTAATACCAAATTTAAAAAATTCTAACAGTATAGATTATGGAAAATATAGTGTCGCTGATTTTTTAAGAGACATGAATAAAGTTACAGACGGAAAAACAGATAAAAAATTATCTAAAATCCTAACATCAAAAAGTTTTGAAACAATTCATTGGTTAAGTAAAAAAGGTTTAAAATTTACACCCATTAAAGGAAGACAATCTTTCAAAGTCAATGGTGTGATGAGATATTGGGGAGGCTTGACTTTAGAGGTAAATGGTCAAGGTGAAAAACTAATAGACTCCATGCTTAAGATTATAAAAAAAAATAAAATTGAAATTCTTTATGATACAGCTGCAACTGATTTAATTTATGAAGATAATATTATTAAGGGCGTTGAAGTTATAAGTAAAAATAAACCAAAGACGATTACTGCAAAATCCGTAGTTTTAGCTTGTGGAGGCTTTGAGTCCAGTCCTGAAATGAGAACAAGATATCTTGGTCCAGGATGGGAAATGGCAAAAGTCAGAGGAACAAAACATAACACTGGTGATGGATTAAGTATGGCGTTAAAAATAGGTGCCTCACCCTATGGAAATTGGTCTGGTTGCCATGCAGTATTTCACGATATGAATGGACCTGAGTTTAGTGATTTAAAGATAAGTAATAAATATCGAAAAATTAGTTATCCATGGGGAATTGTTTTAAATGCTAATGGAGAGAGATTTGTTGACGAAGGAGAAGATTTTAGAAATTTTACTTATGCAAAATTTGGAAAAGAAGTCATAAAACAACCAAATCAAATTGGATGGCAAATTTTTGATCATAAAGTGAGACATATGCTTTATCCAGAGTATGATGTTAAGTCTGCTACGATGGTTAGAGCTAACTCAATTAAAGAGTTACTTAAAAAAATATCAAGTATAAATTCGCAGAAAGCTCTAAAAACTATAAATGATTTTAACAAAGCTGTTAAAGAAGAAGTTAAATATGATCCAACAATTAAAGATGGAAGATGTACAGAGGGTTTAGCACTTAACAAAAGTAATTGGGCAAATAAAATAGATAAAGCTCCTTTTTATGCTTATGGAGTTACATGTGGAATTACTTTCACTTTTGGTGGATTAAGAGTAAATCAGAAATGCCAAGTGTTAAATAAAGTCATGAAGCCTATCAAAGGACTTTTTGCTGCTGGAGAAATGGTAGGTGGTATTTTTTATTTTAACTATCCAGGTGGTAGTGGTTTAACTTCAGGTGCAGTGTTTGGTAAGATAGCAGGCAAGTACTCTGCTAAACTTTAAATGGACTTCTTACATCATATTTTTTAGATAATTTCTCTAGTTCTTTAATAGTTTCTTTAGAGAGCAAAATTCCTTTTTTTGAGTTTACATTTTGATTATTAAATTCAGGCTCACCAGGATGTAGTATTTTTTTAAAGCCTTTTGCTTTTTTAAGTTTTTTTACCTCCTTAATTCCAAATTCTATTTTTTTTATAAAGTTCGTGTGTGATTGAAATAGATCAGTTCTAAGACAAATCATCAAATGACCTACATTTGAAGCTCCAGAAAAGTCATTAATTGCATTTTTAACTTTACCACTATGATTTGCACCTGTAAAAATTCCAGCTACTATATCCATCATCCATGATAATCCAGCACCTTTCATTCCTCCAAAAGGTAACATGATTCCTTTAAAAGCTTTTGCCCCATCATTCGTGGGTTTTCCAAATTTATCCAATGCATACCCAAAAGGTATTTTAATATTATTTTGAGCAGCAAATTTTAACTTTCCTCTCGCAACAGAAGAAGATGCCATATCAAGTATAAAAGGTTTATTGATTTTTTTTGTAGGACAGCCAAATGCAAAAGGACTTGTGCCAAAGAAAGGTGCCATCGCTCCATGAGGTGGCAAGGCTTTTGATGCGTTAGTAAATACCCAAGCAATACATTTATTTTTTGCAGCAATTTCTAAATAATTTGCTGCCATTCCAAAATGGTTGCTTTCACTTATTCCTACCAAACCAATCCCATTTTTTTTTGCTAGAGAGACGCATTTTTTTATTCCTTCATTGGCGGCTATATAACCCAGACCATTATCACCTGACAAATGAAAAATATTATTAGTTATTTTTTTAAATTTCAGTATTGGATTAATTTTAGCTGATTTTTTTTCAATCCTTTTTATATAAATTGGTAATCTAACAATCCCGTGTGACCAAACACCTCTTTCATCTGCTCTCACTATTAAATTTGCAACTGTTTTTGAATTTAAGTTATTTAAGCCAACTTTTTTTAGAACCTTAAATGCAAACTTGATTAAATCTGTTTTTTTATATCTTTTTTTAATATTCATATTTTTAACTGTTATAACCTGATGTTTTAAAATATAGAAAATACTTTATATAATCTTTTAAAGTATTAAATTAAATAAAAACCATGATTTTTAAAAGTTTCAAAAAAATTGCTATTGATAATAAAGAATATGATTTTGCAGATATCAGCAAAATTAAGGATATAGAAAAAATACCTTATACCTATAGAATTTTGTTAGAAAATATAATTAGACAGAATCTTTTGGGTCGTAATGATAATGCTGAAGCTCAAATAAAATCAATTTTAGAAAAACGATTAGGTGAAGCAATTAATTTTGCTCCAAATAGAATTTTAAGTCATGACATTTTAGGTAAAGTTATGTTGGTAGATTTTATTGCCTATAGAGAAGCCCTTCAAAAAAAAGGAATTGATTCTAAAGATATTCAACCAGATGTACCTGTAGATTTGGTTATTGATCATTCTTTGCAGGTTGATTATTTTGGAAATGATAAAGCTGAAATTGAAAACTTAAAAAAAGAGTATGAAAGAAATTCTGAGAGATTTTCTTTTTTAAGATGGTGTTCTAAATTTTTGGATAAAGTTAATGTAATTCCACCAGGGGTTGGTATTTGTCATCAGGTAAATATTGAATATTTATCTAAAGTCGTATGGAGAGAAAAAAAGAAAGATCTAAATCTTATTCATCCAGATACTTGCATAGGAACTGATAGTCATACTCCAATGGTAAATGCTATAGGTGTTTTAGGTTGGGGTGTTGGTGGAGTTGAGGCAGAAATTTCTATGCTTGGAAAAACAATACCTATGACTGTGCCAGAGATAGTTGGGGTAAATTTAAAGAACCAACTTAAGGAAGGAATAACTTCAACAGACTTAGTTTTATATATTACAAAATTATTAAGAAAAAATAAGGTTGTTGGAAGCTTTATTGAATTTTGTGGAGAAGGAGTTGAAAGTCTTACTGTTGGGGATAGAGCAACTATTTCAAATATGGCACCAGAGTATGGGGCAACTGCAGTCCTATTTCCTGTTGACAATTCAACTTTAGAGTATTTGCGTATGACAGGAAGAACAGACGAAGAAATTCAAGTTGTTGAAGAATATTCAAAACATCAAAAACTATGGCGAAGATCTGATATTACTCCAGACTATAACAGAGTTTTAAACCTTGATTTATTCTCAATAGAACCTTGTGTGTCAGGACCCAAAAATCCTGAGGATAAAATTAATTTAAATAAGTTTTCAAATGAAATTAATTCTCACTCAAACATGCTTTACAGTCAAGATTTACGGGAGGATGAATTTGAAGTACCTAATCTTGATTACAAAGTAAAAGATGCAGACATAATGATTGCGGCAATAACAAGCTGTACAAACACTGCAAATCCAAAAAATGTTATTGCAGCAGGTTTGATTGCGAAAAAATTAGTTAAACTAGGTTTTAAAAAAAATAATAAAGTAAAAACATCTTTTGCACCGGGTAGCAAAGTTACAGCAGAGATTTTAAGTAAATCTGGTTTGCAAAAATATTTAGATCAATTAGGTTTTAATGTAGTTGGTTTTGGATGTACAACTTGTAACGGCAGCTCAGGACCTTTAGACGAAAACTTAGCAAATACTATAGAAAAAGAAAAAATTTTTTCAGTTGCAGTGCTTTCAGGAAATAGAAATTTCCAAGGGAGAATACATCCAAATATAAGAGCTTCATACTTGGCATCCCCTGGATTAGTGGTAATGTTTTCTATAATAGGTAATGTCAAAATTAATCTTTTAAGTGACAGTTTAGGAAAAAGTTCTAATGATCAAAATATTTTTTTGAAGGATGTTTGGCCTTCAAATATAGAAGTGGATAAAATTGTAAATGAGTTTTACAAAGCAGAAACTTTTAGAGAAAAGTATGATCAGGTGTATCAGGGAGGAAGTTTATGGGAAAATTTAAATGTTTCAAATTCTCAAGATTATGACTGGCCTGATAGTACTTATATAAAAAAACCTCCATACTTAAAATATGCAGAAGATAATCAAACTAATGATATAGAACTAGCCCGACCACTAGTATTACTTGGTGACTCTGTCACTACAGACCATATTTCTCCCTCTAGTGTTATAACAAAAGGAACAGCAGCTTGGGATTACTTAACAAAACTTGGATTAGACTCTAAAGATTTTAATAATTATTTAACTCGAAGAGCCAATCATGAAATTGTAGAAAGATCTACTTTTGCTAGTTTAAGACTAAGAAATTTAATGGTACCCAATCAGGAAGGAAGTCTTACAATTAAATATCCAGAAAATAAAGTAACGAGAATTTATGAAGCTGCAGTTCAATATAAAAAAGAGAAAAAAGAAATTATAGTTATAGCAGGCGAAAATTATGGATGTGGATCGTCAAGAGATGTAGCCGCTAAAGGACCATTATTAATTGGTGTAAGAGCAATAGTTGCAAAAGGATTTGAAAGAATTCATAGATCAAATTTAATTGGAATGGGATTGCTCCCTTTAGAATTTGAAAATGGACAAGGTATCAATGAGCTAAATATTGAAAGTTCAGATCAGTTTAGCTTATTAGGGTTAAATGATATTACAAATGAAAATAAAAAAGTGCTCATGAAAATACATAAACAAACAGGTGATATTATTGAAGTTACACTTAATGCTAGATTAGATGTTCCAGAAGAGTTAAATTTTTGGAAAAATGGTGGGATTTTGCCTACAGCTTATAAGGAGGCTTAGGATTAATGGCACAAAGATGGATCAAGGCTACATATTATCGAGGTGGAACAAGTAAAGGTGTTTTCTTTCAAAAGAAAGATTTACCTACCTCAAATCAAAAAGAGTTAAATGATTTGTTTTTAAAAGTTATTGGAAGTCCAGACTTTAACAAAAGACAGTTAAATGGAATGGGTGGTGGTGTATCATCAGTTTCTAAGTGTGTTATTATAAGTCCATCAGATCGAGATGATGCTGATGTTGACTATAACTTTATTCAGATTGCTATAGATAAACCTATTGCAGAATGGAATAATAATTGTGGTAATTTATCAGGTGCAGTTGGACCCTATGCAATTCAAGAGGGTATAATTAAACCAAAAGAAGGTGAAAATAAAATAAGAATTTACCAAGTTAATACTAACAAAATCATCCATTCAACTTTTAATGTTAAAGATGGAAAACCATTAATCGAAGGTGACTATTCGATTGCGGGAGTTCATGGAACTGGATCCAAAGTTAGATTAGATTATTTAGAACCTGGAGGGTCTGGAACAGGAAAACTTCTCCCTACGGGAAATGTAATTGATGAAATAGAAATTAAAGATTTTGGCAAAATTAATGTAAGTATTATTGACGCCGCAACACCTCTTGTATATTTGCTTGCAGAGGATATTGGTTTAGAAGGTACAGAAACACCAGATGTACTTGATGCACAAATTGATAAAATGAATTTAATACAAAAAATAAGACGAAAGTCTGCACATATTATTGGTTTATCAAAATCGGAAGATGATGCACCAATGAACACACCTAGAATTGGAATTGTAACTTCTGCAAAAGATTATGTTAGTTTGGATGGAACCAAAATTAATTCTAAAGATCAAGATATTACAACTAGAATGTTTTCAATGGAAAAAACTCATAAAGCAATAATGGGTACTGCCGGAGTGAATATTGGTGTTGCTGCTGCAATTGAGGGTACTATCCCAAATAATGTGAAAAGAAAAGACTCTAACCCAATGGAACTACGCGCAGGAAATCCATCAGGAATAATGACAGCGGGAGCTGTTATCGAAAGTAAAGAAGGAAAGCCCTTTGCAAAATCTGCAATTTTTTATAGAACATTCAGACCACTTATGCGTGGTGAAGTTTTGGTCTAAGAAATTCTTATATCTCCACTTATTTGAGTTCTATGCATAACCCGTCTAGTATTTGGGTCAAATGAGTCTCTTTTGTGTAAGACAAAAAGATTTTTCCACATCAACACTTCGTTATTTTGCCATCGATGGGTAAAGGTATATTTTTCTTGCGTAGCATGTAACCATAATTCATTTAGTAGACTCTCACTTTCATCAATAGTCATTCCAACTATATAAGCATGTGGTCTTCTGCCAAGAAAAAGTGATTTTTTTTGAGTAGTAGGATCTTTAAAAATAATTGGATGTTTTGCTCCTGGCGTTAGAGATGGATCAGCATTTTCTTTGTACCCTTTTCTTAATTGTCCAGCACTATTATGTGAGGCATCATGAATTAAAATTTTACCATCAATTTTTTTTATTAAGCGCTCAGGCATATCCTCATAAGCAGCAATCATATTAGAAAAGTGTGTATCACCTTGATTTTTTGGTACTTCTAACGAGTACAAAATTGCACCTTTTGGCGGAATTTCATTATAGGTCATATCAGCATGCCATGTGGCCTCGCCATCACCAAGAATACCAATTGGTTTTCCTTTTTCTTTAACATTTGATATTACGTTTATTTCTGGGTATTCAGGTGAAAAATTTATCCCATATGGATTAGGTGCAGGTAAGTCTAAATTTCCAAAGTATTTACTAAATTTTAATAATTGTGGATCATTTAATTTTTGATTTTTAAATGTCAAAACTAAATTTTCATCCCAAGCTTTTTGGATAAAATTAATCTGATCTACTTTTAAATCTTTTGATAAATCAATATTTACAATTTCAGCTGATAAAGCTTTTTTACTTTTAATTAAATTCATAATTACTCATAATATATAAATTAGTTTTCATTAATTACAAATAAGGCTCTAAACCTACATAAATTAATCTAAGCGCGCCAAATAGTAGTATGATGGTTAATACTTTTTTAAAATATTTCTCTCCTTTAGAGACTAAAACAAGCTTGCCTATAAAAGTCCCAACAAAGCCAACTAAAATCATTAATCCAACTAGAAATATATATTCCTCAAAAGCAAAACCTATAAAAAAAAATGCTAATGATTTAAATAAATGTTGAAAAGTCATTAAAGAACCATGTGTGACCACATGTTTAACTGGATTAAAGTTAAAATTTTTAATCAACGCTGATATTAATGGACCTGAAGCACCAAATAACATCGACAATGTTGATGATACTGCCCCACCAAAAAAAATATACTTTTTTCCAAGTTTTGGAAATTTACCAAAGATAGAATAAAGTATAAATAACCCAACCCCTACCTGTCCAATTGAGGGATCTAATACTTCATAAATATTTACTCCCAAATATGATCCTATTAAACTACCAATAATGAACGGAAGAATAACACTTTTATCTAAATCTTTAACTGAGACAAAAATTCTTGCAAAATTTGACCCTAATTGAACTATTCCATGAACAGGTATTAACGCAAGTGGTGGTACAACAAATGATAAACCCACTAACATTAGAATTCCACCACCAAGACTTAAGGCAGTGGATATAAAAGAACAAATTAAATTTAGAATTATTAAAAAAACTGCTGCATATATTGAAATTGTTTCAGGTAAAAGAGATGAAAAGTCCATTAATCTCAAAGATTAAGATCACACAACTTAACTAATTCACTAGCATTAAATTCTTTATGTAAAATTAAATCAATAATATCATCGGTTTGAGATGTTTTAAAAACTGAAAACAATCTTTTTGATTTCGCAATAATATCCTTTTCTTCCATGGGGTTATCTGGGGTTCCACGAACAGACTTTGCATGGTAAAATAGTTTTTTATCATTATTTAAGATAATTGTAATTTTAGACTGCCTTTCTGGTCTAGCAATTGCTAATTCCTCACTTGAAATAGATTTAATTTTTTTTCTCAAACTTACTACTTCCGAGTCGTTGAATAGTTTTTCATCATGTGCCTCTTCATATCCCATAGTTTTTTTTATTAAATGAACGGCAATTAAATGTTGTGCACTGATAGATGGAATTTCTCTATCATTAACAATGTGAAAACGATCAGCTGGTATTTCTACTGTTAATTCTTTTATATCTTTGTAATTAAAGTCATTATTTTGAAGTAAATACTCTATTGCATCCATCATGGATTGAATTGGTGAGCCTACAGACCATTTTTTTAATGAAGCATTATCAATTTCAAAATTTTCACCTAATTTTTCGTTTAACAGTTCAGGTTTAGCATTGTGAGCAAAGCCTGCATGAAATCCCCTTTCTCCTAAGATCGGATCTCTCACAGATGTAAAATTATCTTTAGCAAATAATGCTGAATAAATGGCATTTCTTGATGTCATTCCAGAAAATACAAATGCTTTCTCAATATGATCAGGATCTCTATTCCAACATGCTAATCCTGAAGCTTGTTGAACAGTATATGAAATCAAATAATTGCATTGTTCGTGAGTTAATTTTAATAACGCACCAGCAGAAGCTGCACTTCCAAAAATTGGTCCTATACTGTGAGTTGCAAAAATACTAGTTTTAGGTGTTTTATATCCAAGGCTTGTTGTAAACCTAACGCCAACATCATAACCCAAAGCAATACCTTTAAAAATTTCCTCACTGCTAAGATTTTCTTTCTCTGCGATTGCCAGTGTTGTTGGAATTATTGCGCAACCTGGATGAAATCTTCCTTTTGTATGTGAGTCATCAGTTTCGTTGGCATGAGCAGCCATACCATTTGAAAATGCAGCGTTTATTGCCGAAACTTTAATATTATTACCTAATAAAGTGGCCTCCTGTACTCCGCCTTGATTTTTTGAAAAATTAAAACCTTTTTGCCCAGGAGGCAAAAGCCTCCCTGTAAGTATAGAAACAATCGCATCTAGTAAATGAAAACGTGTTTTGATTTTAGTTTTTTCAGGTAGATTATTACTTAAAGCTGTTGAAATATATTTTGTTAAATCATCCTGGATTTTCATTAGAAAATACCTTTTATATTATTTTTTTTGAAGTCTAAATGTTTTTCTTTGCAGACTATATTTAAAGTTTTTATTTCATTTGATTTTAATTTTTCCAGATTACCAATTAAATTTATAAATCTATTTTCTTCTTGTTTATGAATTATATTTTTAGTCAAAATTTTCATTTTATTAATATATTCATCTCTTCCAAAAGGAGTTTTTCCATTTGGATGAGCATTGGCAAATTCTAGTTGGTCAATTATTTTTAGTCCATTCATTAGCTCTATTTCTACTTTTGCTCCTTGTGCTTTTTTTAAAGGATCAGGTTCATCATAATACTTTTTATTCCAACTTTTACTTTCAAAGGTTTTTATTTTTCTCCATAATTTAATCGTATCAAGTTTATTTTTTCTTTTTTTAGAATAACTTTTTTCGTGGTGCCAAGCTCCATCTTCCAAAGCAACTGCAAAAATATACATTGCTGAATGGTCAAGAGTTTCTCTTGATGCTTTAGGACTATACTTTTCATTATCATTGCTCCCACTACCCATCACAATATGGGTATATTTTTTTGAATAAATATTGATTTTTTTTATCTGCTTTATATTTTTAATTTTTTTTCTCATCTTAAATGCTAAATCAATTAAAGCATTTCCATGATAACCTGCTGAATGTTCTTTTGTAAAAGTTCCTAAAATTCCATTTCTAGATTCATTTTTTTCAGGTAGATTAATTTTTATATTTTTGTTTTCTTTTTCTAATAAAATTGAAATGATACCATAATCACCCTCCCAAACTGGACTTGGTGATTTATCACCTCTGATTGCTCTATCAATTGCATCTATTGCATTTTTACCAACTAACCCAGGAGCATAAGCTTTCCAGCTAGATAAGTTTCCTTTTCTTCCTTGTCTTGTAAAAATAGACGTGTGTGCACTCCACTGAATCGCTTGATAAATTGTTTCTATATCTAACTTTAAAAGTCTACCAATTCCACTAGTAATTGCTGGACCTAAATGTCCTACATGATCAATCTTATTTGGATTAAGAGCAATTGACATTGATAACCTTAATTGTGTTTCATAACTTGTTGCAATAGCTTTTATTAAATCTTTACCATTACAATTTCTTTGCTGCGCTACTGCTAAAATAGTTGGTATGCAGTCTCCAGGATGGCAAGTTTCTTTAGCCATTATATTGTCATGAAAATCTAATTCTCTCACTGCTACTGCATTTGCCCAAGCTGCCCACTGACAATCAAATTTTTTTTTTGAATTTAATCCAATTAAAGTCGCACCACTTCTATTTTCAAACTGCATCGCTTGTGCTCTAGCAATTTTAACTGCCTCCCTATTTAAAGCAGCAACTGCAACACCTGCATTGTCAATAATCCTATTGCCAACCATCTCAATTACATCTTTGTTTAAATTCCATTCTTCAGAAGCCATCTTAGCAATTAGCCAAGCTAGGTGATTTTTTTTAACTGTTTTTTTTCCCGGTTTTTGAAGTTTAATTGGATGTGTTTTCATAAGTTAACTAAATAAATGAATTATGTTTCATAATATGAAATGACATTTTACATATTGAACTTAACTCTATTAATGTGTTAACGTTTGTCAATTTTAATAAAACTAACTGAGAGGGAAATTATGTTCAAACTAAATTTGAAAAAGTTTTTTGCTTTTTTTTCTTTATTCGCTCTTACTTACACATCGATAGCTAGTACATCAGTAGTTGCTGAAACTTTTGCTACTAAAGAGTGTGATCCAATACAAGTTGTGATTCATGCTTCTTATGGTGGAGGAACAGATACAACTGCCAGAATGATGTCTATCAGATCTAGAAGAACTCTAAAAGCTGATATGCAAATCGTAGGTAAAAGAGGTGGATCAGGAGCTAAAGCTCAAAACTACACTTTAACAAGACCAAAAGATGGTTGTACAATTATGGCTTTAACAGAGTCACACTTATACACTATGGCTAGAGGCAAATCTAACATGAAGATCGATGATCTTGTTGGTGTTGCTAGAGCTATGGAAGAGCCAACTTTTATCGTAGTTAATGCTCAAAATAAAGAGTTAAGTACTATTAAAAAGTTCATTAAAAGATCAAAAGAAAAACCGATCATAACTGCAATAGCATCTATTGGTGGTACTGAGCACATTGGAATGTATAACTATTCGACAGTTGCTGATGTTCCATTTAAAGCTGTCTCATTTGGATCTGGAGCTCAAAGTTTGCAAGCTTTAGCATCTGGTAAAGTTGAAGCATCTTTATTAAACCCATCTGAAGCTGCAGCTTTGATTGAAGACAAAAAAATTAAAGCAATTCTTTTGTTACATGACAAAAAAATGGCAGACTATCCAAAAGTGCCAACCTCATACGAAATGGGTCACGAAGTTAAAGTTGTGACTACAAGAGGATATGCTGTGCTAAAAGGAACGCCTCAAGACAGAATTGATGCGCTTTCTAAAGGTATGGTTAAAGCTATGAAGCATGACACTTTCGCAAATTATCTTAAAGGCGCATCTCTAGACCCTGCAACTAGCCCAGCTGGTACAGAGGTTTGGGACAAGCAACTTAAAGAAAATTATGCAAAAGCTGCTGAGGCATTAAAAGGATTAGGTTTAACTAATTAATGTCAGACGAAAAAAAAACTTTTGACTTTGCGCCCAAAACATTGGGCGCAGGGTTTATTCATAAAAAAGACTTAGTACTTGCAATCATATTAGTCGCTTTCGGGGCATTTATGTACTATGAAGCTGGAAAATTTCCAGAAGCCCCTGCTATTTTAGGAGATACTTTAAATGCAGATGTATTTCCAAAAATGCTTATTACAATATTATTTATTCTAGTTGCGATTATACCTTTTGAGTTCAAAATTACTCCAGCAAAAATAGCAAAAATAGATAAAGATAGAGGTGATAGAACATTACCAATAACTTGGTTCACAATAGTTCTGTTACTTGTAATAGTTTCTTTTGCTGAATTTTTAGGTGCAGTTGTAACAATGTTTATTACTTGTTTAGCCTTACCTCTTCTTTGGGGAGAAAGAAATTATATAGCAGTAGCTATATATTCAGTTGTGTTTCCTGGTTTTGTTTATTTATTATTCAATAAATTGCTAGGATTATATTTTAACCCTGGAATACTCGAATTACTTAAATAAAAATTATGGAAGACGTAATAAGAGGATTTGTATTATTGATGGAGGTTCAAAACCTCTTATTGATTTTTGGTGGAGTTTTGGTTGGTGTATTAGTTGGCGCTTTACCTGGATTAAGTTCACCTATGGCTATTGCTTTGTTAATGCCATTTACGATAAGTCTTGATCCTGTTGCATCTATATCAATGATGGCTGCATTATATTGTGCAGGAACCTTCGGTGGATCAATTACTGCAATACTTATCAATGCACCAGGAGCGCCTCCTGCGGTTGCTACTGCTTTAGATGGTTATCAAATGGCAAAAAATGGTGAGCCTGGAAGAGCTTTAGGTCTAGCGGCAGTTTCCAGCGTATTAGGTGGAATATTTGCAATTGTAATATTTTTATTTGCTACACCTTTACTTGCTGACATAGCTTTAAAATTTGGACCAGTAGAATATTTTGGTTTATCAGTTTTTGCGTTATCTATGTTAGCTGCTATGAGTGGAAAATCATCCATAAGAAATCTTGTAGCAGGAGCTTTAGGGGTATTCGTATCAACAATTGGAGTTCACCTAGCTACAGGGGTTGAAAGATATGATTTTGGAGTTCAGGAATTAACCGAAGGTATTAAATTTGTACCAGTCCTAATTGGACTTTTTGCAATGTCAGAATTATTAACACAATCTAAAACTTTAAATGCTGCAGTTGAAAGAATGTCTGCAAGAGCTTTAAGACTACCCACATTTGCTGAATTAAAAAGTTTAAAAGGTACCATACTAAGATCTTCAGGTCTTGGAACATTTATTGGAATATTACCAGCAGAGGGTTCAACAGTTGCGGCTATGATGGGATACAATGAAGCTAAAAGATTTTCAAAAACACCTGAAAAATTTGGTACAGGATGTGCCGAGGGAATAGTTGGACCAGAGGCTGCAAATAATGCGGCTGCAGGAGGAGCTATGGTTCCAACACTTGCACTAGGAATACCTGGAAGTGGAACTACAGCTTTAATTTTAGCAGCATTAGTTATGCATGGTTTTAGGCCAGGTCCTTATCTAATAACAGAAACTCCACATCTGGTTTATGCAATTTTTGGAGCTATGCTATTTGCTAACTTTGCATTTTTGGGAATCGGATTAGCAGGTGCTAGATTTTTCTCTTATGTAACTTTTATTCCTAAAAGATTTCTATGGCCTTCAGTATTTATATTTTCTTTAATTGGTTCATACGCTTATAGTTCAGCTATTTTCGATGTATGGGTTATGTTGATATCTGGAATAATTGGTTATTTTGCTTTAAGAAATGGATTTTCACCTGCTCCTTTTGTTATGGGTTTAATTTTAGGAAAAATGGTTGAAGAAACTTTCACTCAATCAATGGTTATTTATGAGAGTAATTTCATGAACTTCTTTGACAGTGGAGTATTTATTTTATTTATGGTATTGACTGTAATTAGTTTATCAACACCATTTTGGGGTCAAATACGCTCTAAATTAAAACCTAAACCAGTTGAATAAAAAATTCACCAAAAATAAAGTTGTTGTTATAACTGGTGGTGCCAAAAAAATAGGTAGATCGACCGCATTAAAACTTGCAGAGCAAGGATTTAATATTTTAATTCATACAGGTGGTAAGAGCATTAATGATGCAAAGACAACTGTAAAATTAGTCAAAGAATATAAAGTAAATAGTAATTTTATTAGCGGTGATCTTGACAATATTAAAACAATTAAAAAAATTAAAATTGCAGCAGAGAAATTGGGTGTTCCATCTATTTTAATCAATAATGCTGGCTTAAGAATTTATGATAATTTTGAAAAGATAAAATATAAAGACTGGAAAAAAGTGATGTCAGTAAATGTTGATGCTTCCTTTCTTTGTGCTCAAGCTCTCATTGGACATATGACAAAACAAAAATGGGGAAGAATTATAAATGTAGGAGGTTTATCTGCACATATTGGAGCCAAAGAAAGAGCTCATGTTGTAACTTCTAAAGCTGCTCTTGTTGGGTTAACAAAAGCTATCAGTATGGAGTTTTTAGAAAAAGGAATTACTAGTAATTGTGTAGTTCCTGGTTTCATTGAGGATTTTGACTCAAAAGAAAAAAAGCTTAAAGGTCACTGGTTGCGCCATCCACAAACCCCTAATCTAGTATTGAAAAGATTTGGTACTCCTGACGAAGTTGCTGAGGTAATTGTTAATCTTTGTAAAAAAGAAGCTAGTTATATTAATGGACAGACACTTCACGTAAATGGTGGTACTTATACCCCATGACAATTGCAGAAGAATTCTCGAGTTGGAGCAAAAGCTTAGACGTAAAAGATATTCCAGAAAAAACCCAATTTACATTAAAATTCTTATTAAAGGATATCTGTGGAATTATTTTATCAGCAAGGAATGAGGATTATGTAAAAAGTTTAGTTGAAACCTATAAAGGATCAGGAAACTTAATTTCTTTAGGTCACAGTGAGAGATTTGACTTATTTTCATCGGCCATAATAGCTGGTACTGCAGCACATGGTGAGGATTTTGATGATACTTTTGAGGGAAATCCAATGCATGTAGGGGCCACAATGATTCCAGCGATGCTTTCAGCAGCTCAGAAATTTAATCTTGATGGTGATCAAATTTTAAAGGGACTAGCTGTTGGATCAGAGTTAATTTGTAGATTGGCTTTGGTAGCACCGACCGCAATGCATAAACAATCTTTTCATCCAACTGCTGTTTGTGGAACTTTTGGTGTTGCTGCAGGTTTATCATCCGTATTAGATCTATCAGAAAAACAGATGATTTCAGCTTTAGGAGTAGCAGGTAGCTTTACCTCTGGTATCATTGAATATCTTGCTGAAGGATCATGGACTAAAAGAGTTCATCCAGGTTGGTCAGCAAACTCCGGAATGAATGCTACACTGATTGCAAAATCTGGTTTTTATGGACCACGGACTGTATTTGAGGGTAAGCATGGTTTCTTTGAGGCCTTTGCATTAAAAGAGATTGAGAGAGATTATTCTCATTTAACCAATGAATTAGGTAAAAGATGGGAAAATCAAAATTTAGCTTTTAAACCATTTGCCTGTGGAACCATGGCACAACCTTTTGTCGATTGTGCTATTAAAATTAGGAAAAAAATCAAAAATTTAGATGAAATTTCTTCTATTACTGCAAAAGTTGGTGAGGGTACTGTCCACAGATTATGGGAACCTTTGAAAGAAAAAAGGCAACCATCAACACCTTACTCAGCCAAATTTTCAGTCCCATATTGTGTAGCTGTAGGATTTATTAGAGGAGATGCTGGTTTAAACGAATTTAATGAAAAAAGTATAAATGACAAAGAAATTTTAAACTTAGCAAGTAAGGTAAATTACGAAATAGATCCAAATAATGAATATCCAAAAAATTATACTGGAACACTGATTTGTAAAACTTCTAATAATGAATTTACCGAACATCAACCTTGCTTTAGAGGCGGTGTTAAAGAGCCATTAACCAAAGATGATATTGATAAAAAATATAATGCAAATTTAAATTATTCCAAAATTTCAGAAGAAAATAAAAAAAATTTAAATGATTTTATTGAAACTCTATTTAATAGACCCGATTTTTCTAAAATAACTTTTTAATCTTACATGGAAACTGATTTTGATATAGGTGCGTTATTTGCTAGTCTTGGAGTAATTGAGCTTACAATATTAATATTAACTGCTTTTTTTGCATCTGTCGTTTCAGGAATATCTGGATATGGGGGAGGTATGACCCTTGGTTTATTAGTATCACCTTTTATACCTGTAAAATTATTAGTACCTTTAATGTCAGTGTTTGTTTTGTTTTCAAATGTATCGAGAATGTATTATTACAGAAAAAATATATTTTGGAAAAAAGGTATTTACTTTGCGATAATTTCTACCCCATTCTTGATTGTAGGTACAAATTTCTACGCATCAGTGTCTGAAAAAACTTTATATTTCTGTTTGGGGTTTGGGTTAGCTTTCATTGTAATTCTAAGAAGAGTATTTAAGAAAATTAATCTTACTATTGGTTGGGTAGGATTAGGAGTAATGGCTGTATTTTATGGAACTTTAAGTGGTGTTATCCTTGGGCCAGGTTCTGTTTTACTAACAGCCCTAGCTGCAAATGGACTAGTAGGACCTCAAATTATAGGTACCGACTCCTTTATAACACTTATAAATGTAATCATACGCCTCATATCGTATTGGAATTTGGGGTTACTGAACCTTGATGCGCTATACGTAGGTTCAATGATAGGTATAGTTGCAATATTTGGATCATATACTGCAAAAAAAATTGCCGATAAGTTAGGAGTTAAAATGCACACAATTATTATTGAGGTGTGCGTAGTTATAGGTGGAAGTGCAATGATTTATAAAGCCTTAACTTTTTAAAAGTTTCTATAAACTTTATAAATAATATGCTCAGGATTTTTTAGATTAAAACTATTCGCTGAAATCCAAGGGTATCGACATCCCCATTTATTAATTATAGGTATCAGTGAGTGCTCCCAATTTAAATATCCTCTTGAATGATGTTTATTTCCAAGATGTCTTTTGGAGAAGAAATATGTGGGTTCAATTTTGTTTGTTTGATACTTTTTATTCATAGATCTTGGTTTTTTAACCTGCCAAATTGCATTAAAACCCATACGTCTTAACCAAATTACTGAAAATAATGATGAGGAAGGAACAAAAGAATATACAAAGATTTTTGACAAGGTAGATGCAATAAATTTGTCTGTGTTTTGTATCAAAGTTGTTGCATGCAAGTTCCTCCATCCCTTAATATTTTTAAAATTCTTTATTTCAGAATTTATTTGAAAAAAGTAATTATTTGAATCATGAACAATTTTAGTAGTTTTAGGTATTTTAAATTTTTTTGAGATTTCTTTAGATAACTTTAAATCTTTATCTAAATTAATTTTTGTTTTTTTGAGCTGAGATTTATTATTAAAAACTCTTTTATTTCCTGATAAAACCCAGTTTTGTGTACCACCATTTAAAACATATTTTTTATTTTTAAAATTAAAATCTTTTAAAGTTTGATAAGCTATAATACTTCTAGTTCGGCCTGCACAATGTACTATATAAGTTTTGTTATTGTTTAAATTATTATTTAAAAAAATTGGTAATTCTCCTCCTGAGCAATGATGTGAAAAAGGAAGACTAAATTTTTCAAATTCAATCTTAGGCCGTGTATCGATTTGAAAAAAGTTATTTGTTTTGTGTATCTTTTTTAATTCTTTTGGAAAAATATTTTTTATTTTTGATGACTTCTCTACCCATTCACCAAAAGCCTTGGAAAAGGTATATTCTCCTTTCCAAAATGGTAATTTATTTTCAAACCATGTCTGATAGTCTCCTTCAATTGTAAAATAATTTTTAAAGTTAAATTTATTAAGTATTTTAAAAACTTTTTTTTTATTAGATTCATTTTCAATTCCAATTAATAAAATTATAGTTTTATTGTTAGGGACTAAATCAATTATATTTTCATTGAGTTTTACAATCTCACAATTAATCGAACCAAATGCAAAACCTTGAACGTATTTTTCTCTTTTTCTAACATCTATAAAAGCAATATTTTTATTTTTAGATCTCAGGATTTTGACTGCCTTGGAAATACTTATTTCATTCATATATTGTATAATAAAAAAGTTTTATTAAATTAAATATAGTTATTTATATTTTTTATAACCTTGTGGTATAATTTAAAAAAAATATGGAAATAAATATAAATTGTGATTTAGGTGAAAAATCGGTCCATCATTCAAATAAAAACGACCCTGATTTACTAGCAATTGTAAATTCTGCCAGTGTTGCATGCGGTTATCATGCTGGTGACGACCAAACTATGAGTGAAGTTGTTCAGATATCAAAAAAAAATGGAGTAAGTATTGGAGCTCATCCCTCTTTTAAAGATTTAGAAAATTTTGGAAGAAAAAGAATGAATTTATCTAAAAGCGAGATTGAAAAATTGATAATTGAACAGTACGAAATTTTACAAAAAATTGCTGAAATTCACGGAGAAAAAGTAACTCATATTAAGCCTCATGGTGCATTAAATAATATGGCTTGCGAGGACTTGGATTTATCAAAGATACTTGCAAAAACAATTTATGATATTGATAAAGATTTAATTTACTTAGTGTTAACAGGTTCAAAAATGGAAATTGCTGCAAAAGAAATAGATATGAAGATAGCTTGTGAAATATTTGCTGATAGAACGTATGATGATGAAGGTAACCTTGTTTCAAGGAAATTACCTCATGCTTTAATTACTAATCCATCTCAAGCTAAAAAACATGTTTTGAGTATGATTCAAAATCAGTCAATCAATTGTCACAGTGGTAAACAAATTCCTTGCGAAATAGACTCTATCTGTGTACACGGTGATAACAACAGTTCTCTTTCAACTGCAAATGCAATTAAAGAATTGTTGATAGAAAATAAATTTGAATTAAAACCTTTAACAAAAATGAAAAAATTTAGCTAATGATTAAAAATTTTATTATTATTTTATTATTCCTACTATTTACAACAAAAACTTTTTCAGCTGGATCAGATGATAACAGTTCTAAAGTCAAATCGAATTATGATCAGGCAGTAGTACTAATTAAGTCTGCAAAAAAATTAGAAAAAAAAGGTAAAACCGAAAAAGCTAATAAAAAATATGAAAAAGCACAAAAACTGTTAATTAAATACAACAAGAAAAAACCAAACCAACCAGATACGCTAAACTACTTAGGTTTTACTACAAGAAAACTTGGTGATTTTGAAAATGGAGAAAAATATTATCTTTTAGGACTAGAAATAGATCCAAACCATAAAGGTATAAATGAGTATTTAGGTGAATTATATGTTGCTACAAAAAGGATGAATTTAGCAAAAGAAAGATTAAAAGTTTTAGAAACTTGTAATTGTAAAGAATACAATGAGTTAAAGGGTGTCATAGATGGCATAAAAAAATCTAAATATTATTAAATTTGATTGAACAGCTAATAATTTTAACTCAGATTATATTCATAGATATAATTCTAGCTGCTGACAATGCTATTATCATAGGTCTAATAGCAGCAAATTTTGTTCCTAAAAATAGAAAAAAAATAATCTTATGGGGTGTTGCTGGTGCTTTAGTTTTTAAAGTTGTTTTTGCAATTTTTGCTACTTACTTATTTAAATTTTATTTTATTAAAATTTTGGGAGGCCTTTTATTAATATGGATCGTTAATGATTTAAGAAAGGATTTAGTCGAAATTAAAAAAGTTAAAAAATCCCCTACCAAGAAATCAAAAGAACCATCTTTTATTAAGAGTGTTTATAAGGTTTTATTTGCAGATATCACAATTAGTTTTGATAATGTCATTGGTGTGGTTGGTGCAGCTAAAGGATACTTCGGTTTCATGATTTTTGGTTTAGTTTTATCTGTTGTCTTAACAGGTGCTTTAGCAACTTATATGGCCAAGTACATTCAAGAACATATCTGGATTGCATATGTAGGATTAATATTTATTTTGATTGTTGGTCTTCAATTAATTATAGGTGGATTGGTAGATTTAGAAATACTAAATATTAATGAGGAATTCAAAAAATACTTTTAATTAGTAAGAGTGTTTTTTTAGAGGAAATTTATTGCTTCTCACTTCTCTTGCATAATTTAAAACAGCTTTAGAAATATCTTTTCTTATATTTGTGTATTTTTTGACAAATCTAACATTGATTGGATTAAGTCCTATCAAGTCATCAAGTACAAGTATTTGACCATCACAGTTATTTGAGGAACCAATACCAATTGTTGGAATATCTACACTATTAGTTATTTTTTTAGCTAAAGAACTTTCAATACATTCTAGAACTATTGAGAAAGCTCCACACTTCTCAAGCAGTTTTGCATCTTTTAGAATGCTTTCTCTTTCACTATCTTTCTTTCCTTTGTATTTAAAAGACCTATCTGATTGAGGTAGCAGTCCTAAATGTCCTAATACTGGAATTTTATTTTTAACTAAAGTTGTAACAATTTTAGAAATTTTTTTTCCCCCTTCTAATTTAACTCCGTCACATTTAGTTTTTAACATAACTTGTTTTGCGTTTTTTAATGCTTCTTTTGAATTTCTGTAAGTATTATATGGCATATCGACAATCATTAGACTTTTTTTGATACCCATCCTAACACTCTTGGAATGTTCTATCATAGTTTTTAATGTTACTTCTCGAGTAGATTTATAATTGTATAAAACTGAGCCTAAAGAGTCTCCTACTAATACAAGATCACAATAATTATCAAGAACAGTAGCTATATTTTTTGAATATGCACTTAAACTTACGATCTTATTTTTGTTTTTCTTTTTAATAAATTTTTCTATTTTCATCTCGGTATACTTTTAATTTACCAAGATCCAGTATTTTCCATAGAAGCCCAAGGTTCTTTTGGTTCCAAACTTCCTTCTTGAAGGATTTCTATTGAAATTTTATCTGGCGATCTGACAAATGCCATATGACCGTCTCTTGGAGGTCTATTGATAGTGTAACCCATATCCATCAGCCTTTGACAAGTTTGATAAATATTATCTACACGATAAGCTAGATGACCAAAATTTCTTGAACCTTCCCCAAGTTCGTCTCCATCCCAATTATAAGTTAATTCAATTTCTGCTTTATCGTCATTTGGTGCCGCAAGGAAAATGAGTGTATACCTACCCTTTTCATCTTCCATTCTTCTTGTTTCCTTTAGCCCAAGGCCTTCACAAAAAAATCTTAAAGACTCTTTTACATCTTTGATTCTAATCATTGTGTGTAAATATTTCATAGATCTACCTTATAGTTTAAAACTATTCTAATTCAATAGTGCTTGGAGGTTTCGTAGTAATATCGTAAACTACTCTGTTTATACCTCGAATACTATTAACTATTTTATTGGAAATGGTTTGCAAAAAAGATTTTCTAAATTCGTAAAAATCGGCTGTCATCCCATCCTCAGATGTTATAGCTCTTAACAAGCAAAGATACTCATAAGTTCTATTATCACCCATTACTCCCACAGTTTTAACTGGGAGAAGTGCAGCATATGCTTGCCATATTTTGTGATATAAACCATGATCTTTTAATGCTTGAATAAAAAAATAATCAGCTTCTTTTAAAATTTTTATTTTTTCATTGGTAATAATACCTGGCATTCTAATTGCTAAACCAGGACCAGGAAAAGGATGCCTAGAAATTATTTCTTTATTTAAATTCAATTCTAAGCCTAATTTTCTTACCTCATCTTTAAACAGAAGCTTTAATGGTTCAACTAATTTCAAATTCATTTTCTTTGGTAAACCTCCTACATTATGATGAGATTTAATTTTAGAGGTTTGGCTTCCAGTAACCGATCTACTTTCAATTAAATCAGGGTATAGTGTTCCTTGTGCCAAAAAACTTACATTCTTGATTTTTTGGGCATAACGTTCAAATATTTTAATAAATAGATTTCCAATTATTTTTCTTTTCTTTTCTGGATCAGAAACATTTTTTAATTTTGATAAAAATTCTTTCTCTGCATTTACATAAATTAAATTAATTTTTAATCGTTTCTTAAAAGTCTTTATAACTTGTATTTCCTCATTTTTTCTAAGTAGTCCCGTATTTACAAAAATACAATATAATTTTTTCCCTATTGCTTTATTTAATAATTGAGCAACTACACTACTATCCACACCTCCTGATAATGCACAAATGACCTTGTTGGTTCCAACTTGTGATTGAACTTCTTTAATTAATTTCAATTTTTGATCTTTAGAAGACCAATTTCTTTTTATTTTACATATTAAAAAAATGAAGTTACTTATTAATTTTTTTCCATTTTCTGTATGAGTTACTTCAGGATGAAACTGTATACCAAAAAAATTTTTGGTTTTATTTTCAACAATTGCAAACTTAGAATTTGTGCTAGATGCAATAACCTTAAAATTTAAAGGTAGCAAAGATACTTGATCTGCGTGGCTCATCCAGACTTTTTTTGTTCTTTTAACCCCAAAAAAATTTTTCGTTAAAAGACTTTCATGCTTTTTATAAATGTTAGCCAAACCAAATTCTCTATGTTTTGATTGTTTAACTTTGCCACCATTTAATTTAGAAAGTATTTGATGACCAAAACAAATTCCCAAAATTGGAAGATTAAGATCTAATATTTTCTTATTAAATGAATATTTGTTAATTTGGTATACATTTAACGGACCTCCAGATAGAATTATTCCTCTCACACTTTTATTGATATTCCTAATCCTAATTTTTTTGTGACTTACAATTTCTGAGTAAACTCCTAGTTCTCTTATTCTACGAGCTATTAATTGTGTAAATTGAGAACCAAAATCTATAATCAAGATTTTATCTAGATTTTGGTCAAGACTCATTTTTGGGATCTATATTTTTTAATGATTCTTCTATATTTTTATTTTCATCACATAATTTCTTACAAACTTTTGAGAATGTTTTTGAAAGATTTTTAACCTTGTCATAGTTAGATTTTTCAATAGATATTTTCATCATCATTAATATAGCTTCTTCATTATCTGGTTCGATTAATAATGCTGTTTCTAAGTTATTTTCCTCTTTTCTTTGATTTTCCTTATGATTATATATTTTAGCCAAATATAGATATGAAATCGCATCTTTAGGGTTAAAAACTATATTTCTTTCAAACAAAAATCTTGCATCATCATACTTTTCGTTTTCATAAAATTTTAATGCCTCATTAAAAAAATTATCGTTACTAAAAGATAATGATTGCACAAATAAAAGTGTAATTGAAACTATAGTTATTTTGAGAATTCTAAACATTAATATTTACTTTCATTTTTTACCACATCGACATTGTGAACCATACTTTCATAAAAACCAGCTTTTGTGATTTTAACAAAATTAGGTTTGTCTCTAAGTCTTGTGATATTTTTTGAACCTAGATATCCCATAGATGATCTTAAGCCTCCAACTAATTTATAAATTATACTACCTACATCTCCTTTGTATTTAACATATCCTTCAACACCTTCTGCTACATATTTGGACACATCCTTTTGTTTCTTTTGGAAATATCTATCTGCTGAACCTTTATTCATAGCTCCAACAGATCCCATGCCACGAAAACTTTTATATAATTTACCATTTTTTTTAATTAACTTTCCTGGAGTTTCGTTTGTTCCAGCAAACAAAGATCCTATCATTACTGCGTCAGCACCTGCAGCAAATGCTTTTGCTAAATCACCAGAATATTTAATTCCTCCGTCTGAAATTATTTTTACTTTTTTATTTTTAATTCCATTTCTTACTGATAAAATTGCACTTAATTGTGGAACTCCAATTCCAGCCACCAATCTTGTTGTGCAAATAGATCCAGGTCCAATTCCAACTTTAATAATGTCAACTCCTAATTTGATTAAAAATTTTGCAGCCTGTGGGGTTGCAATATTACCAGCACATAAAGCTATCTTATTTTTTTTTATTTTTTTTACGTATTTGATTATTTCACCAACTTTTTTGGTATGACCATGGGCTGTGTCTACTACAATTAGATCTACACCCTCTTTAATGATTTCTTTAGCTCTAACAAACTCTTTTTCAGACGCTCCTATTGCTGCCCCAACTTTTAAAGAAAGTTTTTTTACTTTTTTAATCTCTAAAACTTGTTGGTTGATATCAAGATTACGATGGATTACTCCAATACCACCTGCTTTTGCTAATGCTATAGCCATTTTACTCTCTGTAACAGTGTCCATTGCTGACGACAAAAGTGGAACTTTTAACTTAAGATAATTTGTTAATGATACACTTGTATCAACCTCAGAAGGCATTATTTCTGAGTAATTTGGCGCTAGAGTAACATCATCAAAGGTAAGTGCTTCTTTTATAGAAACCATAATCTTTTATATACGATTCCTTTTAAATTAAAAGTCTCTATCTAATTTTTCTACAGATTATAAAGCTCTCTTTAGAATTTTTACGACTAGATTTTGGTTTAAAAACCTTAACTTCTTTAAAATTTTTTTTACCTTCAGTAACTATTTCATTAAATGTTCCTCCCATAAATATTTTTGAGATAAAGAAACCATCATTTTTAATGATATTTTTTGCAAATATCATTGCTTCTTTACAGAGCTCTCCTGTTTGAATTGAATCAATATTTTTAATACCTGTGGTATTTACAGCCATATCAGACATTACCACATCAGCTTTGTGGTTAAGATTTTTTTTAATTTCATCTTGGGTTTTATTCTTTGTAAAATCACCCTGAATTTGAATACTAGTTCCAATCATCTCCATTTTTTTTAAGTCTATTGAGATCAATTTTCCATTTTTTATTAGCTTTGAAGCATATTGAGACCAGCTACCTGGTGCTGCCCCAATATCAACAACGCACAAACCGCCTTTAAATATTTTAAATTTCTCATTAATCTCTATTAATTTATATGCTGATCTAGCCCTGTATCCATCAACTTTAGATTGTCTAACATAAGTATCTCTTCTTTGTTTATTAACCCAATTTTTTGAAGTTTTATTTTTTTTCAATTAATTATTAAATCTTAAACTTTTATTAACGCTTTTTCCTTGAATAGTTTGAATATCTATTTCAATTTCTTTGTTTAATCTCATATCTTTATTATCTTTCCAAATTCCGGCCGCAAGGTGCATGATACCAATCTTACTATTTGGCAAAAATGGTTCTACAAAAGTATTATTCTCTTCATCGAACTTTGGTAAAAGGTTGCTCGTTATCCAATTACAGTTTAATGGCAAGAATTCAGTTATAACATTATCTATATAAACAGACATATTCATTGCTAGTTGTTCAGATCCAAAAATATCTCCTGACTTTAAAGTCTGTATTAAATTTCCTTGCCAGACTTTCCAAATTGAAGACTCTTTTTCCAAAGAAAAAACTCCAATATTAATATGTGGAGCAAATGCTAACTTCCTTGCTTTATCATAGCTAATTTTAGATTTAACAGCGTGCTTAAAATTTTGCGATTTAACAAGTGCAAGCTTACCAAAAATCCAATTTACTTTGGAA
The DNA here is from genome assembly GCA_902599995.1 of uncultured Pelagibacteraceae bacterium. GTDB lineage: Bacteria > Pseudomonadota > Alphaproteobacteria > Pelagibacterales > Pelagibacteraceae > Pelagibacter. The sequence goes on from CACKHN010000001.1 coordinate 26,846, forward strand.
GTTATTTTATAACCAGGTCCTATAGTTTGAGTAATACCGAGCTTACTGTCATCACACGCTTTAAAATAAAGTTCAACAGCCTTCCAATCATTTACCCAAGCATCACAATCTATCCAAAGATATTTATTGTAATTTGGGAAATATTTTGGGAGGAATGCTCTAGAAACTTGACTTTTTAACCATTCACGCCCTTTTATTTTGCTGTCAGGAACTTGGATATCCCATTCTGCTTGTTTTATTTCATCCACTTTTGATGACAAATTTTTCTTTTGTTCGTCAGTTAAGCCTGCATCTAAAATACAAATTGCGATTTCATGGCTATTTTCAAACCTTTTTATTGAATTAATCAACTCATCTAATAAAGGATAATAATTAGTGTCTGCTAGGGAAACAATGACATTTTTTTTCATTACAATATATCTTCAAGATCATCATCCTCGTCTATAAACTTTTGATCATCATTCTTCTTTTTCAACTTTTTATAGTGGATATAGCTAAAAGGAAGCAAAGTTAAATAAATCATTGAACTTAATGCTATAATATCAAACGGATAAATTAATAGAAAACCAAAGAATAGAACTATTCCGAATAGTAAAAAAATTGTTGTTTTTCTTTGAATAACAATCTTTTTAAATGAATAGCTTGGAACCTTACTTATTAAAAGTAATGAAGTTGTGATGAAAAAAATTGGGACTATTACATTATAATTTATTTCAAAGAGATTAAAATTAGATAGACTAATTATCAAAGGCGTTAAAACTAAAATTCCACCTGCTGGTGAGGGAACCCCCTCAAAAAAATTATCTCTCCATGATGGTTCTTGACCTGAGTTAACATTAAATCTAGCAAGTCTTAAGGCCACACAAATCACATAGATTAGACAAATTAACCAACCAAATCTTCCAAGAGTATTCAAACTCCAAAAATACATTATAAATGCTGGAGCCACTCCAAAACTAATCATATCAGTTAGTGAGTCTAATTCTTTTCCAACTTTAGATGTTCCTTTTATTAATCTAGCAATTCTTCCATCTAAACCGTCAATAATAGCAGCTAAAATTATTGCAATAATTGCAAATTCAAATCTTCCATCTAAAGCAAATCTAATTGAAGTCAAACCAATACATACACCTATAAGAGTAAGCATATTGGGTAAAATTACTCTTGCATTTTTTTTGCTTGGAACAATTTTAAAATTGTTTTTAGGTTGTTGCATAATTATTTCTTAGCTAATAAAGTTTCTCCAGAAATAGCTGTTTGACCAACTTTAACCAATGGCTCATAATTCTCGTAGTAAATATCTGCTCTACTTCCAAATCTTATCATTCCAATTCTATCACCTTGATTAAGTTCTTGATCCTTATCTGTTTCACACACAATTCTCCTTGCCACAAGACCTGCAATTTGAACTACAACAATGTGATTGCCATGTTTATCTGTTATTTTATAATAATTTCTCTCATTATCTTCGCTCGCTTTATCTAAAGAAGCGTTTAAAAATTTTCCTGGTTTATATAAAATTTCCTCAATTTTACCAGAGCATGGCGTTCTGTTAACGTGACAATCAAAAACATTCATAAAAATGCTAATCTTTTTAAATTTTTTATTTTCAAGACTAAGTTCTTTTGGACCGTCAACTTCCTCAACTTTAATTATCTCCCCATCAGCTGGGCTTACAAGATAATCATCATTTCCTATAATTACTCTTTCGGGGTCTCTAAAAAAATAATAAACCCAGATTGTTAATAGCAATCCAATCAAACCTAGGAAATTATTTACTATGAATAAAATTATAGTTATGAAAGCTGCTATAACTAAAAACTTATATCCTTCTGTATGGATCTTTGGAAATATCTTGCTAAACATAATTCTACTAATTGCTAATTTTGGATTAATATGTATATAAACCATGCAAATTCAATTAATAACGAAAAAATATTTTAATGAGTAAAATCAAGGTTAATAATCCAGTTGTTGAGCTAGATGGTGACGAAATGACTCGGATTATATGGGAGTTTATTAAAAAAAAACTCATTTTACCTTACATCGACTTAGGCATTGAATACTACGATTTAGGCATGAAAAGTAGAGACAACACTGATGATCAAATAACTATAGACTCTGCTAATGCTATAAAAAAAATTGGTGTTGGAATTAAGTGTGCAACTATTACACCAGATGAAGCTAGAGTTGAGGAGTTTGATTTAAAAAAAATGTGGCGATCTCCTAATGGAACCATAAGAAATATTATTGGTGGCACAGTTTTTAGAGAACCAATAATATGTAAAAATATACCAAAACTTGTTCCTTCTTGGACAGATCCAGTGATTATAGGAAGACATGCTTTTGGAGATCAGTACAGAGCAACTGATTTTAAAGTTCCTGGTAAAGGAAAAATGGAAGTTAAGTGGACATCTGAAGACGGTAAAGATGAAATAAAATATGAGGTTTTCAACTTCACTGGTCCTGGCGTAGCACTTTCTATGTATAACTTAGATAAATCTATTGAGGATTTTGCAAGATCTTGTTTTAGTTATGGCCTTATTAAAAAATGGCCAGTTTACATGTCTACAAAAAATACAATTCTAAAACAATACGATGGTAGATTTAAAGATATTTTCCAAGAAATATTTGAGAAAGAATACAAAGATGAGTTTGAAAAAAATAATCTTACTTACGAACACAGGTTAATTGATGATATGGTTGCGTGTGCAATGAAATGGAGTGGTAAATATATTTGGGCTTGTAAAAATTATGATGGTGATGTGCAGTCTGATACTATGGCTCAAGGCTATGGTTCACTGGGTTTAATGACTAGTACTCTTTTAACACCAGATGGAAAAGTTATGGAAGCAGAAGCTGCTCATGGAACGGTGACAAGACATTATAGGATGCATCAACAAGGTAAAGAGACTTCAACAAATCCTATTGCATCTATCTTTGCTTGGACTAGAGGATTAGCTCACCGAGGAAAACTTGATGGTAACGATGAGTTAATTAAATTTGCTCAAACAATTGAAAAAGTTTGTATAGAGTGTGTTGAAAACGGAGCTATGACAAAAGATTTAGCAATACTAATTGGTCCTTCAAGCAAATACTTAACGACAAATCAATTTTTAGATGAAATTGATGGCAACCTAAAAGCGAAATTAAATTAAAGCCTTAAGTTTTTCAAAAGCATCTTCAATTTTTGACTGATCCTGGCCACCAGCTTGAGCAAAATCTTTTCTTCCTCCACCACCCTGACCACCAATAATCTCTGAACCAATTTTAACAAATTCAACAGCATTATATTTATTTGTTAAACTGTCTGTTACGCCAACAGCTATTCCAACTTTATCATCTTTGCTTGCAAAAACTACTACAATACCTTTAGATAAATCTTTTTTACCTTGATCGACTAATTTTCTTAACTCTTTAGGAGGAAGATCATCAACTTTTTGAAGTCTTAATTTTATTCCATTAATATCTTGGTCTTTAATAATATTTTTTGATTTGTCATTTAAAATTGAATTTACAGAAAGTGTTTCTAATTGTTTTGTTAAATTTTTAATTAAATTTTTTTGATCTGAATGATCTTTGCTAGGTTTCCCTCCAAGCTTGGTGATTTGTTCACTTAAATCTTTAATGGTTTCATAGTCTTTTTCAGAGGATATTGCTGAAAGTCTTTCTTTATTTTTCAAATAATCCTCTAATTGTTTCTCTCGTAAAGCCTCTATTCTTCTTACACCAGCAGCTATGGATGATTGGCTGACTATTTTAAATTTTCCAATATCCCCAGTATTTCTAACATGGGTTCCACCACATAATTCTGTGGAGAAATACTTTCCATCTTCATCTCCCATAGAGAGCACTCTCACTTCGTCACCATATTTTTCACCAAATAAAGCTAAAGCTCCGTTTTCTACAGCTTCGTCTGGTGTCATTAACCTAGTTTTTACATCTGACTTTTTTGAAACCATATTATTTACAAAATTCTCTATTTTATCAATTTCATCATTTTGAATAGGTTTCATATGGCTAAAATCAAATCTCAGTCTGCTAGGCTCTACAAGGGAACCTTTTTGGGTTACGTGATTACCTAATACTCTTCTCAAAGATTCGTGTAAAAGATGAGTTGCAGAATGATAAGCTCTAGTATCATCTCTCCTTTCAACATTTATCTTCATTTCAACACTATCTTTTAGCTTTATTGAACCACTAACCACTTTTCCGTAATGCACAAATAAGTCCCCAAGTTTTTTTTGAACATCTGTCACCTCAAATTTAAATTCATTTGATACAATCTCACCAGTATCCCCTACTTGACCTCCAGACTCTCCATAAAACGGTGTTTGGTTTACTATGATCATTCCTTCATCATTTTCTTTCAATTGATGAACTTCCTTATTGTCTTTCAACAAAGACAAAACAACACCTTCTGCTTGATTTGTTTCATAACCCAAAAATTCTGTTGGTTCTAATCTATCTTTAATCCCAAACCAAATATCTTCAACAGCAGCATCCCCTGAACCTTTCCAATTTTTTTTAGCAAGCTCTCTGCTTTCTTTCATCAAAGAATTAAACTTATCTGTATCAATGGACATTGATTTATTTCTTAAAATATCTTCAGTAAGATCTAATGGAAATCCGTAAGTATCATATAATTTAAATGCCACCTCACCCGGTAATACTTTATCAATTTTGGAAATTTCATCATTCAAAATTTTAATTCCTCTATCAAGAAGAACTAGAAATTTTTCCTCTTCCATTCTTAAAGTTTCTACAATTAAAGACTCAGCTCTTATAAGTTCTGGATAATTTCCTGACATTTCTTTTTTGAGAGTATCAAACAAATTATGAAAAACTGGTTCCTTGGATCCTAGTAAGTGTGAGTGTCTCATTCCTCTTCTCATAATTCTTCTAAGCACATATCCTCTTCCTTCATTAGAAGGTAAAACACCCTCTGCAATTAAAAAAGAGCTTGCTCTCAAGTGATCAGCAATTACTCTGAAACTTGCAAGATTAGATTTATCTGATTTAACTTTTACAATTTCAGATGCTGAACTAATTATTTTTTTAAAATGATCTGTTTCATAGTTATCATGTGAACCCTGCAATAAAGCAGCTATTCTCTCTAATCCCATTCCAGTATCAACTGATGGTTTTGGAAGATTAATTCTTTTATCTTTTGTAACTTGTTCATACTGCATAAAGACCAAGTTCCAAATTTCTATAAATCTATCTCCATCCTCATCTTTAGAACCAGGTAAGCCTCCTGGTAAATGATCTCCATGGTCAAAAAAGATTTCAGAACAAGGGCCACATGGACCTGTCTCTCCCATTGACCAAAAATTGTCTGATGTTGCTATTCTAATAATTCGATCATCGCTAAAACCCGCTATTTTCTTCCAAAAATTGAAGGCCTCGTCATCTTCGTGAAATACAGTTACATAAAGCCGGTCTTTATCTATGCCAAAATCTTTTGTAATTAAATCCCAAGCGTAGTGAATTGCTTGTTCTTTAAAATAATCTCCAAAAGAAAAGTTTCCTAACATCTCAAAGAAAGTGTGATGACGAGGTGTATAACCAACATTTTCAAGGTCATTATGTTTTCCTCCTGCCCTTACACATTTTTGAGAAGTAGTTGCTCTTAGATAATCTCTTTTTTCTAAACCTGTGAATACATTTTTAAACTGAACCATGCCAGAGTTGGCAAACATCAATGTAGGGTCGTTATTGGGAACTAAATTGCTAGACTCTACAATCTTATGATCGTTCTTTTCAAAATACTTTAGAAAAGTATTTCTTATTTCATTTAAGGTTTTGTCAGCCATATTTTTAAAATACAGCTTTTTTATTCTATGTCTAGGTATCGATAGGGAAAAAAGGCGCTTAAATTAAGCGCCTTTTATTAATAAAGATGACCTATTAATTCTTTTTAGATGGAGGAGTAGCTTCAGCTTTTACAGCCTCTTCTTTTTCAGCTACCTTCTTTTCTTTCTCTAATTTTTCAGGATCGATTGGATTTCCTTCTATTTTCTTAGAAATTACTCCTGCTTTCTCCCTAATAGCCATTTCAATTTCTGCAGCAACTTTAGGATTTTGAGCTAAATAAGTCTTGGCATTCTCCCTACCTTGACCAATTTTCTCACCTTTATAAGCATACCATGCTCCTGATTTTTCAATTATGTCTGCTTTTGAACCAAGATCGACGAGTTCACCCATCTTGCTAATTCCTCTTCCATACATCAAGTCAAATTCTACAACTTTAAACGGTGGAGCAACTTTGTTTTTAACTACTTTAACTCTTGTTGAGTTACCAATAATTTCATCTTTATCTTTAATGGCACCAATTCTTCTAATGTCCATTCTAACTGATGAATAAAATTTAAGTGCGTTTCCACCTGATGTTGTTTCAGGACTTCCAAACATAACTCCAATTTTCATTCTGATTTGGTTAATAAAAATCATCATTGTATTTGTGTTAGAAATCGAACCAGTTAATTTTCTTAAAGCCTGACTCATTAATCTTGATTGAAGACCAACATGGTGATCTCCCATCTCTCCTTCGATTTCAGCTTTTGGAGTTAAAGCTGCAACAGAGTCGATAACAATTACTGAAATAGAGCCTGATTTCACTAGTGTATCAGCAATTTCTAAAGCTTGTTCACCAGCATCAGGTTGTGAAATTAAAAGTTCTTCAGTATTGACACCTAATTTTTTTGCATAAACTGGATCTAAAGCGTGCTCTGCATCAACAAATGCACAAATTCCTCCTGCTTTTTGAGCTTCAGCAACAACTTGTAATGCTAATGTAGTTTTTCCAGATGACTCTGGTCCATAAACTTCAATAATTCTTCCTTTAGGCAATCCACCTATTCCTAATGCTAAATCTAAACTTAAAGATCCTGTGGATATTGACTCAATATCCATAGCTCTTTTTTCACCAAGCTTCATTACAGAACCTTTTCCAAAATTATCTGTAATTTGAGCTATTGCAGCATCTAATGCTTTATTTTTCTCTTTATTGTCCAATTCTTGATCTTTAGTAGATTTAACTACTTTTAGTTTACTTTTAGTCATTTTTTGCCTCTTTTATTAAATTTTTTAACACTCGAATCATGTATTTAAATGTACACATTTTGTTCTCATTGGCAATATGTTTATTTACAAGTCAAAAAGTCAAATAATTACCTAAGATTTAGATATTGGCTATTTAAAAGCCCCACTGCTTTTAAGAGATTATATTGGGCCATCAGGTGGTTTTTCTCAGAATCTGCTAATGATATTTGAGCAGTGAGTAATAATGCATTTGATTGGATAACATCAAGAGTTGTTCTAGATCCTCTTTCGTACTCTGCCATAACTCCCTCATATGCTATTTGAGATGCACCAACTTGTACTTTCACAGAGTTTAAAAAACTTTCTGAAGATTGTAAGCTTGACCATGCACTTGCTACATTAGTTTCGTTAGTTCTAACAGCATCATCTAATAATAATCTTTTTCGTGTAGTTAAGCTGGAATTTTTGTTAATTGTTGATCTTTTTTTTCCACCAGAATAAAAAGGCCAACTTAAAGTAGCTTTTAAAGTATCTTTTTCTCGCTCATCAATAGTTGAAGTAAGATCATCTGAGTACGACCTTTCAAAAGATAAGGATGCTGAAGGCTTTAAATCAGATTCTGATATTGCTAAATCTTTTTCAGACTTTTCTAAATCTAGCTTTGCAATTAAAATATCAGGATTGTTTTGTTTAGAGAGATTTATTGCCTCATCAAGAGTATTTGGAATACTAACAATTGCATTTGAATTTTTTTGTAATTGGTTTGGATCACTAATTTTACCAATTATATTTTCATAATTAAGTTTACTAATTAATAAATCACTTTTTGCTTTTGCAAATTGAGCTTGCGCTCCTGCAAGTGAAGACTCAGATTGCGCTAAATCTGTATTTGTTATTTGTCCTCGATCTCTTCGAATTTGATCATTTTCAACTTGTCTTATTAATAAATTTAAATTTTTTGAGTTAATATTTAGAGTTTCTCTAGCTAAAATTAAGTTTGTGAATGCATCTATTGCATTATGCAATATATCTTGTTCTTTTTTAACTAATTCTGCTTTTGCTAAATCTAAAGCAGTAATATTTTTTTGAAGCGTTATATCTCTTCCATAATCTAATATTGTTTGCTCTAATTTTATAGAGGTTGTAAATGGATCAACATCACTAATAGTTGCGTCTCCACCACTCTGGTTAGTAAGTTTGTTTGTATTCTCAATGCTTTTAGATCCACTTAATGTGATAGAAGGTTTGTAGTCAGCTTTGGAGATATTTATATCTTCTTCTGAAGCCCTAATGTTTTCTCTTTCCGCATTTAATTGAATATTATTTTTATAAGTTTGGTTTAATGCATCATATAACGTAACTGAAAATGCATTACTAAAATAAAATAATGATAAACTAATTAGTGCTAATATTTTTTTCATTTGGTTTTGTATACAGCAGATTTTATTTGATGGTTATGATTTAAATTTAAAATTATTGAGGCATATTTAGGCATATTCTTAAACATATTTTGAGTAATTCTCTGATAAGTTTGCATAAAATTGATTACATCACCTTTAGTCATAATTTTATGTCTACTTTTCTTCTTAGTTTTAAGCCATAGTTTTTTCTCCTGCTTTAAACGCCATTTTTGTAACAAACTAAAATTTTTTGCTTTTAAATAAATCATACAATTTAGCTGTGTGTATAATTTTTTATATTTTGTTTTTAATTGATGATTTACATATTTTCTCCAAATTAAATTTTGATCATTAATTTTCTCAATAGAATTTATAGGTTTTTTTAAAGTTTTATTTATCTCTGCTCTAGCACCAACACACCAACCTTCAAATATTATTATGTCAGGTTGTTGACTAATATTATACCAGTTCTTTTTTGGAGACCTATCATCTATAGCTTTATTAAAATTTGGGAGTTTCAATTTTTTAAAGCGTTTAATCTTAGTTTTTTTAAAAAAATCTAACATCATCTTAATATCATGGGTGCCTGGTACTCCCCTTGTCATTAACATTGGATGAATTTTTTTTGATAAATTTACTCTTTCTTTTCTTGTTTTGTAAAAATCATCGATTGAAATTTTAAATACTTTAAGTTTAAAATATTTTTCTAGTATAATCTTAATAACCGAGCTAATTGTGGTTTTGCCAGTTCCTTGTCCTCCAGCTAAACCTATAAAGTAAGGTTTTTTCTTATCGGCTTTTTTTGCAATCCAAAAACATATTGGGATCAAAAAAGATTTTATCATCTTCTCTTTATTTTTAAATTTCTCATTAACGGTTTCTTGAGATGTAATGAACTTCATACAGTCATTTTTTACCTTACTAAAACAAAGACTTTCAGATTGCATAAAAATTATACTTTTATTTATCCTTTATTTATAAATCAACTCTAAACATTATTTCGTTTCTTTTTAACATTGGTAGAGTAAATGGTGAATTGTAAGAAGCCCTTATTGGAGGACTTAAAATTGCGATTTTATCTTTTTTAAGCTCATTTTCTAAAATCTCTTTATTTTTTAAAAAATTATTATCCGAAGACCTCCCTGAATATTTTATGACTGCATAATATCCACCTTCTATAGTTAGAATTTTTATATCCGGATTAGATGGCTTTGGCGCACTGTCTTTGTTAAATTTTGATGGTAAGTAAAACTGCATTGTAACATTTCCGTTCTTAACCTCTTGAGTTACTGGAACTGTCATTTTAATTTCTTTTTTTTGTTCATTATTTCCTGAAATATAATTAAATAATTTTTTAAAACCATTGCCTTGTGTCGAACTAGTTTCGATTACCAAACGATCAAAATATTTTCTTATTTCATAGTTTTTTTTTTCACTTATTGTCTCGTAGTTTGCTTCTTCGTATGCCATTGTTTGAAAACTTAATGTTAATGTTGAAATTAAGATTAATAAAATTTTTTTCATTTTCGATTATTTAAGCTATCTCTGGTTGAAGTTATCCACAACCATACAAAATGTAGTTTAAATGTTCACCTTTTGATTCACTTTTGATTCAGTTACAGACTCAAAATACAACCTATTGACTGCATTATATAACTGCGCTACAAATAAGAACAAAACAAGAACATGAAGCTAACAATCCCTTATTATCTACATAAAGCAGGCGCTGGTTTTCCCTCCCCTGCCACCGATTATATCGAAGAAGATATTGATTTGAACATGCATTTAATAAGAAATGTTCCAGCTACTTTCATCATCAGAGTTCAGGGTAAATCCATGGTCGATGTTGGAATTAATGATGGAGATTTATTGGTCGTTGATAAAAGTTTGAAACCAAAAAACTTTTCAACAGTGATTGCTAATGTTCATGATGAGTTAGTAGTAAAAACTTTAGTTCAAGAGCGAGATAAAAAATTTTTAACTTCAGGATCTAAAGAATTTGCTGACAGAATTTTAATTAATGAAGAAGAAGATATTTTTATTTGGGGAGTAGTGACTTATGTCATCCATTCTACGTACTAAAAAGATAGCATTAGTTGATTGTAATTCTTTTTATGTTTCTTGTGAAAGATTATTCAACCCTAAAATAAGAAAAAAACCTGTTGTTGTTTTGTCTAATAATGACGGCTGTATTATCTCTAGATCCAATGAAGCAAAAGCTTTAGGAATTAAAATGGGTGAACCTTATTTTAAAGGAAAAGATATTATTATTAAAAATAATGTTGAAGTTTTCTCATCAAATTATTCTTTGTATGGAGATTTATCTAGAAGAGTGATGCGAACTCTTAAAAGATTTAATTCAGAAATAGAAGTCTATTCAATTGATGAAGCCTTTTTAAATTTATCAAATTTTCCTGACAAAGATATAGAGAAAGTTGGTAAAGAAATCAGAGAAACCGTTTTACAGTGGACAGGTATTCCAACTAGTATTGGAATTGCCAAAACAAAAACTTTAAGTAAAGTTGCAAACCATATTGCAAAGAAAAAGCAATCAGGGGTGACTAGTTTAATTGGTATAGAAAATCTAGATCCTATTTTAGAAAAAGTCGAAATTAACGATGTTTGGGGTGTTGGCAGACAACTAACTAAGTTTTATCAAAAGCATGGAATTTATAATGCTAAACAATTAAAAAATAAATCAAATACGTGGATCAAGAAAAGTTCAAATGTTTTAAGCTCGAGAACAGCAATGGAGCTTAGAGGAGTGCCTTGTATAGGTTTAGAGACAACCACAACAAAAAGAAAAAGTTGTGTTGTTTCAAGATCATTTGGAAAAAGAATTGAAATGTTCCAAGAGTTAAAAGAAGCAGTTGCAAATTATTGTTTAAACGCATCTGAAAAAATTAGATCAGAATCATTAGTTGCAAAAGCAATCACAGTATTTGTTAGAACCAGTCCTTTTCAAAGAAACTATGGATACTACTCAAATGCAAAGACAGTTGATTTTCCTATTGCAACTAACAACAGTATTGAAATAGTTAAGACAGCGATTTCAATACTTGAAAGCATATTTAAAAATGGATACCGTTATCAAAAAGCAGGGGTTATGCTCACAGGATTATCCAGTGCTGGTGACAAAACAAATCTATTTACCTCTGAAAAAGATGAGAAAATAAACAGTTTAATGCGATCAATTGATAATACTAATCATCGATACGGAAGATCTACTTTAAGTGTTGCAAGTGCAGGAGTTCATAAAAAATGGAATATGCGAAGACAGTATTCTTCTAAAATCGATACAGCTGATTTTTATTGTTTGCCAACAATTAAAGGTTGATTAAGATTAATTTTAAAAAGTTTAGCTGCATTTTTATAGGCAATTTTTTCTCGCACTTCTGGGCTTAAGGATCCAATCATCAAACGAACATGCTTCATATAGTGTTCCACAAAAACATCATGTGCCGGGCTTTTACCTAATTTTTGATCAGAACCAAAAAAATATCTATCAGAATATTTTTCCATCGATTTTGCCCAAACCTCGTGTAATTTAAATCTATAATCATTTGGAATATGCAAATCCTCAAAGCCCCAAAGAGAAGACCAATGAAATGCTAATTTCCAGTCAGTATATGTATTAGGACAATAATCAAAAATTTCTTCAAGGTCTTTTGTTGGCATCATTCCTGTATGAGCTATCACAATTTTTGCGTTGGGGTATTTTTCACATTTTTTTTTATAAAAATTTTTAAACTCTGTTAATCTATCTATCCCATCTAATTCATGAAAAGGCTCCAGGTGTAAATTAATGGGCATACGGTGTTCATTGACAAATTTGAACGCCTTATCAATAATTGGGTGTTTAAGATCTAAATCTAACTTATGTTGATACCCACCATAAGGGGGGGTTTTTTTCTTTTTATTATAGTGAACCAGTCCAGTTTCTCCCAATCCATAACATTGTCCTTTTTTAAATCTTTTAATAGTTTTTTTAAACTCTTTATTGACTTCTGAGTTCTTATATTTTTTTTTATTTGCTGCCATTCCAATAAAATTTGAATGACAATTAGTTAAGACATTCTGATGCTTTGCAGCAAAATCGTAATAATAATTCCACTTATCTTTTGCTTTGTAAGTGTTTGGAGTTGCCATAATTACAGACATAAAAACATTTGCCTTGTTTGTTAACATTGGCAAATCATCTATAAAATACTCAGTTCCTTTATCTACAGCTTTTTCGGTGGATTTTCTTGGATGTGTATGACCATCTATTATAGGTCCTAAATAAGGTTTATTTGTATCTCTTACCTCAAGATTATTAAGTTTATAACTGTCTAAAAGTTTTTTTGCTTCTTCACGACTTTCAGTTTTTCCAAACATAATTCTTTCATAACCCCAGTGATCAAATTTATAGTGTTCATCAAAACTGTTGGCAAACGTTGGTAAAATTAAAAAAATAAAAAATAAAATTTTTCTCATTTTAACAAAACAATTTAAATTATTTTATTTTATCAATATCGTGGATGTTTGTTAAACAATTGTTAAATTCATCAATATTTTCTCTCAGAGCTAAACTAGAAATTGAATAAATCATAATCAGCAATAAAACTAAGGGTAAAGAGGTAATTACTGAAGCATTGCTTTTTATAAGCAAAATATAAAAAACAATAAATAAAGCAGACCTAATTAAGACCGTTTTTCTATAAACACTTATTATTGATAGTGAATGTTTTAACAAATTAAAAAAGCTCATTTGTGAGGGTCCAAAATATCTAGTACCTCTAACAGAGGGTGAAGATACTAAACGTTTTTCTACTTTTTTTAACGAACCTGAAAAACTACTCCAGGTAGCCTTTTCTTTTAGCATTTTTTCAATTGTTGATTTAGATAAACAAGTAAAGTTTCCAAATTTAATTGATTGGCCTGTGAATGCTAAAGTCAAAAACTTGTGAAACTTGTAACATATTTGGAAAATGAATCCCTCTGACCGCTTCACTCTCTCGCCTACGATCGATTGTTCACCTTCATGTTTGGAAAGTTCAATAAAATTTTTGATTTCTTCAGGTCTATCTTCCCCATCCCCATCCATTGGTATTACATAATCAAATTCTTTTTTTTCATAAATATATTTTAATCCAGAAGCAATAGACCTTGCGTGTCCTCTATTTTGTTTCATGTTGATGATTTCAAAAGAATGAATATTTTCTAAATTTGGGTAATTGTCTTCAATTTGTTGAGAAGAGGCATCATTGATAACTATAATTGATACTTCATTGCTTATACTATTTAGCTCATTATTAATATTTTCAACTAATTTTGTTAACGACTCTCTATCGTTATAAATAGGAATTAAAATTGTATACTTTTTCATAAATTATCTTGACCCGACGCAGATACTATCAAGGCACATATAATCTTTCAATTGATCTAGTTTATCTCTAACCACCATACCTTCCCAAACTGGTCTTGATTTTAAATGATAAGATAAATTACCAGCATTCCATTCATTACCTAAAACTACATTAATTTTTGAGTTAAATTGTTGATCCCAAGCATATTGAGTTTTAATAGCAATTTCTTTTCCTGGATAATCTGTTCTCTTATCGTCCTTTGAAATTGATATGTAAGCATAAAGTCCAGGAGACAAAAAGAAAAAGAACACAAATCCAATCACAAATGGTTTTAATTTTTTTATATTGATTTGAATTTGAAGCATATAAACAAATAAAGTTCCAATAAATAAATAAAACGGGGTCATCCACATTGTTCTAATTTTTGATCCAGTTATAACTGAAGTTAAAAACATTAAAAAAATTGGTAAAACATTTATGGATAATAAAAAAAGTAATTTTTTATCTTTGATATTAACTTTAAATTTTAATTTTTGAACTAACAACCAAGTTAAAATTAAAAATGGAATTAATATTCCAATTTGTTTGCCTATAAAAATTAGAGGATATTGAATATGATTTATTAGACTTGATTGTTCTAAACCAGTTCTTGCAAGACCATAAGTAATTGTAATAAACTCATTGTTAGTAAGCCAAATAAAATGAGGGACCAAAACAACTAAAAATACCTCAGCGGTTATCAAATATTTAAAATCAAACTTTCTATCTTTTTTAATAAAGATTAGATAAATAAATAACAATTCAATAGATACTAAAAGATAAAGAAATAAGTATTTCGATAAAAAACCAAAAGCTGCGAACAAGCCTACTAGAAAACAGTCAGAAAAGTTAATGTTTTTTCCACTAAAAATTTTCCATGAATAATAAGCCGTAAGCGACCAGAATGGAAGTTGGCAAACATTTACGTTAAATTCTGGAGAAGTAAAATTATAAAAATAAATCGTTTCAATTAATAAAACTGAAATTAAGCCTAGCAACTCATTTTTTAAGATTTCTTCAGAAAGCTTGAAGACATAATAAAATGAAATAATTACAAAAATTTGGCTGAGCAAATAATAGACCCAATCCTGTGAACCAAAAATTTGATAAAAAATTTCTGGAAAAAAAGCACTCATAGGTGGGTGTTTATTAAATCCCCAATCTAAGTTACTTCCCCAAGCTAAAGCCTCAATCGTGTCTAGGGGTAAGTTTTGATTAGTTAATGTTGGTATTAAAGTCCAGAATATTAGATGAGCTGTAACAAAAATATAAAAAACATTATTTATATTTTTGCTATTAATAGTCATTTATAAATATTTATATCAAATCAGGTTGCTTGACACCCCTAATTTGCTGAATATACTCCGGAGCTCAAAATTGATCTATGCCAAAGACTACTAAAGCAAAGAAAAAAAAAGTTACTAAGCCAAAAACTAAGGTTATCAGCAAAACAAAAAAAGCTGCTGCAAAAGCTTCAATTAAAATTTCAAAAACCCCAATTAAAATTTCAAAAAATTATATACCTAAAGATACTGAAAAATATATGTGCGAAAAACATAAAGTTTTTTTTAGAATTAAGTTGAATGAGTGGAAAAAAGAATTGGTAAAAGCAAACAATGAAGCACTTTACAATGGCAGTATGGATGACAACAGTATTTCGGCTGATATTGTTGACCAAGCAAGTTCTTATACTGATAAAAATGTGGAAATGAAAGCGATTAATAGACAGATAAAACTAATTTCAGAGATTGATAAAGCCTTAATGAGAATTAGAGATGATACTTATGGATATTGTTTAGATACCGCGGAACCAATTGGATTAAAAAGATTGATGGCAAGACCTGTTGCAAAATACACTATAGCTGCTCAGGAAAAGCACGAAAAGGATGAGAAAGTTCACGCTGATGACTAAAAAAAATAAAAGAAAATCTGCATATCAAAATTCTATCTCTTTTTTATTTGCAAAAAAATATATCTATTTCTATTATCCATTTATTTGGGCAATTTTAATACTTTACTTATTTCTTAAATGAACAAAAAATTAATTCTTATAATCATTATAGTTCTAGCAATTGAATTATCTGGAATGGGAATTTTTAGTTCGTTGTATAGATTGGTAAGCTAAATTTAAGGCTTAGGTATAACCGCATTTTCATCCATGAAAGCATATCCCTTGATTACAGCTTCACGTTCAGAAACTTCAGAATACCATCTGGATAAATTTTGATATTTTTTAAGCCCAATATCGTGCCATTCGTGTCTGGCTATCCATGGCCACGTCGCAATATCAGCAATTGAGTAATTTTCACCCGCTAAATATTTATTTTTTGATAAATGGTCTTCTAAAACTTTATAAATACTTTTAGTCATTTCAAAATATCTTTTTTCCCCAACTTCACTCAAACCTTTATTAAAACGGTAAAAATAATGGTATTGACCTATCATTGGTCCAACCAAACCCATTTGAGCCATCAGCCACTGATCAATATTTAACTTATTCTCTTTATCATAAAACTTACCACTTCTTTCTGATAGATAAATCAAGATTGCCCCTGACTCGAACACTGCTTGATTATTATTTGAATGATCAATAATTGTTGGTATTTTTGCAAAAGGGCTAATCTTCTTAAATTCAGGTTTAAATTGATCTCCTTTAGCTAGATCTAATTTTGTAACTTTGTAATCATACCCTATCTCCTCCAACATAATACTTATTTTTTTTCCATTTGGAGTATCAGATGAAAACAATTCAATCATTTTTGACACCAAGTCTTTCCTGAGCAGCTTTCGAAGTGGTAGTAAACTCAAATCTTAATTTTTCATCTGGTTTGGCGTACTTGAAGCATCCTCTTGCAGCTAAAGCACCCTCATGAAAGCCTGATAAAATTAATTTTAATTTGCCTGGATAAGAGCAAATATCGCCAATTGCAAATATACCATCAATATTAGTTTCAAAATTTTCTGTATTCACTTCAATTTTTTTTTTATCAATATTTAATCCCCAATCTAATATTGGGCCCAGTTGCATGATTAAACCAAAGAAACCAAGCACATAATCAGATTTTATTTCTTTTATTTCCCCTTCATCGTGTTTGATTTTAACTGAGTTAATTTTATCTTCACCTGAAACAGAATTTAATTGATATTTGGTATATAAATTTATTTTACCCTGATTATTTAACTCTTTGACTTTTTGCACACTCACCTCTGCCCCACTAAATCCATCTCTGCGATGTATTAAATTTACTTTAGAGTTATTAGAAAGCTCTATAGCCCAATCTAATGCAGAGTCTCCTCCACCAAAAATAGAAATTGTTTTATCTTTAAAAATTGATTTATCTTTAACTGAATAGAACAAAGTATTTCCCTCATATTTTTCGCAACCTTTTACTGGGAATTTTCTTGGTTCAAAGGAACCTACCCCTCCTGCAATAACGATACTTGCAACATCAAACTGTTTGTTATCACTTGTTTTGACTTGCCAACGATCCTTAACTTTTTTAATTTCTTCCACTCTTTGGTTTAAATGAAAATTAAAATTAAAGGGTTTAATTTGTTTTAAAAGATTATTTGTTAATTCTTTACCAGTACATTCTGGAATTGCTGGAATATCATAGATAGGTTTGTCAGGATAAAGCTCTATGCATTGTCCTCCTGCTTTATCTAAGTTGTCGACGATTTCACAACCAAGACCAATTATTCCTAGTTGGTGAGCACAAAACAAACCTGTTGGACCTGCTCCAATAATTAGTACATCTGTTTTATTCATCTAACCTTGCTTTGATGGAATGTTTACAACCAAACCATCTAAATTATCAGAGACAATAAGCTGACAACTTAATCGACTATTTTTTTTTGGTTCAAATGCCATATCTAACATATCTTCTTCTCCATCTTCTTTTGCAGGAAGTTTATCCAGCCACTCTTCATCGACGTACACATGGCATGTTGAACATGACATCCCTCCACCGCAATCGGCATCGATACCTGGAATATCGTTTTGAATTGCTCCCTCCATTACAGTTAATCCATTTTGAACTTCAATAATATGAGTTTTGTCATCATGGGTTTTGTAAGTAATTTTTGGCATAATTTATATATAGGCTGTTATCTCAATTGAGCAAGTAAGTAAAATTGTACAGAGTGAATTTTAAATATTTTAGACAAAAAAAAGGGCAGATATAAAATATACCTGCCCTTAATTTAAACTTTTTAAAGTAAACTACTTAGCTCTTTTTCCAGAAACACTAGTTGCAGCTGCCCAGATTACTAGACCAAATGCAATTTTGTTAATGAAGTCAGCTAAGTTGTAAACAACGTTAAGTGAGTCAGCATCTACTCCACCTGTTAAGTAACCAAAAATGTAACCTAAAGGGTAAATAGCCCAACCTACTGTAACAATCATTCTCATTGCACCAAAAGCAGTTACAAGAGCTTTGCTTCCACTTTTTGCTGCAGCTTTTCCAGCTTCACCTGAGAATACTTCATAAAGAATGTATATCCAACCTGCCATTCCGACAATAAAGCCAAGAGTAGCGTTGATGTATCCAGCTTCACCTAAGTATCCACCGATTAACATTACTAATGAACCAATTAGCAATCTCCAGAACATTCCAGAATTTGCTTTACCAATTGCTGCAAGAATTAAATAGAATTCTACCATCTGTAATGGCACAGTAATTAACCAGTCAATATATCTGTAAACAGTTGGTGAGTCTCCAGTAGCAACCCATACTTCTCTCATGTACATGTAGTGTATGAATGCAATACCAGTTACTAGCCCAGCAACAATAACTGAAGTTCTCCAGCCTGCTGCTACGTTACCAACTTCCATGAAAAAGAAAGCAGTCGCTGCTAACATCCCCATAGAGATGATCCAGAACGAAATTCCTACGAAATCATCCTGATTCAACATGGTTGCGTCTGCTGCAATAGCTATACCTGAAAATCCAATCAGGGCCATAGCTGCTAAAGCAAACAATTTAAGTTTATTCATAAAAAACTCCCTCTCTAGTTAGTTTTTATTTTTTAGTTTATATAAACTAGACTTAAGCTTCCTTAAGTCAAAGTAGTCGTTAAATAGCAAATAAAAATGGATTTGCGAAGAGCAAATTGTCACTAATTAACATTGATTTTACTTAATTTTTAAAATTAAATACAATTTATAAGTTAAAAACCAAATAAATTACTAAAATCGAATCGAATTAACATGTCGGATAAATTCAATCAAATTTATGATCATTCAATAAAAAATCCTGAAAAATTTTGGCAAGAAGCAGCTGAAGACATCTTTTGGTTTAAAAAACCGACAAAAATTTTAAATCAATCTAACCCTCCTTTCTATAAATGGTTTGAAGATGGAGTAACTAACACTTGTTACAACGCCTTAGACATTCATATCGATCAAGGTAGAGGAAAAAATACTGCTCTAATCTATGACAGCCCAATTACAGGTAACAAAAGTAAGTTCACTTACGAAGAACTTAGGGCCAAAGTTGCAAAATTTGCTGGAGCATTAAAAGCTCAAGGAGTGAATAAGGGTGATCGAGTTATTATTTATATGCCAATGATCCCTGAAGCAGTGATTGCGATGCTTGGGTGTGCAAGAATTGGAGCAATCCACTCAGTTGTCTTTGGTGGATTTGCTTCTAATGAACTTGCAAGCAGAATTGATGATAGTAAAGCAAAATTATTGGTTACTGCCTCTTGTGGTTTTGAGCCTGGAAGAACAGTTGAATACAAACCCTTAGTTGATGAAGCAATCAAAATTGCAAATCACAAAATTGAAAAGATGATTTTATTCCAACGACCAGGTCATGAAGTAAAATTAAATTCACCCTTTGAAGCAAGTTGGGAAGAAGTGGTGTCTAATGCAGAAGCTACTGATTGTGTTGAAATGAACTCCAATGAATTTGCATATATTTTATATACCTCTGGAACAACTGGAACTCCTAAAGGAATAGTAAGAGATGTTGGAGGTCATATAGTTGCTCTGAAATGGACCATGAAAAATATTTACAATATTGATACTAATGATATCTGGTGGTCTGCGAGTGATATTGGATGGATTGTTGGACACTCATATATTGTTTACGCCCCATTGTTTAAAGGCTGCACCACAGTTTTATTTGAAGGTAAGCCAGTTGGAACTCCAGATGCTGGAGCCTTTTGGAAAATTATTTCAGACTATAAAGTTAAATCTTTATTTACTGCCCCAACTGCATTTAGGGCAATCAAGAAAGAGGACCCGAATGGTAAGTTTTTTTCAAAGTATGATCTAAGTAATTTTGAGAGTTTATTTTTAGCAGGTGAAAGAGCTGATCCAGATACAATCAAATGGGCTGAAAATTTACTTAAAGTTCCAGTCATTGATCATTGGTGGCAAACTGAAACAAGTTGGGCAATCAGTTCAAATTGTACTGGGATAGAAATGATGGAAACAAAATATGGCTCAGCTTGCAAAGCTGTTCCTGGTTATGATGTAAAAATCATAAAACCAGATCAATCTTTAGCTAAACCAAATGAAATGGGTGACATTGTAGTGAAGCTACCTTTGCCTCCTGGAACATTCCCTACTCTATGGAATGCAGACAAAAGATATAAAGAAAATTACATGTCCAATTATGATGGCTACTATCAAACTTATGATGCAGGACACATTGACGATGATGGCTACATTTGGATTATGTCTCGAACAGATGACATAATTAATGTTGCTGGTCATAGATTATCAACTGGAGCAATAGAAGAAGTTTTGTCTGAACATCAATCTGTCGCTGAATGTGCTGTGTTAGGGATCGCCGATAAATTAAAAGGTCAATTACCAATTGGCTTGGTAGTTCTCAAATCTGGAGTAGATAAAGATAATGAAACAATCTCTAAAGAGTGTATTCAAATGGTTAGGGCAAAAATTGGACCTGTTGCTGCATTTAAAGTTGCAATAGTTATTAAAAGGCTACCTAAAACAAGATCAGGTAAAATTTTAAGAGGAACAATTAGAAAAATTGCAGATAATGTTGAATATAAAGTTCCTCCAACCATAGATGATCCAGCGATATTGACTGAAATAAAAGAGGATTTAATCAAAAATAAAATTCTTAATGGTTAAAACATATATATTTTTAGTAGGGGCAATATTTTGTGAGGTTGCTGGGACCATGCTGTTACCAGTATCTCAAAATTTTACAAAGCTTATCCCAACAGTTGCACTTTCAGTTTTTTATCTTTGCGCATTTTATCTTCTAACTTTTGTGGTAAATAAGCTCCCAATTGCAATTGTCTACGCCACATGGAGTGGTCTTGGAATTTTTACAATTGCGATATTAGGCTATATCTTCTTCAAGCAAACTCTAGCTTGGCAGGCTATTGTTGGCTTATTTTTAATTGTCATTGGTGTGATTCTGGTAAATAGCTTTACTGTTAAACTTAACTAAACTTTAAAGGTATCCCTTCAGGATCTTCTAATATTTTACCATCTTCCATTTTGATATTTCCAGCAACAATTGTATGTGTAGGTGTACCTTTAAATTTGTAACCATTAAATGGAGACCATGCACATTTACTCTCAATATTTTCATTTTTAATTTCTATTGTTTTGTTCATATCTACAATTGTAAAATCAGCATCATAACCTACTCTAATAAATCCTTTATTCTGGATACCAAAAATTTTTACAGGATTTTCACAAACTAGATTAATTAATTGAGTTAATGATAATTTCCCATCGTTTACATGATTTAACATCACTGGCATTAAAGTTTGAACTCCTGGCATACCTGAAGGAGTTTCTGGATAAACTTTATCTTTATTCACTTTTAAATGAGGAGCATGGTCTGAGCCAATTGTATCATTGAAGTTATTTCTTACAGCATACCATAATCTATCATAATGAGACTTGTCCCTTAATGGAGGATTCATTTGAGCATAAGTTCCAAGTTTATCGTAACAATCAGGAGCATATAGTGTTAAATGCTGAGGTGTGATCTCAAATGTAATATTTCCTTTATGTTGTGATAAAAAATCAATTTCCTCTTTCGTGGTTATATGAAGAACATGAGCTTTTTTATTGTATTTTTCTGCAATTCTTACGATTCTCCTTGTAGATGAAATTGCACACTCTGCACTTCTCCACACGGGGTGTGTATGAACATCTCCTTGCTTAATTAGTTTTTTATTTACTTTTAGTATGGCTTCATCTTCGGAGTGAACTGCAACAACTTTTGAAGCATTTTGAAAAACTTTATCGATATCATCCTCTTCAGCAACTAATAAATTTCCAGTTGAAGATCCTGCAAAAAGCTTAATGCCACAACAGCCCTCTAAATCTTTTAAACTTGCTAAATCATCTGCATTTTCAGCTGTTGCACCAAAGTAAAATGCATAATTGCAATACATTCTGTTTTTAGCGAGGTCTAATTTTCTCTGAAATTCTTTTTTATTAGAAGTTGGGGGATTTGTATTCGGCATTTCGAAAACACTAGTAATGCCTCCTGCAATTGCTGCTCTACTCCCTGAGTGAAGATCTTCGGTATCAGTTGATCCAGGTTCTCTAAAATGAGTTTGAGTATCTATACAACCTGGCAAAACAGTATGGCCGTTTGCATCAATGATTTTTTTACCCTCTTCTGAAATCTCACCAATCTGTTGAATTTTTTTGTCTTTTATAGCAACATCCACATCCTTTAACTCTCCATCAATGTAACATTTACCATTTTTGATTATAAGATCTAACATTTCCGAAAAAACTTATTATATTAAATGTGTTAATCAATCAAATATGAATATCAAAAACGTTTACATTTTAGAAAACAGGGCCATTCTTTATGTAAGTGGAGATGATGCTAAAAATTTTCTACAAAACCTAATCAGCAATGATATTGGTAAAGTAAATGAAACCTGCAGTTGCTTTGCTTCTTTATTATCTCCTCAAGGAAAATTTTTGTATGAATTCATTATCATAAAACATAAATCAGGTTTTTTAATCGATTGTGAAAAATCACAAGCAGATGGATTATATAAGCAACTTAGCGTTTACAAATTAAGATCTAAAGTTGAAATATTAAATCTTACTAATGAGTTTGTTGTTGCAGCATTCAGTTATGAAAAGTTTCTGACCTTTGATGGGGTAAAAGATATTACTGGTTTCACTTTAAAATTTAGAGAAGATCCAATATTTTTAGATCCACGGAATAAACAATTAGGTGCAAGATTAATAATCAATTTAGAGAAACTTTATTTATCTTTAAAAAAATTAGACTTACATGACTCAAATGTAGAAAATTACTATTCTTTAAGTCATCAATTGGGGATAGTTCCAAAAAACTTAAATCAATTACAAAATAAGGCTTTTGGAATTGAATGTAATTTTGATCAACTTAACGGCATTGATTTTAAAAAAGGTTGTTATGTTGGACAGGAAAATACAGCAAGGATAAAACTTAAAAATAAACTTACAAAAAGATTGTTACCTATAACTATTATAGATGGAAAATTGCATGAGGGTGAAGGTATTTTTAATAAAGAAAGCGAGATTGGAAAAGTATTGATAAATAATGAATACCCTTTTGCTCTTATAAAATTTCTAGATAAAAATTTTGATGAAAATTCAGAATTCAAAACAAAGGAAGCATTAATCAAAATTAAAAAACCTGAATGGATCAGTAAATAAACAAAGAATTGGTGCGGTCGGAGAGACTCGAACTCTCATGGACTAGGTCCACACGGCCCTCAACCGTGCCTGTCTACCAATTTCAGCACGACCGCAATATGTCCCATAATAAATGAATGACAACTATGTTTCAAATTGGTAAAAATTTGTATGGAATTTACACAAGAAGTAAAGCAAGCAACAGATCCAATTTACCAAAAAATTTCTAAGGTTATGCCTGAAATTGAGTGGTCAGTTCACGCGCCCTATATTCATAAAATCAATAAACTTAAAAAAGAGAAGAACGCAGTTATTCTTGCTCATAATTATCAAACTCCTGAAATATATCATGGGGTTGCAGATTTTTCTGCAGACTCTTTAGCTTTAGCAATTGAAGCCTCTAAAACTTCAGCAGATATAATTTTGATGGCAGGAGTTCATTTTATGGCAGAAACTGCAAAACTAATGAGCCCTGATAAAAAAGTTATTTTACCAGATATGAATGCAGGTTGTTCGTTATCCTCATCAATTACTGGAAAAGACGTAAGATTATTGAAAGAAAAATACCCAGGAGTTCCAGTTGTTTCCTATGTTAACACCTCTGCTGAAGTAAAAGCTGAAACTGATGTTTGTTGCACGTCAGCCAATGCTGTTAAGATTGTAAAATCACTAGGAGTTAAAAAAGTAATTTTTTTACCTGATGATTATCTTGCAAAATATGTTGCCTCACAAACAGATGTCGAAATTATTTCTTGGAAAGGCATTTGTATTGTTCATGACCAATTTAATGAGCAAGAAATACATAATATCAGAAAAAATAATCCTGGAATAAAAATAATTGCTCACCCTGAATGTCCCCCAGATGTTATTAAGGCAAGTGACTTTGCAGGTTCTACTTCTGGAATGATTAATTATGTCAAAGACAATCAGCCTAAGAAAGTTATGATGGTTACTGAATGCTCTATGAGCGATAATATTCAAATAGAAAATCCTAATGTAGAATTTGTTAAACCATGTAACATGTGTCCTCATATGAAAAAGATTACTCTTCCAAAAATTTTAAATTGTTTAGAAAATGAAACAGGTGAAATAATCATGGACAAAGAGACTATCGATAAAGCAAGAATTTCAGTAGAGAAAATGGCAGCTATCGGCAGATAATAAGTGTCAAAAATTAAACTTAGCAAAGAATTTATTCGTAATACTGTCAAACTAGCATTAAATGAGGATCTTTATCCTTCTGGGGATATAACTTCAAGTTTAGTTAAAAATGACAAAGTTATAACCGTTAAACTTTTATCTAACCAAAATGCAATAATTGGTGGATTGTTATTTGCTAAACAAGCTTTTGCACTAATTGATAGTAAAATTAAATTCATAATCAAAAAGAAAGATGGCTCAAAGATAAAAAAAGGTTCTTTAGTTGCTTTGATAAAGGGAAATGCAAAAAATATATTAATAGCTGAAAGAGTTGCATTAAATTTTTTATCTCACATTTCTGGTATAGCTACTAAAACTAATGAATTTGTTAAACTGGCTGGAAAAAAAACAAAAATTTGTTGTACACGAAAAACAATTCCAAATTTAAGAGTAATCCAAAAATATGCAGTTAAGTTAGGAGGTGGAACAAATCATCGGTTTAATTTAAGTGATGAATATTTAATTAAAGACAATCATATAGCAAGTTCAGATCTAAGAAGTTTAGTCACCAAAGCTATCAAAAATAAAAGAGGACGAAAAATTACTGTTGAAATAGACAATCTAAATCAACTTAAATCAATAATAGGTCTTAGGTTTAATACAGTGTTATTCGACAATATGAGTATTAAAAGTTTGAAAGAGGGCGTCAAGATCTCTAGTAAACACTACGAAACCGAAGCCTCAGGAAATATAAATTTAAAAACAGTAAAATCTGTTGCTGCAACAGGAGTTAAAAGGATTTCTGTTGGATCTATTACTCATAGTGCTCCAGCAGTTGATCTAAAATTAGAAATTTAAGATACAAATTTTGAAAGATCTGGTTTGAAATAATTAGGTCCTTTCATAACTTTTCCTGCGTCATTGTAAATGGGTTTTCCATTTTCGTCTAACTTGCTCATGTTTGAATTTTGAACCTCCTCAAAACACTTATCTAAATCAATTCCAAAAGCATGCCCTGCTCCATAAGTAACGTATAAAATATCTGTTAAAGCGTCAGCAACCTCTAGCAAATCTTGATTGTTAATGGCATTTGTGAGTTCTGCTAATTCCTCCTTAATAAGATCTATCCTTAATTTATTGATTTTATCTGTGCTAAATGAAGGCTTTGTTTTGACCTCTTGACCAAAAGTTTTCATGAAAGTTCCAACTTTACTAAAATTCGACATATTGCTCCTGTATGTTTTTAATAATTTATTGTATATTAATAATTATTTGTAACTTAGAAATTAATCAATGAAATTAAGAAAAGAATTCGATAGCATTGGTGGTATCAACGTCCCAAATGATAAATTATGGGGAGCATCTACTCAAAGATCTAAAAAATTTTTTAATATTGGTAAAATTTTAGTAAATATTTCCATCATCAAATCTATTGCTATAATAAAGAGATCCGCAGCAATAGTTCACGCAAGAGACAAACTAATTGATGCCAAAATTTCGAAGGCAATAATTAGAGCATCCCATGAGGTTATCAAAGGAAAATTAGATCACAATTTTCCATTAAAAGTATGGCAAACAGGTTCTGGAACACAAACAAATATGAATGTTAATGAAGTTATTGCTAACCGTGCGATAGAAATGATGAGTGGAAAAAAAGGTTCTAAGAAACCTGTGCATCCAAATGATCATGTAAATAAATCACAATCCACAAACGATGTTTTTCCAACTGCAATGCACATATCAGTTGCAAAAGAGACGTTAAGTAAATTACTTCCAAACTTAAAGATTTTAGAAAAAGAATTAAATAAAAAATCTAAGGAATTTAAAAGTATAGTAAAAATTGGACGAACCCATCTTCAAGATGCAACTCCTCTTTCTCTAGGTCAAGAGTTTTCAGGATATCATGCTCAACTTAAGAAAAGTATTGAAAGAATTGAATATGCCTTGAAAGAAATTTTATTTCTTGCTCAAGGTGGAACAGCTGTTGGAACAGGAATCAATTCTAAGAAAAACTTTGATAAAAAAATAGTTAAAGAGATTGCTAAATTCACAAAGATTAAATTTAAATCTGCTCCTAATAAATTTGCTGAGCTTGCAGCACATGATGCAATAGTTAATTTTTCTGGAACTCTAAATACTTGTGCAGTAGCATTAATGAAAATATCTAATGATATAAGATTTCTAGGATCAGGTCCTAGAGCGGGTTATGGAGAATTAATTTTACCTGAAAATGAACCTGGTTCATCTATTATGCCTGGCAAAATTAATCCTACTCAGTGTGAGGCTGTTACAATGGTATGCGTAAAAGTTATTGGAAACCATAACGGTATAACAATGGCAGGTTCACATGGACATTTTGAATTAAATGTTTTTAAACCTTTGATCGCACATAATATTTTACAGTCAATTGACTTGATAGCTGATAGCACCAAAAATTTTGCTATATTTTGTGTTAAAGGTATAAAAGCAAATAAAAAGAAAATACAAGAACACTTAGATAATTCTTTAATGCTTGTTACGGCATTGGCTCCTCATATAGGCTATGATAATGCTGCCAAAATTGCAAAAACTGCACTAAAAAATAATACTACATTAAAACACGAAACTTTAAAAACAGGATTAATTAAAGAAAAAGATTACGACAGAATTGTTGATCCAAAAAAAATGATCTATCCAACATAAGCTTTTATTGAGGAATTCATCAAATTTTTAAAATAAATTTTATTTTGCAAATCATCATCACGAAGATAAATATTATTTAATTTTTCATTTACTTTTTTATTATATTTACCATCAATCATAATATCTTTTAAGAGTAAAGTTTTTTCATCAAAGATATAAGAAAAATTAAAGTTAATTTTTTTTATTTTTTTTCTAAAGTTTTTTGGAGTTGCTAAATACTGGTAAATATTTTTCACATTTGATATATTTATTTCTGTCCTTCCACTTAGAACAAGTTTACCATCTTTAACATAAATTAATGTATCATTTAACTTTGCAATAATACTATTTTTCCATTCAATTCTAGATTCATCTATATCAATTAATCCATCAAAAATTTTTGATTTTAAAATAAAATTAGAAAAATTTTTGTTATTTCTAATTTTTTTGGCATTTAATTGAAATTTAAATTCTAAATTTTTATTATTAAAAATTTCTGTTTTTATTAACTGAGGTATCAAAGCATTAAAACCAAAAAAATGAAGAATACTTATTTCCTCTGCATTTCCATCAAGAGAAGAATAAAAAGGTTTGAAATTAAATTTTCCATTATATAAAAATTTTTTTTTATCTAAACTATCATAATAATCAAACTCAAAATAATTACTTTCTATTTTGTAGTCTACTTTACTTTTTTTTTTATCTAAAATGATTGTGGCCGCACCCAATTTAATATCATCTTTATAGTTATACATATTTTCGGTACGTAGATTAGCACTATTTGCATTAAGTTCTGAATATAATTTTTTTTCATCGGAGTAATTAATTATTTTTAACGAATAAGGAAAATTAAATATTTCGTTTTGTGTAAAAAGAACATTTTGTAATTCTTTAGTATCATAATAATATTCTAAATTTTTAATTTTATTTATAAACAAAACTTCATTATTTGAATTTCGAAAAAAAATTTTACTATTTTTTATTTTGAAATTAGTATTTAAAAAATTATTGTTGAGAATTTTTAAAAAAAAATTATAGTTTTTGCTTGTTAATTTAAAATTAGCATTTTCTAATTTTACATTATTTATATTAACATTCTTTATGGAAAAAAAGTTTTCTAAAGAGAGATATAATTTTAATTTTGCTATCTCTGATATATTTTTTTGATTTTCATTAATAGACGAGCCCTCAGTTGTGAAATGTGGTCTTGGAAAAAAACTATAATTTAATTTTTGGGTAAAATTAAAATCTAAGTTAAATTTAGTTAATAATTCTTCTCTCAATTCCCTTGAAATATCAACTTGTTTGTAAAAAGTTGGGATTAAGAGATAAGATATAAATAGAGTAAAAAGTGCGACAAATGAAAAGATAAATTTATTATTACTTGCTAAAATTTTAAAATTATTAAATTTTAACTTGTTTAAATTTCGCTCTAATAGATTATTAATTAATGTGTTTATGTTTTTTAAATTTTTAGCAAATGAATTTGGCTTAGTCATTACAGTCAAGAACCTTATAAAGTAATATTTTAAATGATAAACAAAGATTATTTAGGTAATTTGAATGAACCTCAAAAAGAGGCGGTATTACATCTTGATGGTCCACTATTAATTGTGGCAGGGGCCGGCTCAGGTAAAACCAAAGTTTTAACATCTAGAATTGCCAATATTATTAAAGAAAAAAAGGCGTTCCCCAATCAGATTTTAGCAGTAACTTTCACAAATAAAGCAGCAAAAGAAATGCAAAATAGAGTGAGTAACATATTAGGCTCTGCTGCAATAGGACTCTCGTGGCTTGGAACTTTTCACTCAATTTGTGCAAAGCTGCTCAGAAAACATGCTTCTGCTGCAAATTTAAATTCAAATTTCACAATAATAGATACCGATGATCAAATAAGACTTATTAAAAATATTTGTAAAGCTGAGAATGTAGACATCAAACAACTATCACCAAGATTTATATTAGCAATTATAGATCGTTGGAAAAATAAGGGATATTATCCCTCCGAGGTTATTATTAATAAAAAAGATATTTATGAAAAAACTATCTTACCTTTATATCGCATATATCAACAAAAATTAATTGATTTAAATTCGTGTGATTTTGGCGATTTGATTCTACATACTGTAGAAATTTTAGAAAAATTTTCTGATATAAGAGAAATTTATTCTAAAAATTTTAAATATATTCTTGTTGATGAGTATCAAGATACAAACTTTATTCAAAGTAAATGGCTTAATCTTTTATCTGAGAAAAATAAAAATATATGCTGCGTTGGAGATGATGATCAATCTATTTATAGTTGGCGAGGAGCTGAAATTAAAAATTTTCTTGAATTTGATCAGGTTTATGAAAATACCAAAGTTATAAGGCTTGAACAAAATTATAGATCATCTCAAAATATTTTATCTGTTGCATCTAATCTTATTGCTAACAATAAAAATAGAGTTGGTAAAACTTTGACTACTACCATGGAAGAAGGAGATTTAGTCCAACTAAATTGTTTTAAAAATGGTAAAGATGAAGCTATTGGAGTTTCAGATGAAATTGAAAAAAAAATAAAGAAAAAATTTTCTTATAATAATGTTGCAATTCTAGTTAGAGCTATTTTTCAAACTCGTGAATTTGAGGAAAGGTTTCTTAAAATTGGGATGCCTTATAGAATTTTGGGTGGAACTAAATTTTATGAAAGGGCAGAAATTAAGGATTGTGTTGCTTATTTAAGATTAATTCATCAAGAAAAAGACGATTTATCTTTTGAGAGAATTGTAAATAACCCCAAAAGAGCAATAGGAGATAGTACTTTAAAAAATATTCATGAATTTGCTAAAGAAAATAATTTAAATTTAGAAAGAGCGTCTAACAAAATGCTAGAACAAAACCATATAAAACCAAAAGCTAAAATTGGATTAAGCTTATTTATTAATTCTTTGAATAAGTGGAGAAATGATTTGAAAATTAAAAAATCAAATCACGTCAAGCTATTACAAATTGTTCTAGACGAGTCTGGATATTCAGCAATGCTTAAAAATAAAAAAGATTTAGATAACGAAAATAGATTAGAAAATATTAAAGAATTACTGAGTGCTATGAAAGAATTTGATAATTTAGAAAGTTTTTTAGAACATGTCTCGCTTGCAACATCTGTAGATCAAGAATGGCAAGGGGAAAAAGTAAATATGATGACAATGCACGCTGCAAAAGGTTTAGAGTTTGAAGTAGTTTTTTTACCTGGTTGGGAAGAGGGACTATTCCCACATCAAAAATCTATTGAGGAAAAAGGCCAAAAAGGCCTCGAAGAGGAGAGAAGACTTGCTTATGTTGGAATAACTAGGGCCAAACAAAAAGCTATAATTTCATTTTCAATGAATAGATTTTACCAAGGGGATTGGATTGACAGTATGGCATCAAGGTTTATTGATGAGTTACCAGAACAAAATTTAGAAAAGAATTCATTTTTTGATGATGAGGTAAGTAATGAAGAGGATTTTGAATTTAACCAAGATTTCGAAGTTGAGGAGGGAACTCGAAGTCCTGGATGGATTAGATATCAAAAAAGAATAAAGTGATAGATAAAATTAAAATTTTACGGGGTAAATTTAAACAACATAACATAGATGGTTACGTTGTTCCAAAAAATGATGATTATTTTACTGAATATTCTAAAATTAACAGGCTAAAGTTAATATCAAATTTTAGTGGATCTGCTGGTCTTGCAATTATTTTAAAAAATGAAAATTATCTTTTTACAGATGGGCGCTACACAATTCAAAGTCAAATTGAATCTGGTAAGAATTTTAAAATAATAGATACAGAAAAATTAATTAATTGTGAGTTATTTAAAAATCTTACTCTTGGTATTGATCCAAAGCTTTTTACATATAAACAAATAAAAAAATTTTTTTTAAAATATAGTAAAATAAAATTTATAAATACAAACCTAATAGATCAAATAAAGAAATTTAAAGTTAGAGATATAGGTTCTTTTTTCCATTTAGATAAAAATATTATTGGAGAAAGTCACAAATCTAAGTTAAATAAAATTTCAAAATATCTTAAGAAAAATAAGTCTGACTATTTATTTGTTAGTGCACCTGAAAATGTGGCTTGGATTTTAAATATAAGAGGCAAAGATGGTCCTAATACTCCAATGCCTAATTCAAGATTAATAATTAGTAAAACAAAAAGAATTTATTTAATAGCCAACAAAACAAAATGCAAAAAACTAATTAATAAAAAAATTATAAATTTAAATCAAATCATTGATATACAAGAAATCTTGAAATTGAAAGGTAACAGTTTTGTAATAGATGAAAGTACTTGTTCAATATATTTTGAAAATTTAATTAAATCAAAATTCAAAATTAAAAAAAAAGAAGATCCGATTTATCATTTAAAATCAATTAAAAATAAGACCGAAATAAACCATATGATAAAGTCACATGTATCTGATGGTGCAGCGCTAACAAAATTTTTATATTGGATAAAAAATACTAATAAAAAACCAATCACAGAACTCCAAGCACAAAACAAGTTAGAGAATTTTAGAAAACAAAACAAAAATTATTTATATCCTAGTTTTGATACGATTGCTGGAACAGGAAAAAATGGAGCAATAGTTCATTATCGAGCTAGACCAGAGAATTGCAGGATTATAAAAAAAAAAGATATATTTTTATGTGACTCCGGTGGACAATATAAATATGGAACAACAGACGTTACCAGGACTATTTGCTTCTCTAAACAAAACCAAAATATAAAGAATATTTTTACCAAAGTTCTGAAGGGGCACATAGCAGTAGCAACAACCAATCTTATGAGAGACAATATTGGGAAAAAAATTGATAAGAGAGCTAGAAAATTCCTTAAAAAGAGTAATTTAGATTATGCTCATGGAACTGGCCATGGTGTTGGTTTTTTTCTTAATGTTCATGAGGGGCCACAATCAATATCCAAGATAAATAAGGTGAAAATTAAAGAAGGCATGATTTTAAGTAATGAGCCTGGCTTTTACAAAAAAAATAAATTTGGAGTTCGTATTGAGAATTTGGTTTATGTTAAAATGCGAAACAAAAAATTATTTTTTGAAAATTTGACAATGGCTCCAATTGAAAAAGATTTAATTAATTTCAATTTACTAACTAAATTTGAGAAAAATTATTTATTTAAATATCACTTAAATGTTTATGCTAAAATATCAAGATTTTTAAATTCAAATGAGAAAAAATGGCTAGCTAGTCTTATTTAACATTTTTAAAAATTCATCTTGGTTTATAATTTTAATTTTAAGTGCTCTAGCACTTTCAATCTTTCTTTTGGTCGGTTTTTCTCCAGTAATCAAATAATTTAACTTTTTAGATACACTACTCACCGTTGTACCAGAATTTTCTTCAATTAAGGATTTTACTTCTGCTCTACTAATATTATTTAATTTACCTGTTACCAGAAAAGACTTATCTCTCAATAAACCATTTGTATTAAGAGCTTTAGCATTAACAATTTTAAGGAGCCTTTCTAATTCATTTAAGATTTTTAGATTAATATTTTTTGAAAAAAAATTTTTGATAGAAACTAATTGAGTTTCACCAATTCCATCAATATTTAATAATTCATCGCACTTGTTATTTTTTGATAAATTTTTAAATTTTTGGAAAGAACCTAAATATTTAGACAATAATTTTGCATTTTCTAATCCAATATGTCTAATACCCAATGAATAAATAAACCTTTCTAAAGATATTTGTTTTTTTTCATTGATGGAATATTTTAAATTGTCTGCCGACAGCTGTCCCCACCCATCTAATTTTTGAATTCTATCAAAATCTAATTTAAATATGTCTTGTGGAAGTTTTATTAATTTTAGTTCCCAGAATTTTTCTACAATTTTTTTTCCAAACCCATCGATATTAAAAGCCTCTTTTGATACAAAATGTTTAATTTTTTCCTTTGCTATTCTGTTGCATTCAAAACCTCTGTCTGGACATCTTCTTACAGCATCAAACTTTTTAGTAACTTTATTAAATTCCTTAATTGCATCATATCCACATGGACATTTTTTTGGAAAAATAAATTTCTTTGAGGTGTTTTTTCTTTTTGATACATCGACTGAAATAACGTGAGGTATAACATCTCCAGCTCTTTCTACTTTTACAGTGTCACCGATTCTAATGTCCTTTCTTTCAATTTCATCTTCGTTGTGTAATGTTGCGTTAGATACAATTACTCCACCAATATTAATTGGTTTAATTTTCGCAACAGGTGTTAAAGCACCAGTTCTTCCAATTTGAATCTCAATGTCTTTTACTTGAGAAATAGCTTTATTTGACGAAAATTTATGTGCAATAGCCCATCTTGGAGCATTAGCAACATTTCCCAACCTTTTTTGAAGAGCAAAATCGTTAACTTTATATACAATTCCATCTATATCAAAATCCAAATCAGCTCTTTTTTTTTCAATCTCATTATAATTTTGTATTAAATTTTCCAATCCACTGATCAATTTATTTAAAGGATTAATTTTAAAACCCCATTGATCCAATTTTTTTAGATAATCGGATTGATTTTCAGCTTTTAAACCATTTTCAAAACCAAAAGTATAAGCAATAAATTTTAATGGTATCTTTTTGGTATCTCCCGAATTCTTTTGCCTTAATGAGCCAGAGGCAGCGTTTCTAGGATTTGCAAACTTATCTTTTAAATACTCAAAATCACTATTTTGAATAAAAACTTCTCCTCTTACATCTATTTCTTCTGGAAAATCCTTTGATAATATTTTTTTTGGAATATCTTTAATGGTAATTAAATTATCTGTTATATCTTCACCTTCTTTACCGTCTCCTCTTGACAGGCCTCTTATAAGATTACCGTTTTTATATGTTAATGAAGCTGAAATACCATCAATTTTTGGCTCAGCACTATAAAAAATTTTAAAATCGTTTTTTTTCGAAAGAAAATTAGAAATTTTTTTTTCAAAATTTTTTAAATCTTCTTCTGTAAAAGCATTAGATAATGACAACATTGGAACCTTGTGTTGTACTTTTTTAAAGTTTTTAGATGGCTTATGACCTACAACTTGAGATGGTGAATTTTTGGAATTTAAAAAAATGTATTTTCTTTCTAATAATAAAATTTCTTTTTTTAAATCATCATACACTCCATCCGATACTATAGGTTTATCTTTCTCAAAATAAAATTTATTAAATTTATTAATTAATTTTATTTTCTTTAAATATTTTTTTGTAATTTCACTTTTTTTCATCTCAATCAAAAAGAGATTTGAATTTTCTAATTAAAATATTACTCTTTTTATTTTTACTCGTTAGAATTCTTTTATTATTAGAGTATTTTTTATCAAACATAACATAAGATTTTTCATACCACTCAGATGATTGATAATTATAACCTAAAAGTTTAGCATACTTTTTAGCTTCATCTGTTAATCCGATTAAATAGTAGATTTCTACTAATCTATATAAAGCTTCCTCTATATATATACTTTTATCGTAGTTATCTACAACAGATCTAAATCTATTAATCGCAGAAATCCATTTTTTTTTGTCTACGTAATATCTTCCAATATACATATCTTTTGAAGCCAGAATATCATTTATTAAATCCATTTTAAAATTTGCATCTATTGAATATTCTGATTTTGGATATTTCTTGATTAAAATTTCAAAAATTTCCTTAGAGTTTAAAATAGATTGTAAATCTTTTTTTTCATCAACAATTTGTTCATAATAACATATCGCCAGCAAGTAATAGGCATAATCTAAATCCTCATGATTTGAGTAAATTTTAATAAATCTTTCTAATTCTGCTATTGAATCGCCATAGTAATCTTGAATATAATATGAGTAAGCTGCCATAAGTGCAGATTTTGGAGCGTACTTAGATTGTGGAAAAAGAATTTCTGCTTCATTAAATTTTTTTGCTGCGAATAAAACATCTCCTTCTTCAAGTGCAATCTTGCCTTCTTTGTAAGCCTCAAGAACTTGAGCGTCTAAACTTTTTTCTTTAATAGTAGATTTTTTAATTGTTTCTTTAGAACAAGCTGAAAAAATAAAAATTAATAAAACTAATATAAAACGTCCAATAAAATTCATAATTACTTATATATTAATTTGAAGTCTAATTTAAAAGTTTTCTTAACTTAAGCTATAGATCTTAACAAATTTTTATTAATCAATGTATGTGGAAGATTTTTTTCTTTGATTTCTAATATAGAAAAATTCCCTTTATCTTTGAAAACTTCTCTGAGTAATTTATTTGTTAAATAATGTCCACCTTGTGAACATCTAATACTTGCTACAATTCTATAGCCGGTAGTGTAAAGATCACCAATACAATCTAAAATTTTATGATTTACAAACTCTTTATCATTTCTTAGTCCTTCTGAATTTAATATTTCTTCACCTTTTACAACTATAGCGTTTTCTAGGCTACCTCCTTTTGCCATTCCTTTTTTTTTGATCATTTCAATATCTTCAAATAGACAATAAGTTCTTGAATTAAAAATATCTCTTAGATCATCTTCATAAACTTTTACTTTATTTCTTTGATTTCCAATTATATTATTTTTGTATTTCAATTCAAAATCAATATCCAAACTCAAGGTCGAGGGTTTGATGGAAATAAATCTTTCTCCTTGAGAATATTTTATCTCTTTCTTAATTTTTATAACTTTAATTGGAGAATTACTTAATTCGAAACCCGAGGAGATTATTTTATCTATAAATACTTTTGCTGAGCCATCTAAGATTGGTACTTCCTCATTATCAATTTCAATCAATGCATTATCAATTCCCAAACCAAATAATGCCCCCATTAAATGTTCTATGGTTGAAACTCTTACACCAAACTCATTTTCAACTGTTGTATTTAAAGATGTGTTTGTTACGTTATTAAAGTTGGGATAAACTATATTATTTAAATTTAAATCAACCCTTTTAAATACTATTCCAAAATCAGGTTCAGCGGGCTTTATGCAAATATTCACATTAAATCCACTATGCAAAGCTATTCCACTAAAAGAAACTTTACTTTTTAATGTTTTTTGGGTTAGATAAGACATTCAATGTTTTAATTTGAAACCTCTAAAGTTTAAAAACAACTATTGTTACCAGATAAGACGATATTAACTAAATAATTGAAAAAATTTTTCAAAAAACCCCTTTTTTTTAACAGTTTTTGAAATAAAATGAACTTCATTCTGAATTTGACCACTTCGTAGCTTAAACGCACATACAGACAAATCTAAAGTTTTTTCTTGAAATAAATTTTGAATATATTTTTTGTCAAAGAATCGATCTATTTTTATTTGATGTTTAGCTAATACAGCACTTATTTCTTTAATCAATAAGCCTGGAATTGAAATAAAATTTGCTTCAACACATATATGATCACCATCAATCTCTTGATCAAATGATGAGTGATCAACCCCATCAATTAAGTATCTATTAACTGAAAAATGAAGAATTTTGTTTTTTTGATAGGTTTCTTTAAACAAATGCTTAAGTTCAGTCAGAGAACTTTCTAAATATTGTTTGTTAATTTTTTGACTATAGCTTTTTCTCTTTATTCCAATAGAAAAATTTAAAATTTTATTATTTTCAATTATAAGGAAAATATTTTTTAAAAAATTTCTATTCAATTTTTCTATTTTAAAAATATGTTTATCAAGAAATTGACTTAACAAATTATAATCAATTTGATCTGTGTTATTTTCAAAGTACAATTCTTCCTTATAAATATTTTTTAAATTTATTTTATCTAATAAATAAATCCCAAATTTTTGTTTAGAAATACTTAAATATGTTTCAAAAATTTCTTGGTCAATCATTTATAATGATTTGATTTTTAATTCTCGCATCAATAATGTTTACATCATTGAAATTATTATCATTTAAAACTTCAAAAGCTTGGTCTAAAGAAAGTTTAGTATGATCCTTTGATAATTTTAAAATTATATTATTCTCAAGTTCTAAATCCCATCTTTTAGACGGAAAAAAATAAAAATTTTTAATCTCCTTAGAGGAAAACTTAGATTGCTCAATCAAATTAGTAAACTTAATAAATTCTTTAATCTCTGGCTTTCCAAAAATGAATGGTAACTCTTTTTCCAAATATTTGGTATTGGATAACTTACCATTTGAGCCGACAATTAAAATTTTTCCGTTACGATTAATTTTTGCAAGAAAGTTTGTTTTTTCAATTTTAATATCAAGTGTGTTAGGATATTTTTTAAATATTTCAAAATTCTCGACCAGACTATTAGAACTAATTATTTTTGAAATTTCATTTCCATTTAAGAAAAATAAGTTTTTTAAATTTAGACCTTGAATATTTTGTAAAAGATTTACATTTTCATCTACATTTAATCCTGAAATTTTAATATCTTTAATTTTCTGAATTTGAATTTTAGTGAGTGAGGTATTGTTAATCGATCCAGCTATAAGAAGTATTAATATATAAAATAAAATTTTTTTACCTTTTTGTTGAGGCATCTTTTAATATCCACTCTATTAATTCTTTAAAACTCATTCCGTGATAAGCAGCTATTTCTGGAACTAAAGAAAGCTTTGTCATCCCAGGCTGGGTATTAATCTCAAGTAAATAAAATTTACCATTAAAATATTTAAAATCAGATCTGGTAACTCCTTTACAGCCGATTATTTTGTGTGCTTTAAATGCAGTATCTAATACTTCGTTTAATTTTTTTTTAGGTAAATCAATTTTAATAATATGCTGTGTTTTTGCGTTAGTATTATACTTGGCTTGGTAATCATAAAATTTTCTTTTCGGTCTTAGTTCAATCGCCCCTAGTTTTCTGTTTCCCAAAATCGCAACTTGTATTTCTCTGCCTCCAATAAATTCTTCAATCATTACTTTTTTATAATTTTTTAGCGAATTTAAAATTTTAAATATATTTTTTTTATTGCAGATAAATACATTTACGCTTGATCCTTCATTTAATGGTTTGACTACAACCGGGAATTTTAATTTGCTATAGATTGCTTTTAGAAGTTGTGAATTTTTTATGTCGAATGAATGCGTTAAAAATTTTGGAGTATTTATTTTATGTTTTATAAATAATTTTTTTGATATTTCTTTATCCATTGCTATTGCTGATGGAATTACACCTGAATGAGTATATGGTATTTTAAATCTTTCAAGTATGGTTTGAATATAACCGTCTTCTCCAAACTGTCCGTGTAAAGCATTAAAAATTACATCAGGTTTAAATTTTTTAATGGTATTTTCTAGATTATTATTTGGTTCAGAAATTTTTACATGATAAAAATTTTTTATTAATTCTTTTGATACTTGCAATCCAGTATCAAGACTAATTAATCTCTCTTTTGAAATACCACCTGATACTATTAATATTTTATTTTTCAAACTATTCTACTATTTTGATTTCTGTCTCAAGCTTAATCCCAGTTTTTTTAAAAACACATTCAGTAACAAAATTAATCAAATTCTTCATATCCTCAAATTTTGCATTACCTTTATTTACAAAAAAATTACAGTGCTTATCTGAAATTGATGCATCTCCAAATGATTTTTCGAGTGGTACTGATTCACTTATTAACTCCCATACCTTTTTATCTGTTTGATTAATAGGATTTTTAAATGTACTTCCGCTTGTTTTTATTCTTGTAGGTTGAGCTAATTCTTTTTTTTCTACTAGCCTTTGAACCTCGGTCTTTATTGCGGATTTATCTTTTTTATATCCTTTTAATGATGCACTTAAAAATATGAGTTCATCAGATAAACCACTGTCTCTGTAATTAAAATTTATATCTTTGACTGATATGGTTAGCAATTTACCTGATTTATTTACTGCTTGAAGAGAAATCAGAATATCTTTAAATTCTCTTCCAAAACATCCTGCATTCATTTTAATACCACCTCCAACAGTACCTGGTATACAAGATAAAAATTCAAAGCCACCCAAACTATTATTAGTAGCAAATTCTGATAGAGATTTATCGCTAACTCCACTACCTGCAATAATAATATCATCAGATAGTAATGAAATATTATTAAAATTGTTTAATAATTTTATTACTACACCATCATAATTATTGTCTGTGATTAACGTATTTGAACCGCCTCCTAAAATAAAGATTTTTTCTTGATTATTAATTTTTTTTAAAAATCTAATTAATTCTTTTAAATTTTTAGCTTTATAATAAATTTTTGCTTTTCCACCAATATTAAACCAATTTTTTTTCTTTAAATCATAGTTCAACTTTAAATTTTCATTAAATTCTGACGACAATTCTTTCAAGTATTCACTCATTTTAAATATTTTGGTATCTCTCTCATCCATGATGAGATAGAGCCAGCTCCCATAGCTATAACAATTTTATCTCCATAAATGTTATGTTTTATGTATTTTACTAATTGAGTTTTATCATTTACCAAAAATAATTGAACTTTGGATTTTTTAATGATGTCTTTTGCAAAATCATAATAACTAAAACCTAATTTAATTTTTTCTCCTGCAGTATATATTGGAAAAAGAATTACTTTATCTGCATTTAAAAATGCTGAAGCAAATTCTGACCTTAAATCTTTTAATCTTGATATCCTGTGAGGTTGAAAAATACATATTTTTTCATAATTAGAGTAGACTTTTTTCACTCCATTAAGAACCTCTTTAATTTCGGTTGGATGGTGTGCATAATCATCAAAAAAATCAACATGATTAAAAGTAAAAATTTTATTAAATCTTCTTTGAACGCCTTTAAATTTTCTAAGTCCTTTTTTTATATTTGAAATACTTAAACCAACAGAAAGTGCTAAGGCTGACGCAGCTGCTGAATTTTTGATATTATGTAAACCCAATAATGGAATTTTTATTTGTTTAAATATTTTAATTTTCTTATTTGGTAATTTAATTTTTAAATCATATTTAGAGTATTCTCTAAATTGTTTTATATTTTTAATACAAAAATTAGATCTGTCATCTATCCCATAAGTATAAAAATTTTTATTTTTTAATTTTTTTATTAGAACTTTGTTATTATTGTTATCCAGACATATAAATGATTTTCCAAATGATGGGACTTTTTCAACGAAATTTACAAAATACTTATTTAATTTATTCATAGAACCATAGTAGTCCATATGTTCTCTATCAATATTTGTTATGATTGCGTACGTTGGAGGAGTATGAACAAAACTACCATCTGATTCATCAGCTTCTAATATTGACCATTCACTTTTACCAAGTTTTGCAGAATTATTTATAGAGTTTATTACTCCTCCATTAATAATAGTTGGATCTATTTTGGTTTCTTGAAAAATAGAGGTTATTAAAGATGTAGTAGTAGTTTTGCCATGAGAACCCACTACAACAATATTTTTTGTTAAAGATACAATGTTAGCTAACATCTCTCCTCTTTTATAAATAGGTAATTGCTTTTTTATCGCCTCTAACATTTCTGGATTATTTTTTTTTATGGCTGAAGATACAACTAGTATTGTTGCTTTATTTATATTTTGTTTTTTATGTCCAATTAAAACTTTTATTTTTTCTTTTTTAATTCGTTCTATATTTTTGTTAATAGAAATATCACTACCTTGAACTCTAAAACCTTTACCTTTCATTATTAAGGCCAGGCCACTCATACCAATGCCTCCAATACCAATAAAATGTATTAATTCTGTTTTTGCTAATTTAATTTTCATTTAAAATTGATAATAAATTTTCATTAACATTAATCCATGTATTTTGATAATTTAAATTTTCTAAATTCTTTTTTTTTAACAAATATTCATCTTTATTTTTGATTATCTTTAGCAAAAGATCCTCAAAATTTCTTTTCACAAAATCCTTTTGGTTTATAATCCAACAAGAATTGTGAGCTTTATAAAATTTTGCATTTTCTTGTTGATGATTATCCATAGAAGATGGTAGTGGAATTGATATAAAAGGAACTTTTAATAATGATAATTCTGCTAAACTTGAAGCACCTCCTCTTGTAATACAAAGATCAGATTTAATTAAAAGCTTATTGAGATCTTTTTCAAATACAAAAACATGATGTTCGATCATATTTTCTTTATAAAAATTCATTAGAAAATTTTTATTACTTTGACTTGTTTGGTGAATAATTTTTATTTTTATAGTTTTTGAAACTTCTGCTAAAGCTTGATGTAACAAACTATCAAAAATTTTTGCACCCTGACTTCCCCCAATAATAATAACTGTAAATAAATTATTTTCTTTCAAATTTGCTAATTCTGAATAATATTTTTTTCTTACTAAAGGTTTTAGAATTCTTAATTTATTCTCAAATTTTTTTGGAAAATTAATTATATTTTTTGAATAACATATAACGATTTTTGAAAATTTTAAGAAAAATTTATTTGCTCTTCCCAAAACCATATTTGGCTCAATCAAATAAATATTAATACCTAATAATTTTGCGGCTAAACATAAGGGTAATGACATATAACCACCAGTTGAAATTAAGATAGATATTTTTTCTTTTTTTAAAATACTCAAAGATTTAATGATTAATAAAAAAACTTTTAAAATTAAAAAAGGAAAAAAAATAGAGATTTTAAGTTTTGGAGTATCAACAACAAGTGGTTTATATTTTTCTTTTTCAAAATATTTTAATCCTCTTAGATCACTTGAAATTAATATGTCATACTCATTTATTAAATGATCATGAATTGTTAAAGCTGGTAGTACATGTCCCCCAGATCCACCAGTGGTAATCATGATTTTTTTTTTCATCAGCTAGTTTATTCTCCTTTTTGTTAAATTTAATATAATTCCTGCAAGTATTGATGTGCTAATAATTGATGAGCCTCCATAACTTAAGAAAGGTAAAGTCATTCCAGTAGTCGGAAATAATCTAATATTTACACCGATATGAATTGTGGCTTGCATTAAAATTAAACTTATTGATCCTATTAATATCAGTTTAATTCTATCATTTGTTTCGAAACTGATTTTTTTAAAAACCATATAAATAAATATCAAAAATAATAATAATATTAACATTATAGCAACCACTCCAAATTCCTCTGAAATCACAGAAATGATATAATCAGTATGTGCCTCAGGCACTCTGTTTTTAAGAGTGCCTTCTCCAATTCCTTTTCCAAAAAAACCTCCACTAGTAATCGAGTCTATTGCTTTATCAGACTGAAAATTGTGAGTTCCTGTTTCCCTGTCAAAAAAAGATTGGATACGCCCTTGTATATAATCAAACCTGGGTACGTATACTATTAAATATGTTAGCAAAATTATTACTAAGAAAAAAAATGCTAAAAGAATAAATAGATTAATACCTGATGTAAAAATTAATACAGACCAAGAAAAAACTACCAGTAAGGTTTGACCTATATCTGGCTGGAGTATTAGTAGAAGAGATATAATTGATGTAGTTAGTGCCGTTAACACATATTTAATCATTATATTGATTTTTTCAGTACAAAGGATATTAGCCAAAAAAACTATCAAAAAAGGTTTTAAAACTTCGATAGGTTGAAACCTTGGTAAAAAAAGAAAATCTATCCATCTCTTGGAGCCTTTGACCTCAACACCTATAAGTGGAACTAATAATAATGAAATTAAAGAAATAAAAAAAAGTATTATTGAATATTTTATTAATTGCTCTTTCTTGAGAGAAGAAAATAAAAAAACAATAAATATCCCAATCAGTACATAAATTAAATGTTTGAAAAAAAAGAAATAACTATTTGTATCTAATTTATCAGAAGCTACTAATGATGTAGAAACTAAAGAAAATAATAGACCAATAATAAATAACAAACTAATTATAAAAAAAATAGACTTATCAATATTTTTCCACCACAGATAATAAAATTTATAAAAAAAACTATCGCTTTGCATTTAGATACTTTTTAATTATTTGATTAAAATGAATACCTCTATCCTCAAAGTTTTTAAAATTATCAAATGATGCTCCAGCTGGACTAAATAAAATTATATTTTTTTTTACCTTATTAAGTTTAATATCCAAAAATATTTGATTGAGTGTATCTTCTAAATTTTTAGACTTTTTAATTTTTAATTTATTTTTAAAATATTTTCTAAATTTTTTATAATGTTCTCCGAATATATAGCCCTTTAAATTTTTACATTGGAATTTAGTAAGATTAAATTTATCTCCTTTTTTTGGTATACCACATAATATCCAATAAACATTTTTAAGGTTTTTA
This sequence comes from uncultured Pelagibacteraceae bacterium, assembly GCA_902599995.1. GTDB lineage: Bacteria > Pseudomonadota > Alphaproteobacteria > Pelagibacterales > Pelagibacteraceae > Pelagibacter. The sequence continues at coordinate 70,336 of CACKHN010000001.1, forward strand.
AGAAGACTTTCTGATGAAGCAAAACTGGTAGATTTCGAGTCATTTATTATACTTAAACGATTATTGTCATAAATTATTTGTTGACGATATTTTAATCCCTTAAATTTATTTATTGTTTTTAATATTTTTTCTTTATTGAGATTCAAAATTTGACATATTTTTAAAATAAAAATTAGATTTTCTTTGTTTCCAAAAGACAAAAAATAACTATTTGATATTTTTTCAAATATTTTAGGGGTATTTGAAGTATCTATTTTAAAAATTTTTTGTTTGTAGTTTTTGCTTTTCAGTTTTTTTTTAATAACTGGGTCATTCCCTTTAACAAAAGCTACAGATTGTTTTGTTTGTGAATTTAATAATCTAAACTTAGCTTCAATATAATTTTCGAAATTTTTATGTCTCTCGATGTGATCAGGTGTAATATTAAGAATAACAGAATATTTTGATCTAAAAATTTTACTATAATCAAGCTGATAAGATGATGCTTCAATTATAAAAAAAGTTTTTTTTGTAATTTTTTTTTCAGAAAGGACCGGATTTCCAATATTTCCAATTAGTCTGGCATCTTTTTTTTGATCCCTTAAAACATCATATAGGAGTTTTGCGGTGGTCGATTTTCCATTCGTACCAGTGATCGTAATACTATCATTGCTAAAGAATGAGTAAAAAACGTCAAGATCTGTATAAATTTTAGACGAATTCTGCTTCAAGTATTTTGATAACCTACAATTGGAACAGTCTATACCTGGGCTAATTATTATAAAATCAAAATGACTTTTAATTATTTTTGAAAAACTTAGGCTTCTTATATCAAATTTTAGATTATTTTGAGGGTTGTCATCAAATAGATTTATTTGGGCTTTTTGTCTTAGGAAATTATAAGTTGATATCCCACTTTTACCTAATCCGTAAATTAATATTTTTTTTTTTAAAAAAATATTATTGATTTTTCTCATTATCTTAATTTTTTTTTCATTATCTTAATTTTAAAGTCGCCAGTCCTATCATTGCTAAAATGATAGAGATGATCCAAAATCTTATGACCACTGTTGATTCTGGCCAACCCTTCTTTTCAAAGTGGTGATGAATTGGTGCCATTCTAAAAACTCGTTTACCTGTGAGTTTAAAAGAAATTACTTGAACCATCACAGAGACTGCTTCGAGCACAAATAACCCCCCCGTAATTGCAAGAACAATTTCGTGTTTAGTTATTATTCCTACTGCTCCAAGAGATCCTCCTAAGGACAATGATCCAGTGTCTCCCATAAAAATTTTAGCTGGTGGAGCATTAAACCAAAGAAAACCTAAACATGACCCTATAATAGCTCCACAGAAAATTGAAATTTCACCTGTACCTTCAATATAAGGTATTTGTAAGTAATCTGAAAAAACAATATTGCCAGTTACATAACTTATAAATGCAAAACATCCTGCAACTAAAATAACTGGTACTGTTGCTAAACCGTCTAAACCATCTGTTAAATTAACTGCATTAGATGAACCAATTAAAACGAAGACAGCAAATGGTATAAAAAACCATCCTAAATTAATAATTAAGTTTTTAAAGAATGGAAAATATAAATTAGTAATGTTCTCATATTCTACAAAGTAAACATAAAAATAAATTCCTATAATTGCTAAAATGATCTGATAAATTATTTTAAATTTAGATGATATACCTGAAGAGTTACTATGTTTAATTTTTTTATAATCATCGAAAGCTCCTAAAATACCAAATGAAATAGCAATATAAATACAAAAAAGAATGTTTATATTCGATAAATCCGCCCAACATAAGACTGAAATTAATAAACCTATTAAAATTATCACACCACCCATTGTTGGGGTTCCAATTTTTTTTACAATATGATCTTGAGGACCATCATCTCTAATAGGATTTAAAATTTTTTGGGTAGAGAAAAACTTTATTAAAGGTCCACCAATAATTAAAACTATAGCTAAAGATGTAAAAAGAGATAATCCAGTTCTAAAAGTAATGTATTTGAATACATTCAAAAATCCAAGAGTATCAACAAAGTTGAGAAGAAATTGATAAAGCATTTAATTTGTACCTTTTAATTCTTTTACAATCTTATTGAAACCTGTCGCATTTGAGGCCTTAATCATTAAGAAATCATTATTATCAAAGTTATTTTCAATTAATTCGTTTATTTGCGATTTATTCTTTAAAACTGAGCCTTTTTTAAATTTAGAAATTCGATCATATAAAAAGAAAATTTCTTTTCCTTTGACGAAAACTTTATCAATATTTGTCTTATTAATTACTGGTGCTATAGACTCATGAAGTTTTTTTGAGTGATTACCAAGTTCCAACATATCACCAAGAATAAGATATTTTTTAGAGTGTTTTGTTTTAATCTTGTCATAGTTTAATATTGCGGTCTTTAAAGATAACGGATTAGAATTATAACTTTCGTCAATAAGATTTATAATTTTTTTATTCACTTTAATTTTTGTAATATCTCCCCTACCTTCTGGAGTTTTAAAATTTAGAAAGGTACTTTTATTTAATTTTGAAACATCAAAAAAAATGCTTTTAACAGCTAGGGCAGCTAAGATATTATAAATATTATTTTGAAAATCATTTGAAATTATAAAATTTTTAGTAAAATTATTTACTTTTACTTTAATTTTATATTTTTTTTTTAATTTCGTAATATTTTCAAGTTTTATATTTGCGTAACGATTATAAATCCCAAAAGATAAAACTTGGATTTTTTTTTTTTGAGAAATTTTTTTATGTAAACCAAAAAAAGAATCATCAGCATTAATAACCACATAACCATTGTCTTTAGTATTATTAATTATTTCTGATTTCGCCAGAGCTATTTGTCTTATATTTTTAAAGTTTTTGGCATGAGCATAGTTAATATTTGTGATTACACTTACATCAGGATTAATAATATTTGACAGCTGATGTATTTCTCCTTTTTTATCCATTCCGACTTCCAGAACACCATAATCATCATTTTGGTTTATATTAAAAAGACTAAGAGGAACCCCATATTTGTTATTATATGATTGTGGAGAAATAGTTGTTTTGGATATTTTGTTTAAAGAACTTCCTAATAATTCCTTTAGAGAAGTTTTTCCACAACTACCAGTTATGGCAATAATTTTTGTAGAAATATTTTGCCTAAAGATTTTTGCAGTTTCTGTGAGTACACCTAATGGGTTTAATGAGCTTACTTGTTTATTTTTAGATAGTTTATTTTGAATTTTGTGTACAACAGCGATAGATACCTTTTTTTTAATTACTTGTTTAACAAATTTATTTCCATCATTTATTTTTCCTTTAATTGCAAAGAAAATATCATTTTTTTCAACAATCTCAGAATTTATGGAAGCTTTATTTATGACTGAGTTTGATGAAAGAACATTATGACCAAATCTTTCATTAAAAATATTTAATTTTAAATCTTTTGACAGAATTAAATTCTTTTTTTTAATTGAGCTCAAAATTATTTGTCTATCTGATAAAAAAATTTTTCTATTTCCAATCTGCTGTGTTTTTTCATGGCCTTTTCCTGCAACTATTAAAATATTTCCTGTCTTTAAGTTATTTATTGCTTTTGCAATTGCTTTTTTTCTATTAGAAATTTCAACTGTTTGACATTTTTTTATACCCTTTTTAATCTCTTCTCTTATTTTCCTTGGACTTTCATGTCGTGGATTATCATCTGTCAGGTAAATTTTATCTGCATATTTATCAGCAATTTTGCCCATTTTTAATCTTTTTCCCTTATCTCTATCTCCGCCGCATCCAAAAAGTACAGAAATAAACTTATCTGGAAACTGTTCTCTAATATTCTGAATACAAGTTTGAAGAGCATCTGGAGTATGAGCGTAATCAAGGAATACTAAAGATTTATTTTTAATTTTCCCAATATTTTCCAACCTGCCTTCAACTGGAGATAGTTTAGGGATAACACTAAATACTTTATGTAAATTCAAATTACTTTTTAAGGCCGCCATTGCTGCCATAATAATATTTTTTAATTGAATTTTTCCTACAAGATTAACTCTAATATTGTGTGTTTGATTTTCGTATTTTATTTTTAATATTTGGGCCTCATTTTCATAACTATGGGATAAAATCTGGAAATTTTTATTTTCTAAAGTAAATAAGTTTAATTTTTTTTTTAAACTGATATCTTTAATTTTTTTAAATTCAGGTATTTTTTCATCAATTATAACAAATCCTTTTTTTTTAATTAGATTTTCGAACAGGTAAAGTTTAGCATTTAAGTAACTTTTTAAATTTTTATGATAGTCTAAGTGATCTTGGGATAAATTTGTAAAAATAGCTGTATTAAACATAAGTCCATCTAATCTATTTTGATGTAACCCATGACTTGATGCTTCCATAATTACATTCTCAATTTTTTTTTTTTTTAATTGATTAAGGATTTTGCTTAAATTAATGGGATCGATAGTAGTATTAGATAAATTTAAACTAAAGTTATTTGATTTCACACCTAGTGTTCCTATTGAAGCAACATTTTTATTGTTCAAATGTAATATTTGATAATAAAAATCTGAAACTGAAGATTTACCATTGGTACCTGTTACAGCTAATAAATTGCTAGGCTTTTTTTTAAAAATACTAAAAGAAATTTTAGCTAGTAATTTTCTAATATTTTTTGTTTGGATAAATAAAACTTTATTTTTTTTTTCATCAAATTTTTTTTCAGTAACAATTATTTTGCAACCTTTTTTTATTACAGATGGTATAAAATTATTACCATCTATATTATTTCCTTTTATTGCAAAAAAGATGTAATTTTTTTTAAATTGTCTATGGTCAAAACAAATTCCAGAAAAAAAAATGTCATTATATTTTTTTTTTATCTGTTGAAAATGATCCCCTAAACGCATTATTAATTAATCTCTATATATTTTGTGGCTAAAATCGGTCCAACTTTATCTATAATCTTTCCTGCAACTTCAACAGAAGTCCAACCAGCAGTATTATACAAAGTACCTTTCCACCCACCTTTTTTATGTCTGTATTTATAATAATAATCTTTTGCTTTCTGTGGAGTATCCAACATCACTATAAATACATACTGAGGACTTGATGTAGGAAATATAGATGCAAAAGTATTTATTTTAGCATCAGAATAAGCTCCATCTTTAGGCTGATCTGCAGTTCCAGTTTTTCCACCAATCTCAAAATATTCTACATCTGCAAATTTAGCAGTTCCCTCCTCCGTATTAACTATTTTTCTAAGAGCACTCACAACTTGTTCTGATACCCCTTTATTTAGTAATTTTTTTTTCTTTTTATTTTTTTCAGTGTTCTCTTGAATAAGAGTTGGCTTTACATCGTATCCACCATTCGACAAAATCGCGTAACCTTTGGCAAGTTGAAGAATTGTAGTAGCTACCCCATGACCAAAGGATGCAGTTGCAAGTTTACATTTTCCAAAATTATAATTTTTTTGAGGGGCCACCTCCTCTATATCAAACTGAATATCACTAAGAATACCAAGATTTTCTAAAAATAACTTAAATTTTTCTGAACCAACTTTTTGTGCAATTCTCACTGAGCCTATATTTCCAGATCTTACAAATATTTGTTCTGCAGTTAAATTAGACGGAATTTCATTATCATACTCTCTTATTGGAAACCCATAGCAATTTATTGATTTTGGAAGATCAAAAAATTCAGTTTCTGGTTTGATTAGTTTTTCATTTAATGCACTCGCAAACGTAAATGCTTTAAAAACTGAGCCTAGTTCATAAGTTCCTTTTGTTACTCTATTTATATAATTTGTATCAGTTAATTGTTGCCTTTGATTTGGATCAAAATCAGGCAGAGAAATTAGAGATAGAATATTTCCATTATGAATATCCATTAAAATTGAGGCACTTCCTTTACTATTAAAAATTTCTTGATATTTGATTAATTCTTCACGTATAAGAAATTGTAAATCTTTATCTACTGTTAACCTGACGGGTTTTCTAGATTTTAACAAAGTATCATTTAAAGATTTTTCCAATCCCGAAATTCCAACGTTGTCATTATCTATTTGACCAATAATATGACTAAAAAGATTTTTTTGAGGATAAATCCTTAAAACTTTTTCCTCAGGTTTTAAAGATTTGTCTCCAAGTTTCATCAACTTTTCATAATTTTCCACAGAAACTTTTTTTTCAAAATAGAAAAAGTTTTTTTGTTTTATTTTTTTTTCAATTTCATCAAAATTTTTGTCTGGAAAGATCACATTTAAACTTAGTAATAATTTTTTTGGATTTATTACATCTGATGTTTTTAGCCCTATATCAATAGAATTAACAGTTTTTGCTAAATAATTACCGTTAATATCTACAATATCAGCTCTATAAAGCTTTTCATTGATTAGGGAATTATTTGTTTTTTCTACTGATGAATATCGTGTACCAAGTTTTATTAAATGAATGGAGTAAATAATATGTATTATAAAAAAAATGAAAAAAATGAAAGCAACCCTATTAAACTGAATATTTAATCCAGTCTTTTTCTTTTCGTATATAAAATCATTTTCGTTATCTTCTATTATTAAATTTGATTTATATTTATTCATTATTTTTTCAATATTTTTAACTCCTCAACTTGCTTTTTATTTTTTGAAATATTATAAATTTTGATATTTTTAATATTTTTTTGAATTAACTGATCGTCAAAATATAAAGATTGAAATTCAAGTAGTTTTTCAGCAGAGCTTAAATAATCATGTTCTAGCATGATATTCTCGTATTCAGAATCTAAAACTCTTAAATTTTCTTTTGTTGTAAATAATTCGTCCTCGATTTTTTTTGCTGAGTTTTTTATTATTGCCGTGAATAAAATTAATGAAAAAATTGTGAATATTAAAATCATTTTTTTCATAATTTTTTTCCAAAATTTTCTATTTCTATTAATTTTTTAAATTGATCCTCAATATCTGTCTCAAAATCAAAAAAATCACTTTTTTTTATTGCAAATCTTAGTTTTGCAGACCTAGAAGAAGGGTTTTCATTCAACTCCTTATAACTGGGTGAAATTGGTTTTTTTTTGGTCAATTTAAATAAGTTCTCACATTGTTGGGTTACTGGTGTATATCTGGAGATACTTTTATTTTCTGAGAGACTTTTTAAAAAATATTTAACTATTTTATCTTCTAAAGAGTGAAATGTTACAACTGCTAAAACTCCATCTTTTTTTAAAATTTTTGTGGCATTAATCAGTCCATAAATTAATTCACTAATCTCATTGTTAACAAACATTCTTAAAGCTTGAAAAGTTTTAGTAGAATTATTAACCCTAAAATTTTTTCTTCTTTTTGAAATATCAATTATTTTAACTAAAGTTTGAGTATCAATTTTTTTTTTTATTCTTTCTTTAACAATATTTTTTGCGATATATTTTCCTTCTTTTTCATCTGCAAAATATCTGAAAATTTTTTCTAATTCTTTTTGATCTAGTTTATTTATTACGTCTTCAGCTGAAAAAGAATTTAAACCTAATTGCATATTTAATTTGCCAACAGTGTCAAACGATAACCCTTTATCTGGATCTTTGATTTGAGTATAAGAATATCCTAAATCAAATATAATGCCTTTGATATTTTCGTTTTTTAGTTTTAAATTTTTTAATTGACTAAATTTTATATTTTTAAACTTAAATCTATTCTCAAATTTTTCTGTTAATTTTAAAGCAACTTTTTTACTTTCAGGATCTCTATCTAGAGCAATTACTTTAGTATTATCAAATTCTAATATTTTTTTTGTATACCCACCTTGACCAAAGGTACAGTCAATAAATGTGCCGCCATATTGAGGGGAAATAATGCTAATAATTTCTTTTAGCAACACCGGATAATGCTTTTGCATCATTGGTGTTATGGCGGCGTCCATTTATTTCTTTGAAGACCATTAATTTTTTTGTCTTCTCAGGAATGCTGGTATCTCAAGATCGTCCTCTTCATCTTCTTCGGAGGATAATAAATCTTCTGGAGTTGAATTAACTGTTTCAGTGCTGAATAAATCTGGAGATTCAGAATCTACTCCAAATTCTTTTAAGTCATTTGAAACATCATTAACGCTGTCTGGTATATTAGAATTATTCATTGTTTCAATAGCCTCTTGTGTAAAGGATTTCTCCATTTCATTGATAGTTGCATCCTCTAAAACTTTCTCCGTCTCAAGATTGTTGCTCTGTAAAACCTCATCATTTGTAAAATTTGTTTGAGAAGTTTCACTTTGATGCTCTTGAACAACTTCATTTTCAAGCTTTAAAGCATTAGCACCATGTGAAATTGGATTTGAAGCTGAGTTTGAAAAATTAAATGATGCTGATGAACCCATGTTAGAAAAATCTGAGTAACCAGGGTTTCGATTTTGTATTCTATGAACCATATTTATAACTGATTTAGTTTCTGGTTGTTGGCCATCTAAAGAGGTTGCAACAATTGAAACTCTCATTTTTCCATCTAGCTCTGTATCTGTAATTGCGCCAATAATTAGTTCAGCTTCAGGGTCAACTTCAGCTCTCACTTTATTGACCGCTTCATCAACTTCAAAAAGTTTAAGGTCTTTGCCACCTGTAATATTTACTAATAATCCTTTTGCCCCCTTTAAAGTATAATCATCAATCAAAGGATTACTGATGGCCATCTCTGCAGCTTTAATAGCTCTACCTTCACCTTCTGCTTCTCCTGTTCCCATCATTGCTTTACCCATTGAGGCCATAACAGTTTCTACATCTGCAAAATCTAAGTTTATCAGACCAGGTCTGACCATTAGATCAGTAATACTTTGAACACCGTGCATTAAGACATTATTTGAAAGGTTAAACGACTCTTCAAATGTTGTTTGTTCATTTGCTATTTTAAACAAGTTTTGATTTGGAATTACAATTATAGTATCAACGTGTTTTCTCAATTCTTCTAAACCTTGTTGTGCTCTTCTCATTCTTGAAGGTCCTTCGTATAAAAAAGGAAGTGTTACAACACCCACTGTTAAAATATTTAATTCCTTAGCAGCTCTTGCGATGACATGAGCAGCACCAGTGCCCGTTCCACCTCCCATACCTGCTGCGATAAATACCATGTTTGCACCCTGTAACGTATTTACAATTTCATTTAAAGATTCGTCAGCTGCAGCTTGACCAATATCAAGTTTTGCACCTGCTCCTAAACCTTTAGTTAAATTTAAACCAATTTGAATTCTGGATTTTGCTTTGCTTAACTTTAAATCCTGTGCATCAGTGTTGACTGCAATAAATTCTACCCCTTGAAGATTATTTTCAATCATTTCATTAATTGCATTTCCGCCTGCTCCTCCAACTCCCAATACAAGAAGTCTTGGTTGAAGCTCTTTAATTTCTGGTGCTTTAAAGTTAATTGTCATCTTAGTTCCCCTCTTTGTTTTTTAAATGTTTTTCCCATTTAAGGCTCGCTCGATTTGAATTTGCTTTTTTTCTTGCATTTACCTTAAATTTTTCAAACGTTGTCGGTTCCCAAATTTGAAATGTTTGACCCTGACCAACAAATAGCATGCTATTTTTTATCTTAGCATGTTTTAATAATTTTAATGAAAGTGAAATTCTGCCTTCACTATCAAATTGTAAATTTGTACTTTCAGATAATATTGATGTTGCAAAGTAATCTCTTTTTTCCTCAAAAGGATTTAAATTATCAATCGCATAAGAAATCTTTTCTATTCGATCTTGAGAGCATGCTTCAATAGAGGAATTGTTAAATGAAGGATAACAAATAACACCATTATAACCTAAATTAGATAGATGAGATCTAAAGCTAGCAGGCACTGAAACTCTTCCTTTTTTGTCTAATTTGTTTTCGTAAGTACTTAAAAACATAAATTTTATAATATTTTAATTCCATAATTGGGAATACATGGGAATATATGGGTATTTATATAAGCTGTCAAATATTGAATCTGGCCTATTATTGCTAGAATTAAACCATTTTTTCTATCCCTGATTAAAATTAAATAGTATTTTTTGTATTTTTAGAATTCAATGATTAGATAAAACAACATGTATCAAGCATTTATGACTCAAATTAGTTTGCCAGATAAACTATAAGCCGGGTTCTGTCATTTAAACTTATCATTTGTCTAGGCTTAAGATCACTCTTAAGCTCAAGCAACTAACCCTGATGACTAGCCAAGGAAGGCTTTTAGTCTTGCAACAATGTCATCTCTACTTAGTCTTGCTCCCAGTGGGGTTTTCCAGCGTTCATTGTTACCAATAGAACCGGTGTGCTCTTACCACACCTTTTCACCCTTGCCATGTTATGGCGGTTTATTTTCTGTGGCACTGTCCCTAGGGTTGCCCCCGCCAGGTATTACCTGGCACTGTTTCCTTGTAGAGCCCGGACTTTCCTCTTCAACGTATTAAAGCGACAAGTCGTTTATCTGGCAGGTACAACTTATAAGTAAACAACAAAATATCAAGAAAATTTATATTATTTATTAAGCAAGTTTTTACTAATAAATAAGCATTCTTCATCAATTATACCATTTACAAGTTCTTGCCTAAATCTTCTCTGAAATGCAGTTATCAATAATTTTGAATATTTATATTTATTTGTATCTATTTTTTTCAGGTATCCTATTTTATATAAATTTTTAAAGAAGTTATCTTTATCTATTTCATTAACTTTTTGATTTCTTTTTTTTAAAAGTTTTTTTTCATTTAAGTTATGCCAAATACCAATTTTTTTTTTTGACAAATATTTCCAGGGAAATTTTTCACCTGGGTCTTTTTTTCTATTTGGAGCAATATCAGAATGGCCTAATATAGAATTTGGTTGAACTCTATATTTTTTTTTTAAGTATGAACCCAATTTTATAACTGATTTAATTTGTTTTTTTGAAAAATTTTTATAGGAATGACCATGACCAGGATTGCTAATCTCTATCCCAATTGAATATTTATTAATTGATTTATATTTTTTCCAAGATGATAATCCAGCATGCCATGCGGTATATAAATTAGGAACTAAAGTTAATATCTCTCCATTATTTTTTATAAAGTAATGAGAGCTGACTTTTGAATTTGGATTGGTTAATTGCATGATAGCTTCATTTTCTTTTTTCATACCAGTGTAATGAAAAATAATAAATTTTATTTCTTTAGGTCTTCTTTTTTTTAGTTCAAAATTTGGAGAATAATTTAGAGTCGTATCTATATTCATTTTAGTCATAAATTTAGGCTATTTATAAACACTTTATGGACATTTTTTAAATTTAAATGCTATTTAATAATTAAGATATTTATAATATATTTATTCATGTTTAAAAAATTTGTAATAACAATATTTTCTGTTTTTTTATTGTCTTTTAATGCTATTGCAGCATCTGATGGTGAATTAGCATTATCAGGAAATGAAAAACCAGAAAAAATAAAAGACTGTTTTGAAAAACTTAATAGAGCAACTTTTTCATTTAATCAAGGTTTGGATAAAGCTATTTTCAAACCATTAGCAAAAGGTTACAGAAATTTACCTGATCCAATACAAAAAGGAACAGGTAATGCAGTTAGAAACTTATCTAATTTAATAACAATACCTAATAATGTTTTACAAGGAGATATAAAAACTGCAGTTATCAATACTGGAAGATTAGTTGTGAACACAACCATTGGATTATTAGGAACTATTGATATGGCAAATAAAATGGGTTTTCCTAAATATATTAAAGAGGATTATGGACAAACTTTGGGAGCGTGGGGTGTAGGTCCAGGTTGTTATTTAGTTCTTCCAGTTTTAGGACCATCTACAGTCAGAGACACGGCTGGGTCTTTTGTTAATGTGCTAGGTGGAGATCCATGGTACAATGCATCAATACATGGTAACAACGAGTTTTTGAGCGAAGGTCTTTTTATTACTTCAAAAGCTCTTAGCGGTATTGACTTTAGGGCAAATAATATTGAGTCAATAGATAATCTTGAGAGTAATTCAATAGATTTTTATGCTTCTGTAAAAAGTTTATATTTACAAGATAGAGAAAATAAAATTGAAAATCAAACAAGAGGAAATATAGAAGTTATTTATAAAAATGAGGAAGATTGGGAAGAGATAGATAACCAATAACCAAAAAAAAACCCAATATTTTATGAAAAAAATTCTAATAATACTATTGCTCTTAAGTTTAAAACCTAATTACGTACTGTCTATTGAACCTGATGTATTTGTCCAATCAACTGTAAATAGAGCATCTCAAATTTTATCAAAAAATATATCAAAAGAAGAAAAAATGAATGAGTTAAAATCTATCGCAAAAGAGACTGTTGATATAATTGGAGTTGGTCTCTACTCTTTAGGAGCAGCAAGAAAAAATTTAAATGATAACCAAAAAAATAAATATATAAAATTATTTGAAGCATATTTTCTAAAAAGTTTTTCAAGCAGACTAGCTGAGTACACCAATCCAGAAATAGTGGTAAAAGATAAAAAGATTTTAAATAAAAACTATACAATCGTAAACAGCTTATTGGTAGAGACACCTGAGAGACCAGAGGTTAAAATTGATTGGAGAGTATATACCAAAGACCCAAACAACCCATTAATTAGAGATTTAATTATTGAGGGATTAAGTTTAGCAAGGACACAAAAAGAGGAATTTTCATCAATCCTGAGCTCTAATGATGGAAATATAGAATCTCTTTTTAAAACTCTTGAACAGTTTTCTAAAAATTAATAAAGATTTTGGTGGGCCCGCCAGGACTCGAACCTGGGACCAATACATTATGAGTGTACTGCTAGAACGAATGATCCGCTTAAAATATAATAAAATTTTTTTAAAACTAGTCTAAAACTTGTATTCAGTGAGTACCTGTGAGAGTCACAGAATTAATTCAATTCAATAACCTTTTCTAACAAAACATCACTGTGTTTTTTTTTATTTTTTAACTCTTCGTGTTTTGCTTTTGTATTTAAACAAAATAATTGAATTGTTGCTGGTCTTCCTATTTTTGCGAGTTCCTTCGTATTATTAATTTTTAGTGGTATATTTTTTGTGCTGACACCATTCGATTTTAAAAAGTTATGTAACGTTGGTGCTGCAACTGCAAAATTAACGTTTTCAGGGATGTATTCAGCTTCCTCAATCATTGCTAATTTATTCAAACCTGATGAAGCTACACCGACAACTTGACCTTCCATATTTAATACAGGTCCTCCACTATTACCTGGTTGGATGGCAGCATCTATTTGAATTTCGGAGTAATTATCATTAAGTCCACTTAAAGAACTTACTATGCCTCTTGTAAGTTTTACACTTGAGCTAAGTATACCTCTCAAAGGATATCCAAAAGCTACAATATCTTCACCAAACTCCGCTCCGTCTGACTTGATACTTAAAAAATTTGGACTCTTGTAATCACCTTTTATTAATCCTAAATCATTTACTTGATCAGTCTTTAAAATATTAAAAAATACTTTTTCACCGTCTATTTTAGTTGCTACTTTTCTACAAATACCAACAACATGTTCATTGGAAACTGCGTGACCAGATGAGCTTACAAAAAATCCTGTTCCAGACCCAATAACGTAGAGTTTTGCGTTAGCCTCTTTACGTTTCTTTTCCTCTTCCTCTCTTTTTTTCTTAGCCTCAGCTATTTTTCTTTTCTCTTCCTCTAATTTTCTTTTCTCTTCCTCTATCTTTTTTCTCTCCTCCTCTAATTTAGCAATATCATCTTCAGCTTTAACATTTAATTCATTACCAGTTGCTGAGGCCTCCAAAATTTCTGGAGACCATAAAAATTTATTTTCACTGTATTTTACGTAGAAAATTCCATTCTCTGGATAACATCTATTTTGGATTGATCTAAGTGTATCTAATTGCTTGTAATAACAAATTTTTTTTCCTGGATGTCTTGCCAAGTAAGCGTCATAAGTTGAGGGCTTTATTGTGTTCCACGAATGTGGAGTGCATTTATTTTTTCTTAATCTTGGATAAATTTCTTTGTTAGATTGATCTCTGCAAAAAATAATATCAAGAGTATATTTGTTTAATTTTTTATTTTTTGTTTTTTTATTTACTATAATTTTTAAAGATTTAGATGGTGATTTTGATAAATATACAAATTTTCCCTTACCACCAACTAGATATAGTTTTGTCTCATTTTTTGAGCAAGTTTCTTTAATGTTGCTAATTTTTTTAGTACTATTATTTAAACATATATCATTTGTTAGTGCTTTTCCTTTGGTTATACCATATTTATTTCCTTTGTATCTTTCAGGATTTTTTAATACTTGTATATATTGTTCATAGTTTAGATCTAAAACACTGGAAGTAAGCATCACTTTACATGTTACACCTCTGTCCGCAAAAATTAATATTTCATAGAACGTACCACTTTCTTTGTTCTCAATATATGTACCATCCTGATTGTAAGCTTGATAAGCACAGATTCTTCCTTCCATTATTTCGCTATCTTCCGCATTAGTATTGGTGTTTAGGAAGCTAAAAAAAATCAAAAATAAGAATGTTAGTAAAAATTTCATATCTTGAAAAAATTATATCAAAAAAGTCTTCGTCAAGTGAGTCATATGTGAGTACCTGACCGGTTGTATTACTTAACGTGATTAAAAAAGTGTTGATTATATTGGTGGGCCCGCCAGGACTCGAACCTGGGACCAATACATTATGAGTGTACTGCTCTAACCAACTGAGCTACAGGCCCTAAACATTAGATTAGTTATATCATTTTTTTTAAGTTATCAATTAAAGATATTTTATTATGGTGGGCCGTGTTGGTTACGCTCCAACTACCCCTGCAATGTCAATGCAGTACTCTACTATTGAGCTAACGGCCCGTACTAACTTTCTAAGAAACTTTTGAGTTGTTTTGATCTACTAGGATGTTTTAATTTTCTTAGAGCTTTTGCTTCAATTTGTCTAATTCTCTCCCTAGTTACTGAAAACTGCAATCCAACTTCCTCTAGAGTATGATCAGTATTCATACCTACTCCAAATCTCATTCTTAAAACTCTTTCTTCTCTTGGTGTCAAAGTAGATAAAATTTTAGTAGTTGCTTCGCCAAGATTTGATTTGATTGCTTGTTCTAAGGGTGCTAATGCTTTTGTATCTTCAATAAAATCTCCTAAACTGCTGTCCTCTTCATCGCCAACAGGTTTTTCTAATGAAACAGGTTCTTTTGAAATTTTTAAAACCTTTCTGACTTTATCCAATGGCATTCTAAGCTTTTGAGCTAACTCTTCAGGTGTAGCCTCTCTTCCAAATTCACTTAAAATTAATCTTTGTGTTCTTACAATTTTATTGATTGTTTCAATCATGTGGACTGGGATACGAATTGTTCTTGCTTGATCCGCAATAGATCTTGTAATTGCTTGCCTAATCCACCATGTCGCATAAGTTGAAAACTTATAACCTCTTCTATACTCAAATTTGTCTACCGCTTTCATCAATCCAATATTTCCCTCTTGAATTAAATCTAAAAACTGAAGTCCTCTGTTAGTATATTTTTTTGCAATTGAAATAACTAATCTCAAATTTGCCTCGACCATCTCTTTTTTAGCAATTCTTGACTCTTTCTCACCTTTTTGAACTCTACTTACAAGTTTTTTAAAATCTGTAACCGATATTCCAAGCTTATGACTTATTTCAATTAATCTTTCTCTAATATTTTTAAATTCCTCTTTATTTTTTGTAAAAAATTGTTTCCAAACATTATTTGTATCCAGGAATTTTTTAAAATTTGGATTGATTTCATTACCAATATAAAATTTGATAAATTCGTTTCTTGGAATTTTGTGATCCATGGCTAGTCTTAGGAGATTACCTTCTAAGGAAACAATTTTTTTATTTTCAATATAATGCTTTTGCACAAGCTCCTCTAAAACTGATGGTGATAGTTGAAGAGATTTAATATTTTCTAAAATATCATTAACAATTTTATGATAACCTTTTTCTTTTGCAGAAGAAAAGTTTTGTGAATTTAAAATACAATTTAGTTTTTCTTTTTGATATTTTGTTAGTTTTGTATATTCTTTAGTCAGTGTGTGGACGGTTTTTAAAACTTTTGGCTTAATCTCGGTTTCCATTGCTGCAAGAGTGGGATTAAAATCGTCATCCTCATCAGAAGCAACTCCCCCTTTATCAGTTTCACCTGCATTTTTTTGCTTTGCGCTTGGACCTGTTGACTCATCTTCCATATAGTTTGTATCAATATCTATAATTTCTCTTACTAAAATTTCATCTTTTTGTAATTTTTCATTCCATTCAAAAAATTGTTGAGCAGTTATTGGGCTTTGTGAGAGAGCAATTAACATTACATCTTTTCCCGCCTCAATTCTTTTCGCAATTGCAATTTCACCTTCTCTAGAAAGAAGTTCCACACCACCCATTTCACGTAAGTACATCCTGATAGGATCATCACTTTTTTCTATTGTTTTGCCTTCTTCTTTATTTGAATTATCTTTTTTTCTTAGAACTTTAAAATCAGATTTTTTTTCTACTAATGAAACATTTTCATCCAAAATGTGAATAAACGCTTGAGCCAAGTTATCATCTGATAAATTTCTTTTTCCAAGCGATTTACTTAACTCCTCATATGTTATGAAACCCCTGTGGGTTCCACGACCCATTAATCTAGCAAATGATTTTGTTATAATTCTTTCCACAGCAATAAAAGTTTGGAAGTCTTATATAATATCAAATCAGCAAAAATCCATGAATAAATTAGCTATATTAGTTGAGATTCTGCTTTTTTTTTAGCTCTTTTAGCTCATTGAATGTGGTCTCGCTCATATCAACTGAGAACTTCGATTCTAATTCTTGGATTCTAAACTCAAGATCATAATTAATTAAATCTCTGGAGATATCATCTAATAATTCGATTGTTTTTTGATCATCATCTGTTTGATTTTTTAGAATATGTTTAATAGGTGCAAATTTATTTATTTTTTCTAGCAATTGATTGTCTAACTTTAAATCCTCAATTGAAAATTTCTTTCCAGATTTAAGCTTTTGAATTATTAAATTGAATATTTTTTTATTAATTTCTGTAAATAATTTAATATTTTCAATTAGATGAATATTAGCTTGCAACAAATTTAAATTATTCATCAGCAAATATAATAAAGAAAACTCTTTAAGCTCCACCCCAGTTAGTGTTTCGCTTTCATTAAAATGCTTCTTGGTTGTCTCTAGTGATTTAGTTCTTTTAACAAAAAATTTTCTCTTATTTTGATTGGAATGTGGGGTTAATTCTGCAATTTGTTCTAAAAAATATTCTAATACATATTTTTTTATAAAGTCATCTTTAATTGTATTAGCAATACTTCTCAATTTTTTTTCAAAAATTGCTAATGATGAAGGATTATTTTCTGTTTGTTTTTTATAATGACCAAAAATAAATTGATGAATAGACAATTTGCTTTGTTTGGTAAAATTAATGAAATTAGCTTTACCATTTTTATTGACATAACTGTCAGGGTCTTCATTATTCGGTAAAAATAAAAACGAAATTTGTTTTTCAGGTTTTAATTCTCTAATAGAGTTCTCTGCTGCTCTCAATGCCGCTTTATAACCACTCTCATCACCATCAAAACATATGATAATATCGTCAAAAAATTGATTTAGAGTTAAAATTTGTTTATCAGTCAAAGAAGTTCCAAGGTTTGCAACTGCATTTTCAATCCCGTTCTTGCTTAAACCAACAACATCCATATATCCCTCAACCAAATAAATATGACCTATCTTATTAGAAAGTTTTCGGGCTAAATCTAAATTATATAAATTAGATCCTTTTTTAAAAAAATATGTCTCTGGTGAATTTATATATTTTGCTAAATAGTCTAGATTTTTTATAACACGCCCTCCTAAAGCTATAGGTTGGCCTGAGATGTTATTGATTGGAAAAATTAATCGTCCTCTAAATCTTTCAACATAAGTTTTCTTTTTTTCATCTAAGTAAAATAAACCTGTTTCAACTAAAGTTTGCACACTATAATTATCTTTTAATTTATCAAAGAAATTTGGATTTTTTTCTATATATCCAATTTTAAATTTTTTAACTTCCTCTTTAGTTAAAGATCTATTTTTTAAATAATCTCGAGCAACAGAATAACTTTCATTTTTTAATAATTCTGCATGATAAAAATCTACATATTTGCTAAAGATTGATTGATATTCTCTCCATTTTTTTTCTCTTTCTTCGTCTTGTTTTGAAAAAATATAAGGCTGCATTCCCGCTAATTGTGCTAAATGTTTTACAGCATCACCAAACTTAAGATTTTGAATTTTCATTACAAAATCAAAAATATTTCCATGTTCTGAGGTTGCAAAACAATGATAAAACTCTTTTTCATCATTTACTGTAAATGAGGGTGTTTTTTCGTTTTTAAATGGAGATAAGCCAACAAACTCTTTTCCTCTTTTTTTTAAAGGAATAGTTTTTGAAACAACTGTTGATACTTTCAACCTTGTCTTAATTTCATCAAGGTATTCTTTTGGATATTTCATTATTTGTTTAATAAATCTTTAATCATCGGGCCTGCTTTGGCAAAATCAATTTCATCTGGATGGTTTTTTTTTAACTCCCCCATTACTTTTCCCATATCCTTAATTGAACTAGCTCCTAATTTGGCAATTATATCTGCACAGATTTTTTTAGTTTCCTCCTCTCCAAGTTGCTTTGGTAGAAATCCAGTTAAAATATCATATTCATTTTGTTCCACTTCTAGCAAATCTGTTCGATTATTTTTTTTATAGATATCAATCGATTCGGATCTTTGTTTAACCATTTTTTTTAAAAGTTTTTTAATATCTTCATCATCCGTATCTTTTTTATTGGGTCCAGATCGATTAACGATATCTAGATCTTTAATAGATGACAATATTAACCTATAGGTTGATATTTTATTTTTATCTTTTGATTTAAGAGCGGTTTTATATTCGTTTTCAATAGTATCTTTTAAGGGCATAATTTTTTAATCTACTGTAAAGAATTAATTCTTCAAAAGAAAAATTGTTTTTTTACAATTTTATAATACATCTCTGTTGCGATAATAAAGCAATTATTGTATTAACCTTTAACTTATGAGTTGTAATTGATCAAAAAAGCAAAAAAAACAAACTCAAAAAATTCACAAATTAGTACAGGCGTTTTAGTTCTTGAAAACAAAAAGGTTTTTAAGGGGATTGGAATTGGCTATCAAGGAGAAGCAACTGGAGAGGTTTGCTTTAATACCTCTTTAACAGGTTACCAAGAAATAATTTCAGATCCTTCTTATGCAGGTCAGATTATAAATTTTACTTTTCCACATATTGGAAATGTTGGAACCAATAAAGAAGATATTGAGTCTGATAAAATCTGGACAAAAGGAGTGATCTTTAATTCAGAAATAACCTCTCCTTCAAATTATAGAGCATTTTTTCATTTAGATGCTTGGCTTAAAAAAAATAAAATTGTAGGTATTACAGGCCTAGATACCCGAAGTTTAACAAATTATATTAGAGACAAAGGGGCCCCTAAGGGTACGATTGCTTACTCAAAAAGTAAAAAGTTTAATATAAGCAAATTAACTAATTCTACCATTAAATGGAGCGGCTTAAAAAACCTTGATCTTGCAGAAACTGTTACAACTCCAAACACCTACATCTGGAAAGGGCTCCAAACTTGGAAAAAGGAAATAGGATATAAAAAAAATATAAAAAACCTTTTTCACGTAGTTGCTATTGATTACGGAATAAAAAAAAATATTTTAAGATATTTCTCAGACTTTAAATGCAAAGTAACTGTTGTTTCTTGCAAAACTAGCGCAGAGAAAATATTAGAACATGAACCAAATGGAATATTTTTGTCTAATGGCCCTGGTGATCCAGCAGCAACAGGAAAATATGCAATAAAAATACTCAATCAGTTAATAAAAAAAAATTTACCTATCTTTGGGATTTGCTTGGGCCACCAAATTTTAGCTTTAGCTTTAGGTGGAAAAACAAAAAAAATGAAGTTGGGACATAGAGGAGCTAATCATCCAGTAAAAAATTTAGTCCATGATAAAGTAGAAATTACCAGTCAAAATCATGGTTTTGTGGTAGTTGAAGAAAATTTACCAAAAAAAATTGAGGTCACTCACAAATCTCTTTTTGATAATACTATTGAAGGAATAAGACTTAAAAACAAACCCATATTTTCAGTACAATATCATCCAGAATCAAACCCTGGTCCTCAAGATAGTGTCTATTTATTTCAGGAATTTATTAACAACATGAAAAAAAATGCCAAAAAGAAAAGATATTAAAAAAATATTAGTTGTGGGTGCTGGGCCTATTATCATTGGTCAAGCATGTGAGTTTGATTACTCAGGTACACAAGCTTGCAAGGCATTAAAAGATGAAGGTTATAAAGTAATATTAATCAACTCAAATCCTGCAACCATTATGACGGATCCAGACGTTGCAGATAAAACTTATATTGAGCCAATAACCTTCGAGGTGCTTCAAAAAATTCTGATAAAAGAAAAGCCTAACGCTATTCTTCCTACAATGGGTGGTCAGACAGCGCTTAATCTTGCAATGGAAGCAGAAAAAAAAGGAATTTTAAAAAAGTATAAAATTGAACTCATAGGGGCAAATTCTAAAGCAATTGCTAATGCAGAAGATAGGAAAAAATTTAGAAAAAATATGATCGATATAGGTTTAGATTTACCTAAATCTGAGATTGTCAATAATATCAATCACGCCTCAAAAGTTTTAAAAAAAATTGGTCTCCCTGCAATTATAAGACCAGCATTTACACTTGGAGGTCTTGGAGGTGGTATTGCTAAAAATAAAAAAGATTACTTAAAAATTATTAAAAGTGGACTTCATGAATCTCCAGTAAGTCAAGTGTTGGTTGAAGAATGCTTAGAAGGATGGAAAGAATTTGAGATGGAAGTTGTAAGAGATAAAAAAGATAACTGTATCATTATCTGTTCTATTGAAAATGTTGATCCTATGGGGATTCACACTGGAGACTCTGTAACTGTTGCGCCCGCACTAACACTTACTGACAAAGAATATCAAGTAATGAGAAATGCCTCTATTGCATGTTTAAAAAAAATTGGAGTGGAAACGGGTGGATCTAATGTTCAATTTGCAATCAATCCAAAAAATGGTCGAATGGTTGTAATAGAAATGAACCCTAGGGTTTCAAGATCTTCAGCACTTGCATCAAAAGCAACTGGTTTTCCAATTGCAAAAGTTGCAGCAAAACTTGCTGTTGGTTACACATTAGATGAATTAAAAAACGAAATTACAAAAGTTACCCCAGCATCCTTTGAACCTAGCATCGATTATGTGGTAACAAAAATTCCAAGATTTACTTTTGAAAAATTTTCAACCTCACCTATAACTTTAGGCACATCAATGAAATCAGTTGGAGAAGCAATGGCAATCGGGAGAAATTTTAAAGAATCGCTTCAAAAAGCATTAGTTTCTCTTGAAACCGGTTTTTCAGGATTAGATAGAGTGCCCAATCTAAATAAAAAGCAAATTGAAAAAAAATTAAAAGAAAACATCCCAAATAAACTTCTTGTTGTAGCTGAAGCTATACGAAAGAAAATTAATTTAAAAAAAATATTTGTATTATCTAGAATTGATCCATGGTTCTTAGAACAAATTAAAGAAATTGTAGATAATGAAACTATGATTAAAAAAAGGGGGTTGCCAAAGAATTTTACCGAATTTAACAGAATAAAATCAATAGGCTTTTCTGATAAAAAGCTTTCTGAATTAACCAAAACTTCTGAGGACATTGTTAGACGAAAAAGAACAGCTCTCAAAATTTTACCTGTATTCAAGAAAGTTGATACTTGTGCAGCTGAATTTAAATCCTTCACCCCTTATATGTATTCAACGTATCAGAGAAATTTTTCTATAAATTCAGAGTGTGAGTCTGATCCCTCCAGCAGGAAAAAAATTATTATTTTAGGAGGAGGACCTAATAGAATTGGGCAAGGTATAGAATTTGATTATTGCTGTTGTCAGGCAAGTTTTTCTTTAAAGGAAGCTGGTTTTGAAACAATTATGGTTAATTGTAATCCAGAAACTGTCTCTACTGACTATGATACTAGTGACAGACTTTATTTTGAACCCCTTAGAGAAGAATACGTTTTTAACATTATCAAAAAAGAACAAGAAAAAGGTAATCTTGTTGGAATTATCGCTCAGTTTGGTGGACAAACACCAATTAAACTTGCAAAATTTTTAAATGATCACAAACTTCCAATTCTCGGAACACAGTATACTTCTATAGATTTAGCTGAGGACAGGGATCGATTTAGAAATTTGTTAAATAATCTAAAATTAAAACAAGCTGAAAGTGGAATTGCAAAAACATTTAAACAAGCAATACAAATCTCAGAAAAAATTGGCTTACCTTTAATGGTGAGACCCTCTTATGTGTTAGGTGGAAGAGCAATGGAAATTGTTCACCAAAAAAGACAACTGAAAAATTTTGTAGAAGAAGCTTTTAAAGCTGCTGAGGAAAATCCAATTTTAATCGATAAATTTATTGATAATGCAATGGAGGTTGATGTTGACGCCATCTCAGATGGAAAACAAGTTCATGTTGCAGGGATCATGCAACATATCGAGGAAGCTGGTATTCACTCTGGGGACTCTGCATGTAGTTTGCCCCCTGTATCTATAAAACCGTTTTTGATAAAAGAAATTGAAAACCAAACCAAGAAATTGGCATTAGCTCTAAAAGTTAAAGGGTTTATGAATATTCAATACGCAATTAAAAAAGATGAGATTTACGTAATTGAAGTAAATCCTAGAGCAAGTAGAACTGTACCATTTGTATCTAAAGCAAAAGGATTACCCCTTGCAAAAATTGCATCGCGTGTGATGGCTGGTGAAAAATTATCTAAATTTAATTTAAAAGATAAGTCTAAAGGAATGTATGCAGTTAAAGAAGCTGTCTTCCCATTTAATAAATTTCCAAATAGTGATCTTCTTCTAGGTCCCGAAATGAAATCAACTGGAGAAGTAATGGGATTTGATAAAAATTTTGGTATGGCTTTTGCAAAAAGTCAAATAGCCTCTACTAACTCTTTACCTAAAAATGGATTAGCATTTATCTCTTTGAAAGATAGTCACAAAGATGAAGGAATAGGTTTAGCAAAAGAATTGATTAATCTAAATTTTACACTTTGTGCAACTCGAGGAACAGCTGAATACATTAGAAAACATGGGATGAAATGCAGAATTATTAATAAAGTCAGTAGTGGCTCTCCACATATAGTGGATGTATTAGACTCTAAAAAAATTGCTCTTGTTATTAATACTGGTGGTGGAAACACCGAACACAGATTAAATGATGCTATAGCCCTTAGAAGAGGGACACTTAAAAACAAAGTTCCCTATTGTACCAATATGTCAACAGCTCTGGCATGTTTAGAGGCAATCAAATCACTCAAAACAAAAAAATTAGAAGTAACTTCTCTTCAAGATATATAAAAATTTAGACATCAACTATTAGTGTATCTTTAGATCCTCCACCTTGAGAACTATTCACAATTGTACTTCCTTTTCTAAGTGCAACTCTCGTTAATCCTCCTGTGCTTACATATGTAGTTTTTCCACTAAGAACAAAAGGTCTTAAATCTAGATGCCTAGGCTCAATATCATTTTCGGTAATTGTTGGTGCTGTTGAAAGAGTTTCAAGAGGTTGTGCAATATATTCTCTTGGGTTTTTTTTAATTTTGGCAATTACTTCATCTCTTTCTTTTTTATCTGCTTTAGGCCCTATCATTATTCCATAACCACCAGAAGCATTAGCAGGTTTAACAACTAATTTAGAGATATTTTCAATCACGTAGTTTCTTTCATTTTTATTGTGACATAAGTAAGTTTCTACCTGGTTTAGGATTGGCTGTTCACCAAGATAATAAACAATCATTTTATTAACATAAGAGTAAACTACTTTGTCATCAGCAACTCCGGTACCTATAGCATTAATTATACCAACGTTTCCTTTTCGCCAGCTCTTAAATAATCCTGGTACCCCTATTAGTGAACCTTTGAAAAATACTTTTGGATCTAAAAAATTATCATCAAG
Organism: uncultured Pelagibacteraceae bacterium; assembly: GCA_902599995.1. GTDB lineage: Bacteria > Pseudomonadota > Alphaproteobacteria > Pelagibacterales > Pelagibacteraceae > Pelagibacter. Next base: position 94,421 of record CACKHN010000001.1, read on the forward strand.
ACGTCTGTATATACAATCAACCTTAAGAGGACCTTTGACGGTCTTCATATAGACAATATCGTCCTCAACGAACAAATCTTTTCCTTCAACTAATGCTATACCCATCTGGTCAGCCAAAAAAGAGTGCTCAAAATAAGCTGAATTATATATACCAGGTGTCAAAACTACCATATGTGGATTAGCAGTTTTTTTTGGAATACATTCGACCATACAATTGAATAATTTGTTTGTGTATTGATGAATTGATGCAACTTTATATCTTGTAAATAATTCAGGAAATACATCTCTCATTACCATTCTATTTTCGAGCATATAAGATACACCCGAGGGTACTCTTAAATTGTCTTCTAAAACTAAATAATCACCATTTGTATTTCTTATTAAATCAACTCCAGAGATATTTGACCAAGCTTTGTGCTTAGGAGAAAACCCTTCGCATTCTTTTACATAAAAGGGAGAATTAAAAATAATTTCTCTTGGTACAACTTTATCTTTAAATATTTTTTTTTGATTATAAACATCATCAATAAATAAATTTAAAGCTTTTACACGCTGCTTTAAACCTTTTGAGACTTTGTTCCATTGTGTTTTTGGAATTATTCTTGGAATTATATCAAGAGGCCATTTTTTCTCTTCTGCTCTATTATTTGCAGCATAAACTCTAAAGTTAATACCTCTAGCACTTATTGTACTCTGACAATTTTTTTCAATTTCTTGAAGCTTTTTTTTGCCGTATCTCTCTAAAATTGATGAAATTATTGTAGCATGCTTTCGAAGTTTGTTATCTTTAGTAAAATAACCATCGTAAGCACGACTTGAATTATAGTTTTTCCAAAGCTTTGAGACCATAACAGTACAGTGTTTAATACTTGAATAAAATTAGCAAATGCATATTAGATATATCTGATATGCTTTTAATTGATTATGAAAAAATGTAATAATTAACTAATTTTTTGAAGCTATGACATATTGTATTGGAATTAAAACAAACGAAGGTCTTGTTTTTGCTTCAGACTCAAGGACAAATGCTGGTTTAGATAACGTAAATATTTATTCCAAAATGATGACACACGATGTAGGTGATAGAACTGTTGTAATCGTAACATCAGGAAATTTAGGAACATCTCAAGCAGTATATAAATCAATTGAAAAAGATCTAAAGAGCACTTCAGGCATAATGAATTTAAATACTTGCAATGATTTTGAACAAATAGCATCTTATATTGGATCATTAAATATTGAACATTCATCACCTCAAGGAATAAACACTGATAATGTTTTGTTAGGTTCCACTTTTATTGTTGGAGGGCAAATTAAAGGTCAGCAACATGAATTATATTTAGTTTATCCTCAAGGAAATTATATTAGACCAGCTGACAGTAAACCATATCTTGTAATCGGAGAGGTAAAATATGGGAAACCAATTCTTGACAGGGTTATTAAACCAAGTGTTTCGATTGGTGATGCATCAAGATGTGCGCTGATTTCTATGGACTCTACATTAAAAAGTGATCTTACTGTTGGACCTCCAATTGATTTTGCAGTTCTTAAAAAAGATGCTGATAATCTATCTACTCTTGAATGTTTAAATGTTACGGACGAGAATTATTCAAAGGTTTGTAATCAATGGTCAGAGGGAATTTTTAAAGTTTTTGACTCTTTTCCAAGATTTGATTGGGAAAAATAAAATTACTCAACTTTCCAATCAGTTTCAAAAGTAACATAGTTTACTTGCAAACATCGTCTCTCTTTTAAAATTTTCTTTTTTTCCATTCCATGCCAGGTATTTGGACCACTAGTAAAAAGATACCCATAATTATTTCTAAAAGGTAAAGTTTTAACTTTCTCTAACTTTTCGTTATAAAAATCTGTCCCTAGATCCTCAGACTCATTGGTATTATTTACAAATATCAATCCTGACATTAATTTTTCTTTAATGTCACAATGAGGTTTTAACCAAAATCCCTCTCTGTCACAAATAACTTCAACTCTTACATATGAATTTGATAAGTCTCTACCAATCATTTCAGAAATTATTTTATGTGTTTCTTTAGATTGTAATTCATTAATAAATTTGACTAGATGTGGAAACTGCGTGGAATTTTCCTTTGATACAAAACATCTAAATTTTATTGCTTTACCTCCTGAGGCAATACCTTCTCGAAATTCTGCGCCACCACCATCAATTGCTCTTGTGCCATCATATGACAGATTAAGTTTGGTTAAATCTGGAATATCTGCTTTAATTATTTCCTCAATTGAACCTTCGCTTAGCGCATCACTATATTCCCAATGATCGAAAGGAATTTCATGTTTGGTTGAATTGTTTTTTATAGAATTTAAAAATGACATTAAGATTGAATTTTTTCTCTTATAAGATTTGCTACTCTATTAGTTTCAGTTAGCTTTTCATAGTTCCAAATTTCAACTTCTTCTCCCAAGTTTCTTGTTATATTTAAGTCTCTAAATAAATTTCGAAATCTTTGAAATCTTTTATCGTTTTTTTTTGGTAAAATATTTGCAACATATATAGGCTTACCAGTCAAAGCAGCTTCAGAAATCATTGAGCTTGAGTCGCAAGTGACCACTATATTTTCTGATATTGCAAGTGCTGACAAGTATGCTTTTTTATCTACGTCCATTATTATAGTGTGATTTTCACCAAAAAATTCCTTAGCGTAATGAATTGTACTTGATGGTGTTCTCATTGAAGGAATAACCACAAGTTGAAAATCGTGTTTTTTTAATAATTTATAAAACATTGAAAAAATATGTTTCATATTTTTTGTTGAATAATCATAATATTTTGTCGGTCCTCCCAAAATTAAGGCCCATACTTTTCTGTTATCTTTTTTAATAAAAGAGTTTAAATATTCTTTATTTTCTGAAATCTCTTCCTCTGTTAAGTAATGAATTGCTCCTTTTGTGTTTATAACATTATCTCCTTTTATTGCATCGTGTTCTGGCGCAACAATAAAATCAAAATGCTTAAAGTTAACTTTTGGATCTTGAATATGAATATTAAAAATTTTTTTATTAGAAATACTTTTTAAGTGAATTGAAGGAATTACACTTTTTCTTCCACAGGAAATTATTATATCAAAATCTGTTTGATCTATTTTTTTATAAACGGTTTGTGAAATTGGAGAAAATCTTGGTGGAATAATTTTCCAAATATTGTTTGTTTCAACCTTGCAGTGAATAAAATCAATACCAAGGGCTTTAGCCAAACCTTCCACTTGGCTGATCATTCCATGCATACCTTGTGTTAATAATAAACCTTTTAATTTAGACATTTATCACTATATAGCTTCCATATGAGTCAAAATCCAACTAAACACACAAAAGTGTTAATAATTGGATCCGGTCCTGCTGGATATACTGCTGCAGTTTATGCTGCTCGTGCAATGTTAAATCCTATTCTGGTTTATGGAGCTGAACCTGGTGGACAATTAACAACTACAACTGATGTTGAGAATTATCCAGGATTTGCAGACGTGATCCAAGGTCCTTGGTTAATGGATCAAATGAAAGATCAAGCTAAAGCAGTCGGTACAGAAATGATTGAGGATCACATTGCGTCTGTGAATTTGAAATCAGAACCTTTTGAAGCAGTTGGAGACAGTGGACAAAAATATACTGCTGACAGCATAATTATTTCAACAGGTGCTCAAGCAAGATGGTTAAATATTAAATCAGAACAAGAATTTAGAGGCTTTGGAGTATCGGCTTGTGCAACATGTGATGGTTTCTTTTTCAAAGATAAAGAAGTTGCTGTAGTTGGAGGAGGTAATGCTGCTGTAGAAGAAGCAATGTTCCTAACAAAATTTGCATCTAAAGTTAAATTGATCCACAGACGTGATAGTTTGCGAGCTGAAAAAATGCTTCAGAAAAAATTGATGGATAACAAAAAAATAGAAATTATTTGGGACTCTGTTGTAGAAGATGTAATTGGTGACAAAGAGCCCAAAAATGTAAAAGGAATAAAAATTAAAAATGTTAAAACCAACAATGTTGAAGAACTAAAACTTGATGGAGTGTTTATTGCTATTGGTCATGACCCAGCTACCTCTTTGTTCAAAGAACAATTAGATATGGACAACGAAGGTTATTTAATTACAAAACCAGACTCAACTGAGACTAATGTACCAGGCGTTTATGCTGCAGGAGATGTTAAGGACAAAACATTTAGGCAAGCAGTTACAGCTGCTGGAATGGGATGTATGGCAGCTTTAGAGGCTGAAAAACATCTTTCAAATAATTAGATGTCAGAAAAAGTATTACTCACTGGCATTAGTGGGTTTGTTGCGAAACATGTTGCTATTGAATTACTAAATTCAGGTTACGAAGTTTTGGGCACTGTTAGAAATTCAAATTCAATTGAACAAACAAAAAAAACATTAGAAGAAAATAATGTAGCAATTAATAATTTATCTTTTGTAGAATTAGATTTATTAAAAGATGAAGGCTGGAATGAAGCTGCAGATGGCTGCAAATATATAATTCATGTAGCCTCTCCTTTCCCTCTAAAAGTTTCAAATGACAGGGAGTCGCTTACTCCAGCTGCAAAAGATGGAACTTTAAGAGTTTTAAATGCTGGAATAAATGCAGGTGTTGAACATTTTGTTAAAACCTCTTCCATAGTATGTATGTTCAGAAAACCAAACAGGTCAAACCCTTATACATTTGGTGAAAATGACTGGACTGATTTAGACTGGGATAAAACCACTGATTATTTTGTATCCAAAACAAGAGCTGAAAAAGCTGCGTGGGATCTTATGGAAAGCAAAGGTCTTAAAAATAGTCTTACGTGCATCAATCCTGGCTTTGTTTTAGGAGATTTTTTGAACGAAAAAAATTGTACTTCAATGGAATATATCAAGCAATTGCTTCAAGGAAAATTTCCAGCCGCACCAAAGTTTTCAGTAATGATATCTCACGTAAAAGATATTGCAAAAGCACATGTTCTTTCTTTGACTAATAAAAGAGCAGGGGGCAGAAGATTGATTGTTGGATCTGAAGTAAGAAGTATTCTTGAATTATCACAAATAATGGCAAAAAATATTCCAAGCCATGCAAAAAAACTTCCTAAAAAAGAATTGCCGAATTTCATGGTTAAACTTCTAAGTTATATAGATACAAGTGCCAAAAATATGGTTCCTGATCTTGGGCTAAAAATGCAAACAGACCAAAGATACGCAGAAGAGATTCTTCAAATGAAATTCATAGCATCTGAAATTGCAGTTGTTGATGCTGCAAAATCAGTAATAAGACTAAACTTGGCCTGAAGTTCTAGAGTTATATAATTATAAAATTTTTCATATTTATTTAATATTTAAATATTAATGTCATCATCTCATGATTAAGATCTATGTTTTAATTTTCTGGTTTATTTTTCAGTGTAATTTTCTATTCGCAGATCATGGACCTAATAGACTTTGGGAAAGGAAAATTGAACCTTACTTTACCGTCCACGAAGATAATTATATGGGACCTTTTAAGGTCAACGTTCATAGTTTTGGTAAAAAAAATGCATATGAAGTTGGGGAAATTAAAAAAAAAAATTATGATAAATATTTTGATGATAAATATAATCTTGCCACAATAGTAAAAAAAGATGGAAAAGTAATTTACGCAAGATTTAATAAGCAAAAAAAAATAGACGCCAACACACTGATTCAAGGCATGTCTATGTCAAAAACTGCTTTATCTGCTGTAGTTGCAAGTTTAAAATGCAGTGGTTTAATAGAAACTTTAGACGACAAAGTTTCTAAGTATTCACCAACTTTAGCTAATACACCATATAAAAATGTAACCATAAAAAATATTCTACAAATGAATAGTGGAGTTACTCCTCTTAAAGAAAAACACAAAAAAAAAATGAACAGGATGGCAGTGGGAACGAGAGATTATGAGGAGAAAAGTAGTGTTTTAAATGCTTTATTATTATTAAATGAAAATATAAGAGAACAAGGAAAATTAAGTAATTACCATACTGGAGATACATTTGCATTATCATTACTTATTTCTGACATTACAAATAAGCCTGCAAGTCAAATTTTTTATGAAAACATTTTTTTGAAATGGAATAAAAATAATGGATTGATGCATTGGATTTCAGATAAAGATGGAATAACTGTTTCGCAAGCACACCTAACCATGTCGCCATATGATTGGTCAAATTTTGGAGAGTTTATTTTAGATCAAATATCCTCAAAGACATGCATTGGAAATTTCTTTTTGGAAGGACTGGAAAATGGAGTTGAAACAATTAGAGAAAATGTAAAATACGGTTATCTTTTTTGGATATATAATGTTAAAAAAAAACCTACTATTGTTATGACTGGTCATGGGGGTTTTTTTAATGTACTAAACCAAAAAACCAACTCTGTTTTAACAATTCTTTCAGTAGACCCAAGATATAAAAAAGGAAACTTATTTAATAATATATCTCAAATTTCAGGAAAAATTAAATAGTTTCTAAATTAGCAATTTCATTTGACTCGAAAATTATTTGATCATTTCTTTTATTAGCAATTTTTATCATAGCTTTTGCAACTTTTTCTGAATTGATCGGTCTCATTTTTTTTAGTGGCCCAAGTAATAAAGGTGACAATAATCTAAAAATCAGAATGCCTATTTTTTCACCTACTCTATTCTCTTTTCTATCTCCCATTAAAAAAGAAGGTCTTAATATTCCTAAATTAGAAAAGTTTAATTTTTTCAATTCTTCTTCAACTAAACCTTTGAACTTTACGTAATCTCCTGAATTTTTTGGATTTGCGTATATTGAAGAGATAAAAATAAATGAATTTACTGAATTACTTTTTGCAAGTTGAGCTATTTTTTTTGGTATTTCAAGTTCTACTTTTTGATATTCATTTTTGTCAGGTGAATTTTTCCTTGTTGTACCAATACAAAAAAAACAATCATCTCCTGTAATATCTTTTTTATAATCATCTAAATTATTGAAATCAGTTTTAATTATTTCAACTTTGGGCTCATTAATGATTAGCTCTGAGCGTACAAATAACTTTATTTTATTGTAATTGTCATTTTTTATTAATTGATTAAGAAGATGTCCGCCAATTAACCCTGATGAACCAAAAACAAGGGCTGTTTTCATTAACTCAAGCTTTTACAAAAAGAAGAAATTTTTTCTAATGCTTTTTTGAGATTATTCATTGAAGTTGCATAAGAAATTCTGAAAAATCCCTCAAGCCCAAATGCAGAACCCTGAACAACAGCAATACCATTGTTCTCTAAAAGAGATTGAACAAAATCTGAATCTGATTTAATTTCTTTTCCATTGGTATCTTTTTTTCCTATTAAACCTTTACAGCTAGGGAAAACATAAAAAGCACCATCAGGATTTAAGCACTCGATGCCATCGATATCATTTAATGCTTTTACGACAAAATCTCTTCTTTCTTGAAATGAATCTGCTCTTTTTTTAATAAAATCTTGTGTTCCACTTAATGCCTCTACTGATGCGGCTTGACTAATTGAAGAGGGATTAGTTGTCGATTGTGACTGGATTTTCGCAATGGCTTTAATAATTTCTTTTGGACCTGCCGCATAGCCTATTCTCCAACCAGTCATTGAATAAGCTTTGCTTACACCATTCATAGTAAGCACTCTTTCTTTTAAACTTTCGATTTGAGCAATAGTAAAAAATTTAAATCCTTCATAAGTTACATGTTCATAGATATCATCACTTAAAATATATACGTGAGGATGATTTTCCAAAACTTTTGCAATTTCTCTTATATCTTTTTCTGTATAACATGCTCCAGTTGGATTAGACGGAGAGTTAAGAATAATCCATTTTGTTTTTGGAGTTATAAATTTCTCTAAATCTGATGGGTTTATTTTAAAGCCTTGTTTTTCATTACATTCCATTACAACTGGCTTGCCTCCCGCTAATAAAACAATATCTGGGTAAGAAACCCAATAAGGAGCTGGAACTATAACTTCATCACCTTCATTTAATGTAGCCATCATAGCATTGTAAATAACATGCTTTCCACCTGCACCAACAGTAATTTGGTCTGTTGTATAATCTAGATTATTTTCTTTTTTAAACTTTTCGACTATTGCTTTTTTTAGAGCTAAAGTTCCATCAACAGCAGTGTACTTAGTGTCTCCATCATTTATTGCTTTAATAGCTGCCTGCTTAATATTTTCTGGTGTATCAAAATCTGGTTCACCTGCCCCTAAACCGATAACATCTTTTCCTGCTGCTTTTAATTCTCTAGCTTTTTGAGTTACAGCAATTGTGGGCGAAGGTTTAATCTTCTTTAAACTGTCTGATATTATGCTCATTGAAATAAAATTAAATTCTACTACCTTGTTTAATATATGGAAAATACTTATCAAGATTTAATTACAGATATCCAAAGTAAAAATCCTCAAATCGGTGGGAAACTTGAGGGAGGGAAAAAATTCAAAATTAAATCTGATTTTAAACCAGCGGGTGATCAGCCTGAGGCAATAAAAAAATTAGTCAATGGTGCTAACAAAGATCAATTTAATCAAGTACTACTTGGAGTTACCGGTTCAGGGAAAACGTTTACCATAGCAAAAGTAATTGAAGCAACTAATAGACCAGCCTTAATTCTTGCTCCTAATAAAACACTTGCGGCTCAACTTTACGGGGAAATGAAAACTTTTTTTCCAGATAATGCGGTGGAATACTTCGTTTCTTATTATGACTATTATACTCCAGAGGCGTATGTTCCAAGATCAGATACTTACATTGAGAAAGAAGCCTCTATTAACGAGCAAATAGATCGAATGAGACATTCGGCTACGCGATCTCTACTTGAAAGAGATGATGTGCTTATTGTTGCTAGTGTTTCATGTATTTATGGACTGGGTTCTGTTGAAGCTTACAGTAAAATGACTTTAACTCTTCAAAAGAATAATGATTACAATCGCGAGGAATTAATTAAATCTCTCGTAGCTCTTCAGTATAAAAGAAATGATCAGAATTTTTACAGAGGAACCTTTAGAGCAAGAGGTGAGTATTTAGAAATATTTCCATCTCACCTAGAAGATAGAGCTTGGAGACTTAGTTTGTTTGGAGACAAACTTGAACAAATTGAAGAATTTGATCCTTTAACTGGAGATCAGGTAAGAGAACTTAGTTTAGTAAAAGTTTACGCAAATAGTCACTACATCACACCAAAACCAACAATAGAGCAAGCTGTTATAAATATTAAAAAAGAATTGGAAATCACTTTAAAAAAACACAAAGCAGAAAATAAATTACTTGAGGCTCAAAGATTAGAGGAGAGGACTAAATTTGATCTTGAGATGATTGAAGCAACTGGATCCTGCGCAGGGATTGAAAATTATTCAAGATTCTTATCAGGAAGAAAGCCAGGTGAACCCCCTCCTACTCTTTTTGAATATTTTCCTGATAATACCTTAATATTTGTTGATGAATGCCATGTAACCGTACCACAACTAAATGGAATGTATAAAGGTGATAGATCGAGAAAAAGTACATTAGCAGAATATGGATTTAGGCTACCATCATGTATGGATAACCGACCTTTAAAGTTTGAAGAGTGGGATTTAATGAGAACTCAAACTGTATTTGTATCTGCAACTCCTGGGCCGTGGGAACTAGAACAAACTAAAGGCAAATTCATTGATCAAGTTATCAGACCAACAGGATTAATTGATCCACCAGTTGAAATTAGACCAGCAAAAAATCAAGTTGATGATTTAATGCATGAATGCAAAAGAGTTATTGAGAATAATCACAGAGCACTTGTTACAACTTTAACCAAAAAAATGGCTGAAGATTTAACTGAATACCTACACGAAAATGGAATTAAAGTTCGATACCTACATTCTGACATAGACACCTTAGAGAGAATTGAAATTATGCGTGATTTAAGAATGGGAGTTTTTGATGTCCTAGTTGGAATTAACCTATTAAGAGAAGGTTTAGATATTCCAGAGTGTGCACTTGTGGGTATATTAGATGCTGACAAAGAAGGATTTCTTAGATCTGAAACTTCCTTGATTCAGACAATTGGAAGAGCTGCAAGAAATGTTGATGGGAAAGTAATTTTGTATGCTGATAAAGAAACTAAAAGTATAAAAAAAGCAATAGCGGAAACTAATAGAAGAAGACAGATACAATTAGATTATAATAAAAAAAATAAGATTGATGCTAAGTCTGTAAAGAAAGAAATTAGCGATATATTAGAAAGTGTTTATGAAAAGGATTACGTTAAAATCAGTGATGGATCAAATATTGGTGGAAACTTAAAGAAACACTTAAAAGGTCTAGATAGAAAAATGAAAGAGGCAGCAGCAAATCTTGAGTTTGAAGAGGCTGCTAAAATAAGAGATGAAATCAGAAAATTGGAGAGCACTGAACTAGAAATTACTCTTAACCCAAAAATTAGACAGTATGATGTAAAAAATAAGCTTTATCCAAAAGGTAGATCGACCATGGGTATGCCAGGAACTAAGGTCACAAAAAAAAGAGATAAGAAATGGAAGCACGGAAAATAATTATCACTGGGGGAGCAACTAGAATTGGGGCTGCAATTGCCAGAAAGTTATCTGGCTTTAACAAGGAAATATTAATTCATTTCAATAAATCAAAGTTCAAAGCTGAAAAACTAAAAAAAGAATTAGAGCTTGCAGGAACTAAAGTTTACCTTGTGAAAGGTGATTTAAGTAAAGAAAATGATGTAAATAAAATTGTTAAACACGCAAAATCAAAATTAAAATATTTTGATTGTCTGGTAAATAATGCTTCATTGTTTGAAAATGACAAAATTGAGAGTTTCACAACAGATAGCTGGGATAAACATTTAACAACAAATTTGAGAACTCCTGCTCTACTATCAAAAGAATTTGCCAAAAATGTTAAAGGAAAAAATAATAATATAATTAATATAATTGACCAGAGAGTTTTTAAACTTACTCCTTACTTTTTTTCATACACAATAAGCAAAACTGGCCTTTATACTCTTACAAAAACTAGTGCTATGAGTTTGGCACCTAGTATTAGGGTGAACGGTATAGCTCCAGGACCCACAATCAAAAATAAGAGACAGTCTGAAAAACATTTTAAAAAACAATATTTAGCAACCCCTTTAAAAAGACAAGTTGACGTTGAACAAATATGTAATGCAGTTGACTTTTTTATTAAAAATATATCTATTACAGGTCAGGTTTTAGCAATTGATAGTGGACAAAATTTGAACTGGCAGACACCAGATATTATGGGAGGAAAAGAATGAGAAAATTTTTAGTAATTATTATGCTTAGTTTAATATTGAGTGGTAGTGCCTATGCAAACTCAAAGGAAGTTATAAAAACAGATGGTTTTGTAATACCAACAAATAAATGGAAAGATAAAATTAAAATTAATGAAAATTTTCAAGTAAATAATCCTAAAGATAAAATAATCATAATTTACAACCATGGTTCTGATGGAAACGATGTTAAATTAAAACATTGCTTCTGGAGATCGGAGCTTAGAAATTGGGCTCAGTTAGCTGGTGATAAAATAGATGGTAAAGAAATCATGGTTTATATTCACTGCCAAGGTCAACTCGAAGGTGATTTAGGTGCTAAGTTAGGAAAAGCAGGAATGTGGATGAAAAAATGGGAAGGACCTTATCCAGGGACTTCAAAAATGGATCGAAGAGTTGAGGGTAATTTAGAAATGATTAAAAAATTTGTTAAAATAGGAGTACCAAAGAAACAAATTTTTATGTCAGGTCACTCTTGTGGAGGATGGGCAACATTAAGGCTAACAGCAAAATACATGGAAGAAGTAGGTGGAGGGATATCATTAATGCCTGCGTGTTTTTGGAATTTATCAAAAAAATATAAAGTAAAAAAAGTTGGCTATGAGAAAGCTATGGAAAAATTTCATAAAAAATATCCTGGTATGGCTCAATGGAGACAAGATCAAATTGACATAATTAAAAAGGGAAATGCACCCGTTTTAATTTTTACACATCCTATGGATGCATTTGAAGGATTAACATCTGATTGGATGGATGATGTTCCTAACTTTAAGAGAATTGTAATTTCTGAAAAGAAAACAATTAATGGAAAAAAATGTAAATATGCAGGATCAGATTGGGAAGAGCCAGTAAAAAATTTTCATATAATAGATTTTGCTGATTGTTTCATGCATTATCACCCACTAATCAAAGAGTATATCGCATCTAGACTTTAGAAGATGAAAAAGAGCAGTTTAAATATAGTTAAAATTGATAATACCAAAACCTTATTTAATTATGAGAAAAAGGTTTTAATCAAAGAATTAATTTTAGATCTGAAGCTAGGTTATTTTGATTTTGAAAAAGAGAAATCCCAGAAAGTTAAATTTAACTTGGATGTAAATTATGAGGATAAAAAACCATCGAATGACAAAGATATTAAATCAATTGTAAACTATGCAAAAATTGTGAAGTTGATAAAAAAACTTGTTAAAAATAAACATTATAATTTTCTTGAGACATTAGCAGAGGATGTATTCGATGAATTATTCAAAGATAAGAGAATTGATAAGATAAGTCTTCAAATTGAGAAATTAGAAATCATGAAAGATTGCTCTTCTGTTGGTATTCAAATTTCAAAAAAAAGAAGCCATGATAAGCTCTGATTTAGGTAAAGAAGTAATTAGAAAAGAACTTCCTTTAGTTCCTAAGCTTCCTGGTGTCTATAGGATGCTGAACTCTAAAGATGAAATTCTTTATGTTGGAAAAGCAAAAAATTTACCCAATAGATTGAAAAGTTATGTTTCTGAGAAAAATCACATTATCAGAACTGAGAGAATGTTATCTCAAACAAGAAAACTAGAGATAACCACTACTTCTAATGAAAGCGAGGCCTTACTACTTGAGGCTAATTTAATTAAAAAATTTAAACCAAAATTTAATATTCTTCTAAGAGACGATAAATCGTTTCCTTTCATATTTATTGGCAACCAAGATCAATGGCCTCAGATAAAAAGGCATAGGGGGAAAAAAACTAAAGAGGGCTTTTACTTTGGTCCGTTTGCATCAGCTGGATCTGCCAATTGGACAATAAAAATGATCCAAAAAATTTTCCACCTAAGAGTTTGTGATGATACCGTATTTAAAAACAGAGAAAGACCTTGTATTTTGTATCAAATCAAACGTTGCTCAGGTCCGTGTGTTAGTTATGTCACTAAAGATGACTATCAACAAACAGTTGACGATGCCATCGAATTTGTTTCAGGAAAATCAAGAAGAATTCAAAAAAATCTTTCTAATCAAATGGAAAAAGCAAGTGAGGAACTTGACTTCGAAAAGGCAGTAATTTTAAGAGATAGAATAAAAGCATTGAATATTATTCAGTCATCTCAAAGAATAAATGAGGCAAACCTAGTCGAGGCAGATGTAATTGCAGGATATAAAGAATCAGGTAAAGCCTGTATTCAAGTTTTTTTTTATAGATCAAAACAAAATTGGGGAAATCAAGCTTTTTTTCCAAAACACGATCCAGATGAAAAACTTGGAGAAATTATTAATTCTTTCGTTTCACAATTTTATGAAAATAAAAGTGTTCCTTCATCAATAATTTTATCTGAAGAAATTAAAGAAAAAGTTCTAATTGAAAAGACTCTTTCAAATAAAGAAGGTAAACACATTACTATTTCAGTTGCTAAAAAAGGATCTAAATTGAAAGTAATCAATCAAGCAATTAAAAATGCAAAAGATAGTTTAAATAGAAAGCTTTATGAAAGTCAAAATAATAGAGAGTTATTTGAGGCTGTTGCTAAAAAATTCAATTTAGAGACAAATATAAATTTAATTGAAGTTTATGACAACAGTCACATTCAGGGCACTAATAGTGTTGGAGCATTAATTGCATACGGAGACGAGGGTTTTGTTAAAAAAAGATATAGAAAATTTAATATTAAGCACAAAAAAAATGAGCAAGACGATTATGGTATGATGCGAGAAGTGTTAAATAGAAGGTTCAAAAGAGCTGTTCAAGAAAAAGATAATTATTTAACCTTACCTGATTTAATTTTAGTTGACGGTGGAAAAGGCCAATATTCAGTAGCAAGGGAGAGTTTAAATGAACTTGGTCTTCATGATATTCCTATTATTGCGATCGCTAAAGGTAAACTAAGAAATAGTGGTAACGAAACTTTTTTTCACAATGGAAAGGAGTTTAAATTTTCAAGAAACGATCCAACTTTGTTTTTTCTTCAAAGAATAAGAGATGAGTCCCATAGATTCGCAATCAGTGCTCATAGGGCCAAAAGAAAGAAGGGAATAAGTAAATCTTTACTTGATCAAATTGATGGTATTGGATCAATAAGAAAACGAGCATTATTAAACCATTTTGGATCAGCAAGATCAGTTGAGTCTGCTAGCTTAGACGAGATTAAGTCAGTTGAAGGTGTTGAAGAAAAAGTAGCAAAAAAGATATATAACTTTTTTCACGAATAATTATGCTTAAAAAAATTCCTAATATATTAACAATAGGACGAATAATTATTGTCCCTTTTTTTGTTTTAGCGTTTTACTTACCTGGATTTTATGGAGATTTAACTGCGCTGATACTATTTATTGTTGCTTCGTTTACTGATTTTCTCGACGGAATGTTAGCTCGAATGATGAGTGAAGAGTCAAAGTTGGGAGAATTGTTAGATCCAATAGCTGATAAAATTATCGTTGCTGCAGCTCTAATTCTTTTAGTTATGGACGGTACCATCAGAAACTACGAGGTAATTGCTGCAATTATTATTCTTACCAGAGAAATATTAATTTCAGGCCTTAGAGAATTTTTAGCAAAAGGAAAAATCAAGCTTCCTGTTTCTAGCCTTGCTAAATTAAAAACAATTTTACAAATGGTTTCAATCGCTCTTCTTCTATCAGGAGATACAGGAAATAAGATTATTAACTTTCAAGATTATAATGCTCAAACTATCGGAATAATTCTTTTATGGTTGTCTGCAGCTTTAACGCTTTTTACAGGGTATGATTATATGCGTAAAGGAATTGACCACGCTATGTCTGAAGATAATAAAGATTAAGCTGCTTTTTTCTTTCTGACTAAAGCTTGATAACTTTCATTTAAATCAATTATTGTCTCACAAACTTTAAACTGATTTTCTGCAATACATGAGACTGGGGTTACTTCTGCTGCAGTGCCTGTTAAAAAACAACCAACAAAGTTTGCTAACTCCTCAGGTTTTATTTTTCTTTCATGAACTTTTATATTTTTTGATTTTGCAATTCCAATTACTGTCCTTCTAGTAATTCCATCTAAAAAAGAGTCTGGAATTGGAGTATGAAGTTCTCCATTTTTATCTTTGAAGAAAACATTAGCACCAGTTGCTTCAGCTACATTTCCCTCATGATCTAACATTAATGAGTCTGCGAAACCTTGTTTTTCTGCTTCATGTTTTGATAATGTGCAAATCATATAAAGACCAGATGCTTTAGTATCCCAAGGAATTGTGTTAGGTGCAGGTCTTCTCCAATTTGAAATATTTAATTTTATCCCTTCAACTTTTAATTTTGGATCAAAATATGATCCCCACTCCCAGGTTGCAATCGCAACATGAATTTTTGTATGTTGTGCAGAAACAGCCATCATCTCACTACCCCTCCATGCAACTGGTCTTACGTATCCATTTTTTACATTTTGTGTTACAATAATTTTATTTGAGGCAACATTGATTTGTTCCTCTGTGTAAGGGATATCAAAACCCATTCTCTTAGCGGAATGAAAAAATCTTGAGGTGTGTTCTTCTAATTTAAAAATTGTTCCGTCATAAACTCTTTCACCTTCAAATACGCAACTTGCATAATGTAAACCATGACTTAAAACATGCAGTTTAACTTCTGACCAATCTACCAGCTCATCGTTGTACCATATTTTTCCCGATCTTTTGTCGTAAGGTATCATGATTGAAATTTTTTAAATATATCTGAAAAATAACTTTGTATCTTCAATATGTCAATATAACTTACCCATAATGAAAGAACTTTTATATTTAAAAGATGATCAGCTTAAAGATTTGATTGAAAAACTTTTTGTGAGCTATAGAGAAACTTTTTCAGACTCTAAAAAGATATTAGATAAATATTCAATTGGTTTAGCGCACCATAAAGTTATCCATCTGCTGTCAATGTATGAAGGTATTTCGATATCTGAACTATTAAAAAGATTAAAAGTTACTAAACAAAGTCTTAATAGAGTTCTTAAAGATTTGATAAAATTAGACTTAATAATATTTAAAAAAGATAAACGAGATACCAGAATTAAACATTTATTTTTAAACGAAAAAGGTGAAAAGATATTTAGAGAAATTTTTACTTTGCAAAAAAAAAGAATTTACAATGCATTACTTAACTCGAGTTCGGAGGAAGTGATAAATTTTGATAATGTTTTAAGTAAAATTATAAATGGATAAATTTAAAGCCCATATTTTGTTGGTTGACGATGATGAGAGAATTAGATCTTTAGTAAAAAAATACTTAAATGAAAATAATTTTTTAGTAACTACTTCAGATAGTGCTGAAAATGCGTCAGAGAAAGTTAAAATAATCAAGTTTGATTTAATTATCTTAGATATAATGATGTCAGGTAAAAGTGGTTTAGATTTTATCAATGAACATAAAAAAGATCTGGACACTCCAATTATTCTTTTGACAGCCAAGGGAGAGGCAAGTGAAAGAGTAGAGGGGCTTGAAGTGGGAGCAGACGATTATTTGGCTAAGCCTTTCGAGCCAAAAGAACTGATTTTAAGAATTAAAAATATTTTAACTAAAACTATTAAAACTGATCAAAAAAGAATAATCGAATTTGAAAATGTGAAAATTGATTTGAACAAATTGCTGATTATAAAAAAAAAAAAAGAATTCAAAATAAATAATACAGAAAAAATAATTTTAGAAAAAATGATCAATAATCCAGGTAATACATTTTCTAGAGAAAGTATTGGTCAATTAATAAGTTTAGATAAGGAAAGATCAATCGATGTAATCATAACTCGATTAAGGAAAAAAATAGAAATTGATCCAAAAAATCCAAAATTTTTACAGACCATAAGAGGAGCAGGATATGTTCTCTGGATTGAATAATTTTTTAAGAAAAGTTTTACCTAAAAGACTATTTTACAGAGCGCTTTTAATTGTTGCAGTCCCTGTTATTGTTCTTCAACTAGTAATCACTATTGTATTTTTTGACAGCCTATGGATTAAAACTAACAAAGGAATGACAAGAACGCTAGTGAATGAAATAAGTGCATTTATTGAAGCGTATGAAAGTGAGAAAAATGATAAGCAAGAGATAAATAATCTGTTCTCATTATTTTTAGATTTAAATATTGAACTTAAAATAAATGAAGAGTTAAAAGTTCAACAAAGTGAAAGATGGTTTAGCCCAATTGATAGAACTTTAAGAAGAGAATTAAAATCAAAATTTTCATCCGAAAATTATTGGTTTGATACAACAAATTATAAAGAGCTAATTGATTTAAGAATTAAGTACAAAGATGGATATTTTAAATTTTTGGTGCCCAAAGACCGTGTTGCAAGTTCATCAGCAAGAATTTTTGCACTGTGGATAACTGTACCTGCGATTATAATGGTCATCATATCTCTAATATTTTTAAAAAATCAAACACGACCTATTACAAATCTTGCTCGTGCTGCAGAAAGATTTGGTAAAGGAGAAGAAATTGAGGAATACAAGCCTTCTGGAGCTCTTGAAATAAGACAGGCTGGTCATGAATTTGAAAAAATGAGAAAAAGAATTGAGAGACATCTCAATCAAAGAACAGAAATGCTATCAGGAATAAGTCACGATTTAAGAACTCCTTTAACTAGGATGAAGTTACAACTTGCATTTATTAAAGATAAAGACTCAGTCGAAAAATTAACTGAGGATATAAATGAAATGGAAAAAATGCTTAACGAATATCTTCAATTTACGAGCTTATCGTATGTTGAAAAAGATGAGATGTTTAATCTTTCTGAACTAATTGATGAAGTGATTAAAAAATATGATAACGATAATATTTCAAGCAATTTAATACGTAGAATTTATATTAATGGTAGGAAAAATTTAATCAGCAGATGTCTTAACAATCTAATTGATAACGCTCTAAAGTATGCCACTAAAGTTGAATTAAGTCTTAATAAAAAAAATACAAATCTATTTATTATTATTGATGATGATGGTCCAGGTATTGCCAAAAATGAGTATGATAATGTATTTAAACCATTCTATAAAATTGACAAAGGAAGAGCTGATTCTAAATCCAGTGTTGGTCTTGGTTTGTCAATCGCATCAGATATTGTTAAATCTCACGGAGGAAATATTAAACTTGAAAAATCTAAAATGAATGGGTTAAGAGTTAAGATTTTTTTGCCCGTTTAGTTTTGGTTTTCTTTTTGGCTTCAAACTGTTTAATTTTTATTTCTAAGTTCTCAACTCGTTTTGAAAGAACATCGAATTCGTCCTTGCTTGTTAATTTCATTTTAAAAACAAACTCGTCTCTTTTAGATTTAAAAATATTTAGAATTTCAGCAGATAGATCTTTTGAAGAGACTAACCCCTGCTCAATCAATTTTGCAAACTTGTCAATTATAAATTTAGAGTTTTTCATATTTAAGGTATACATTATAAGTATAAATTAAAATGTTCACCAATAATTTTGACCCAGTTGCTATCGAAATTTTTTCATTAGATATTAGATGGTATTCGTTAGCTTATATAATTGGTATTTTGTTAGGGTGGTTTGTTGCAAAAAAAATATTAATTAAAAATGAGGACATCAATAAAAAATTTGATGATTACGTCACTTATTTAATTATTGGAATTATTTTGGGTGGAAGATTTGGTTACATATTGTTTTACAACCTTGAATATTATTTAAATAATTTATTTGATATTTTTAAAATATGGGAAGGCGGAATGTCTTTTCATGGCGGATTAATAGGAATTATAGTTGCAAGTATAATTTTTGGAAAAAGAAATAATCAAAATCCTTTTCTATATATGGATATTATAGCTTTGGTTGCTCCTATTGGAATATTTTTTGGGAGAATTTCAAATTTTATAAACTCTGAACTATATGGAAAAATTACTAATGTACCATGGTCAGTAAACTTTATTCAAATAGATAACCTACCAAGACATCCTACTCAAATATATGAAGCACTGTTAGAGGGAATAATTTTATTTCTAATTTTAATGAATTTTAGAAACAAAAATTTTTTGTTTAGGCCTGGTTTAATTTCAAGTCTATTTTTAATTTTTTACTCAATATTTAGATTTTCTATTGAGTTTTTAAGAGTTCCAGACGAGCAGTTAGGTTACTTATTGTTTAATTTAACTATGGGGCAAATTTTAAGTGTAATCTTTATACTAGCAGGATTAGTACTATTTTATTTTAAAAATGAAAATAAACAAATCAGCTAACTTATCTTTAGATCAATTTATTGATTGGGCACTTTACGATAAAAATTCTGGTTACTATATGAAACAAAATCCTTTTGGGGAAGAAGGTGATTTCATTACTGCTCCAAATGTCACAAGACTTTTTTCAGAAATTATAACTATTTGGTTAGTTACTTTTTTAAAGAGTTTAGGCTCTCCAAATAAATTTAACTTGATTGAGTTAGGAGCTGGCAACGGTGAAATGATGAAAGTGATTTACCAAACTTTGAAGAGTTTTCCAGAACACTTTGGGTGCTGTAATTTTATGATACATGAAAAAAGTCAATTTCTAATTGATCAACAAAAGATAAATCTAAAATCTGAGAAAATTACTTGGATCCAAGACTTGGAAAAAAACTCATTGGACCCCACTATTTTTTTAGCAAATGAATTTTTTGATGCTCTACCAATAAAACAGTTTTATAAAAAACAAGATGGTTGGTATGAAAGATTTGTTAGTCTGTCGGATCCTGAAAAAGCAGAATTTAATGACATTAAAACGAACATTAAGTTGACCGAAGACAAATTAAATTTTGAAATTTCGAAGGACCAAAATATAATTGAATTTTCTCCTGAGGCTTTTAAATATTTAAAAACTATATGTAACATAATTCAAAAAAATAGAGGGGGAATACTCGTTATAGATTATGGTTATTTAGATTCTAAAATGCAAGATACTCTTCAAGCAGTTAAAAATCATAAATACTCTAATGTATTAGAAAATATTGGTGATACCGATATTACTTACAATATTAATTTTCAAATATTTCAAAAATTTGTTAATCAATTTAAAAATTTAGACACTTTAGTGACAAATCAAAAAAAATTCTTAACAAGTATGGGGATTGTTCAAAGAGCTGAACTTGTCAGTAAGAATATAGCTTTTTCAAAAAAAACTGACTTATTTTATAGAATTAGAAGATTAATAGACGAAAAACAGATGGGTGAATTGTTTAAAGTTATGCTTATTAAATCCAGAAATAATAAATTTTTAACAGGCTTTCAAAGTGATTAAATCTAAAAAATTTAGACATATCAAAAATTTGAAACACGGATTCTTTAATAGTGAAGGTGGCATATCCAAAAGCATTTATAAAAGTTTAAACTGTGGACCAGGGTCAAAAGATAAACCAAGTAATATTAAAAAAAACTTAGAATTAGTAAAAAAAAAAATTAAAAACTCTGCAAAAGATATTTTTTTGCTCAATCAAATTCATAGCAGCAAGTTTATTTATATAGATGATAGATATAAGTTTAAATCAAAACCAAAAGTAGATGCGGTGATCACAAATAAAAAAAATCTACCAATTGCTATTTTAACTGCAGACTGTGCACCGATTTTGATTTGTGATCAAAAAGCAAAATTGATTGCTGCAATCCATGCAGGTTGGAAAGGAGCATATAAAGGAATAGTTGATAAAGTAATCAAATTCATGATTAAAAAAGGATCTAAACCACAAAATATTTCAGCTGTAATAGGTCCTAGTATTTCAGTTGATAACTATGAAGTTAAAGCTGACTTCAAGAATAAATTCTTAAAAAAAGACAAAGGAAATAAAGTTTTTTTTAAAATAAAGCATAAAAAGTTATATTTTGATTTGTCAAAGTACTTAAAATCTATACTTTTAAAGTACAAAATAAATAATGTAGAAAATATTAAAATCGACACTTTCGATGTCAGAAATAAATTCTTTAGCGCACGACGAGCTTTAAGTTTAAATCATGCTGATTATGGTAGAAATATTTCGATAATTATGCTTAATTAAGTTTTTTTTCTGATGAAATTATTATCTGGAACTAGCAATAAGCCTTTAAGTAAAGATATTGCTAAATACTTGAAATCTAAACTAGTTCATTCAAGCATTAGAAATTTTGCAGATGGTGAAATATATGTTGAGTTAAACGAAAATATAAGAGGAAATAGTATTTTCATAATTCAGTCTATTTCATCTCCTGCAAACGATAACTTAATGGAACTTTTGTTGTGTATAGATGCTTTAAAAAGATCCTCTGCAAAAAATATTACAGCTGTTGTTCCGTATTTTGGTTATGCTAGACAAGATAGAAAAGTGGTTCCTAGAACATCTATTTCAGCAAAACTTGTTTCAAATTTAATTACAAAAGCTGGAGCAGATAGAGTTGTAACAGTTGACTTGCATGCAGGTCAAATTCAAGGCTTTTTTGATATTCCAGTGGATAACCTATTTTCAACTCCTATATTTGCAAGACATATAAAAAAGAATATTAAAAGTAAAAATATTGTATGTATTGCACCTGATGTAGGTGGTACTGAAAGAGCAAGAGCACTTGGAAGAATTCTAAATGTCGGTCTTGCAATTGTTGATAAAAGAAGACCAAAACCTGGTCAATCCCAAGTAATGAATGTTATTGGAGAAGTCAAAGGTAAAACTTGCATAATAGTTGATGATATCATTGACTCAGGTGGAACTATAGTAAATGCAGCTAAAGCTTTAAAGAACCGTGGAGCAAAAGAAGTTTATGTTTATATCACTCACGGTGTTTTAAGTGGAGATGCCATAAAAAAAATAAAAAATTCAGTAATTAAAAATTTAGTAATCACAGATACAATTGATAATAAAAATAAAACGAAGGGAGCTAAAAACGTTGAAGTTCTATCTATTTCTGCCTTGATGGGAGAAGCTATTAAAAGAATATCAAACTCAACGTCTGTTTCTGATTTATTTAAATAATTACCTTGAGTTATTAAGGATCTTGAGCTAAAACCCTTGATTTTATGAATACATTAGAAGCCAATATTAGAGATACTAAAACTAAAGGTGAACTAAGCGCCTTAAGAGATAACGGGAATGTGCCTGCTATAATTTATGGTGGTGAGGCTCATAATGAAAAAGTATCAATTTCAAAAAAATTATTAAAATCACTAATTGAAAAAGAAAATTTTTTATCAAACATTATTGCTTTAAATGTAAGTGGCAAAACACAAAATGTTCTTCCTAAAGAAATAAAATATGACATTATAACAGATGAACCTATTCATGTCGATTTCTTAAGAGTGGTTCCAGGTGTTAAGATTAAAATTGAAGTTCCAGTTAAATTCATTAACCACGAAAGCTCACCAGGACTTAAAAGAGGTGGTGTATTAAACATTGTAAGAAGAAAAGTTGAATTGAAATGTCCAAGCGAGAAAATTCCTGAAAATCTTGTGATAGATTTAGATGGAATTGATATTGGTGAGAGTTTCAAAATTTCATCTATAAGTTTAGATAAAGAAGTAACGCCCACTATTCAAGGAAGGGACTTTGTAATTGCAACATTAGCAGCTCCAACAGTAATGAAAGAACCTGAAAAACCAGCAGAAGCAGAAGCAACTGAAGGTGAAGAAGGAGCAGAAGGAGCAGCAGCTGCACCTGCAGATGGTGATAAGCCTGCAGCTGAAGGTGATAAAAAAGAAGGTGAAGATAAAAAACCTGCAGAAGAAAAAAAATAAATTATCTAAATTGAAATTTACTTCCCACTAAAATCCATTATATGCTTTTATTCGTAGGTTTAGGTAACCCAACTCCAGATAGTGAAAATAACAGGCATAATGTCGGTTTCAAAATAATTGACTCTATTAATAAAAAATTTCGCTTATCAAAACAAAAACCAAAGTTTAAAGGACTACTTACTACTGGAAATGTTGCTGAACAGAAGGTTTATGCTATCAAGCCATTAACTTTTATGAATAATTCTGGAATATGTATTCGAGAACTCATTGAATATTTTAAAATTAATGCTGAAGATGTAATTGTTTTCCACGATGATTTAGATGTTGAATTTGGAAAAATTAAAGCAAAGTTTGGTGGATCAAGTGCAGGACATAACGGTATCGCCTCAATTGACAAATTTATTGGTAAAGACTATTCAAGAGTAAGAGTGGGAATTGGTAAACCAAAAGAAAATATGGAAGTAAGCGATTATGTTTTACAAAATTTTGACGAAGACGAAATGATGGGGTTAGAAAAGATAACAAATGATATTATAGAGTCCATTTCGATATTGGTGAATAAAAAATTAGATTTATTTTCTAGCACAGTAAACAACAAGTAATGAGTTTTAAATGTGGAATAGTTGGTTTGCCCAATGTTGGTAAATCTACATTATTCAATGCACTCACAAATTCTAGTAAAGCTCAGGCTGAAAACTTTCCCTTTTGCACAATTGACCCTAATATAGGAGTAGTTCCTGTTCCAGATAAGCGACTTGAAAAACTATCTAAAGTTTCCAATTCAAAAAAAACAATTAATACAACGATTTCATTTGTTGATATAGCAGGCCTTGTGAAAGGTGCCTCAAAAGGTGAAGGGTTAGGAAATAAATTTCTTTCTCATATAAGAGAGGTAGATGCTGTAATTCATATGATTAGATGCTTTGACTCTGAAGATATTCAAAGTGTTAACCCAACTGTTGATCCCATTAGAGATTTAGAAATTATTGAGACAGAAATGATGCTTGCAGATTTAGAATCTATACAAAAAAGGTTAGAAAAAAATAACAAAAAAAATTTAGATGAAGAACAAATCAAAATCTTAGAAATTGTATTGGATTGTATAAATAATGATAAAGATATATCTATTGTTAAATCTCGATTTGAAACAAAACAACTAAATCAATGCGGATTATTATCCATTAAACCTAAAATATTTGTTTGTAATGTTGATGAACAAAGTGTGAAGGATGGTAATAATTATACAAATGCTTTCATTGAGAAATATGGAACAGAAAATACCTTAATAGTTTCAGCTGATATTGAAAATCAAATTAATGAATTAGAAAACGAAGAGAAAAAAAATTATATGGATATGATAGGATTAAAAGATACTGGATTAAGTATGCTAATCCAAAAGGGATATAAAATTTTAGAACTTGACACTTATTTTACATCTGGTCCAGAAGAAACTAGGGCTTGGACGATTCAAAAAAATTGTACTGCTCCAAAGGCTGCTGGTGAGATTCACACAGATTTTGAAAAAGGATTTATAAGAGCTGAAACAATTTCTTATGAAGATTTTGTTGCTAATGATGGTTGGGTGAATTCTAAAACTAATGGAAAAATGAGACTAGAAGGCAAAGACTATATTGTAAAAGATGGGGATATATTAAACTTCCGATTTAACACGTGACCAGATTCTCTTCATACTGAAATAAACAAGTACTGTTAAAATTATCAAATAAACAATTGCTTTAAAGCCCATTTGATGTCTCGCTTCTAAGCTTGGTTCCGCCGCCCACATTAAGAATGTAGTTACGTCTTTTGACATTTGTTCGACACTTGCATTTGTTCCGTCTGAATATTCAATAATTCCGTCTGAGAGAGGTGCTGACATTTTAATTTTATTCCCGTACATATATTTATTGTAATGAACTCCTTCATCTAAGATCATTCCACTTGGAGCTTCTTCATATCCCTGTAATAAAGAATATATATAATCTACTCCACCTCCTCTGGCTTTTACTAATACGGACATATCTGGAGGATATGCACCCCCATTAGCTGCTTCAGCTGCCTTAACATTTTCATAAGGCATCACAAATTTATCAGACAGTTTTCCTGGTCGTTGAAACATTTCACCATCAGCATTTGGTCCATCTGTTACCTCAAATGAGGCGGCAATTGCTTTGGCTTGAGTCACTGAAAACTCTGGCCCACCCTTTTCAGATAAATTTCTATAACTCAAATATTTCATTGAATGGCAAGCTGCACATACTTCTGTATAAACTTGATATCCTCTTTGAAGTGAGGCTCTATCAAATTTTCCAAAAAGACCTTTAAAGGTCCAGTCAGTTTTTAAGTACTCAACTTTTTCTGCAGAAATTACATTAGTACTAGAAAAACAGAACAATATTATTATTGAAAATAATCTAAAAATTTTTTTCACTATTCAATTTTACTCTCATTTTTTTTAGCCATTGCCATATTGGGAGATCCCCCCATTACAGGTTCAGTAATACTTAACGGTAAAGGTATAGTCCTCTCCTTTAATCCTAGCACTGGTAAAATGACTAAAAAATGAAGGAAATAATAAGTTGTTGCAACTCTTGCAACCAATAAGTATAGCCCTTCGGCAGGCATTGCTCCCACATAACCTAGTATTAAAACGTCAGCTACTAATATCCAATAAAATTGCTTATAGAGTGGTCTAAATACTGCAGATCTTATTTTTGAGGTATCTAGCCAAGGTAAAACAGCTAAAATTAAAATCGCAGACAACATAGCTACAACTCCAAGCAACTTGTCAGGAACTGATCTTAAAATTGCATAAAAAGGTAAGAGATACCATTCTGGCACAATGTGTGCTGGTGTTACTAATGGATTGGCTTCTATATAATTATCAGCATGTCCTAAAATATTAGGCGCGTAGAATACAAAAAAAGCAAATACAATCATAAACATCAGTAATGCAAATCCATCTTTAATAACTATGTAGGGATGAAATGGAACGGTATCTTTTGATGGTTTTTTAACATCAATTCCAACAGGATTATTGTTACCAGGAACATGCAATGCCCAAATGTGTAAAACTACTAATCCTAAAATTAAAAAAGGTATCAAGTAATGTAGCGTAAAAAATCTAGTTAAAGTTGGATTATCTACAGAATATCCCCCCCACAACCAAGTCACTACACCCTCTCCAACAAATGGGATCGCACTAAATAAATTAGTAATTACAGTCGCTCCCCAGAAACTCATTTGTCCCCATGGTAAAACATAACCCATGAAAGCAGCTGCCATCATCAATAAGTAAATAATTATTCCTATAATCCAAATTATTTCTCTTGGTGATTTATATGAGCCATAAAACAATGATCTAAAAATATGAATGTAAACTGCTAGGAAAAACATAGATGCACCATTTGCGTGAATGTATCTAATTAACCAACCATAGTTTACATCTCTCATAATATGTTCAACACTTTCAAATGCCATATCTGCATGAGCGATATAATGCATTGCCAAAACTAAGCCTGTAACAATTTGAGTAATTAGGCAAAATGTTAAAATTCCACCAAATGTCCACCAATAGTTCAAATTTTTTGGAGTTGGATAATCAGTTAAGTGATTTGCTAAAGTAAGTAACGGCAACCTATCATTGAACCATTTGCCAACTTTTGATTTAGGTGTGTATTCGTGATCACTCATATGTTTTATCCAATTTTAATTGTGTTAGCATTTACAAATTCATACTTTGGAACTTCCATGTTCCATGGCGCTGGGCCTTTTCTAATTCTTCCTGAGGTATCATAATGTGAACCATGACAAGGACAAAACCATCCGTCATAATCTCCTTTGTCATTTAGAGGTACACATCCAAGGTGAGTGCATACACCTAACATAACTAACCATTCAGGATTTTTAGCTCTATCTTCATCTTTTTCAGGATGAATTAAATCTTCCATTTTTACAGACCGCGCCACATCAATTTCCTCTTGAGTTCGTCTTCTTATAAAAACTGGTTTTCCTCTCCATAAAACAGTAATTGTATTACCTGGTTTCAAAGAACTTACATCAACCTCGGTGCTGGCTAACGCCTTTACAGATGCATCAGGATTCATTTGATCTACTAAAGGCCAAACAACAGCAGCGGCTCCAACTGCTCCAACAGCATAGGTGGCTGTAAATAAGAAATCTCTTCTTTCTGGTTTTTTGTCTGACACGATTAGTAACTGTTTATATTGCCTGTTTTGATTTAAATTACTTACTATACGAATTCATATAATATAAAATATTAATTTTACTACTGATAGAATGACACAGAATTTAACCATTTCAGGGCTAAAAATTGCATTATATGAGCCAGATATTCCACAAAATACTGCAGCAATTATTAGAACTTGTGCGTGTTTAGGTGCAAAACTAGAAATTATTGAGCCATGTGGTTTTTTAATGTCAGATAAAAGGTTTAAAAGAGTTGTCATGGATTACATGGATCTTAAACAGATCGAATTTTATCAAAGTTCTGAGAAATTTTTTGAAAAAAAACAGAATCAGAGAATTGTTTTAATGACAACCAAGGGATCCTTATCTTATACTAAATTTAAGTTTAATTCAGATGATACAATTTTATTTGGTCGTGAAAGTGCAGGTGTTCCTGAAAGGGTTCACAAACTAATCAAAGATAGATTAAAGATTCCTATGAATGATAAAGCAAGATCACTAAATATTGCCTCATCTGTTGCTATAGTGTTGGCAGAAAGTTTAAGACAAATTAAATTAATTTAAATGGACATAGATATTAAAAAAGATCTAACAAGTAATTGGTTTAAACTATTACAAAATGTAATTTGTGATGACATTGTCAAGATTGAGAGTAACAAGATTAAATTTAAATCAACTTCTTGGAAACGAAGTGCCTCAAAAGATGAGGGAGGAGGGGAATACAGAATTTTAAGCAATGGAAAAATATTTGAAAAAGTGGGTGTAAATTTCTCAAAAGTTTATGGCAAGTTTCCTAAAAAGTTCCAAAAAAATATTCCAGGTGCAGAGAAAAATCCAAATTTCTGGGCTTCGGGAATATCAGTAGTCATGCATATGAAAAACCCCTATATCCCTGCAATGCATTTTAATACTAGGTATATTTGTACTCAAAAAAACTGGTTTGGTGGAGGTATGGATGTTACGCCAGCAATTAAAGATATAAATGAGAAAAATAATTTTCATAAAACTTTGAAGCTTATGTGTGACCGGCATAATAAAAATTATTATCCAAAATACAAAAAGTGGTGTGATGAATACTTTTATTTACCCCACAGAAATGAAGCAAGAGGAATAGGAGGTATTTTTTTTGATTATAAAAAAGACAACTTTGAAAAAGATTTTACATTTGTAAGAGATGTAGGTGTTACATTTCAGATGCTGTTTAATAATATAATAAGAAAAAAAATTTCGAAAAAATGGACTTTAAAAGAAAAAGAGAAACAATATATTAAAAGAGGCCGTTATGCAGAATTTAACTTACTGTATGATAGAGGAACAAAATTTGGACTTCAAACTGGTGGTAATGTAGAGGGAATACTAATGTCCTTACCTCCAATAGCAAAATGGAAATAAAAAATGGATAAAGAACCAATTACACTAAATGGTCTTAATAAATTAAAAGAAGAACTAGTTTACTTAAAAGAAAAGAAACGACCTCAAATAGTAGCTGCAATTGCCGAAGCTCGATCTCATGGAGATTTAAAGGAAAATGCTGAGTATCATGCTGCAAAGGAAGAACAATCTCACAGTGAAGGAAGAATAACTGAAATTAATGACATAATTGCTAGAGCAAATGTAATTGATGTAACTAAATTAAATAATGATGGCAAAGTTATTTTTGGTTCCACAGTGCATTTAGAGGACTTAGATACAGGTGAAAAGATCAATTACAAAATTGTTGGTAAAGACGAAGCCGATTTAAAACAAAAGTTAATTTTTTTCAAGTCTCCAATTAGCAAAGGATTAATTGGGAAAAGTAAAAACGAATTAGTTGAAATTAATACCCCATCAGGAGTAAAAAATTTTGAAATTAAGGACGTAAAATATATTTAACCTTTGGCAATTTTTTGAACTTGCTTATCTGAAATTTGGAAACCATTTTGTACCCAAATTTCCTCGATCCTCTTTAGTTTATTTCCTAACACTTTGCCCTCTGGAATATTATACTTTGACATAAGAATACTTGCTACAACTGGGAGTGTGGGAAAACTTTTATTCTCATAAACATCAAGTAATTTTATAAGTTTTTTTTCAGATTTTTTTGAAGTAAATAACTTGAAATTAATAATATCAATAATAGCCTGTCTGCCATGATAGTAAAAAACTTTGTTTAGGTTTTTTTCAGTAAAATAGTTGATATTTACTTTTTGTCTATAAAAGTCATTAATTATTTTTATTCTTTTCTGATTTTTTTTAGAAATTTTAAATTTGTATAAAAAATAATCCACATTATCTGTACCGTCAATAATAAGTAATGATATTAAAAAAATAAAATCTAAGGTGGATAAGTTTTTTTTTGCATATGAATTTAATTTTTTGAAATTTTTAAGATTTTTTAATTGAGGGAAAACTATTTCAATTATTTCGAGGCTCTCTTCGTCTTTAAATAATTTAATGAAACCAGAAGAAGCCATTAATTTTTTTAATTCCTCAATTAATCTTTCAGAGGAGAGTTTGGATATCCCCGTAAGGTTTCTTTTTATACTTTTAAAAATTTTAGGATCGTGTTTTTTCAAAGAATAATTTAAGAAAAAACGTAAATATCTCAAAATTCTTAAATAATCCTCTTGAATTCTTTCATCAGCATTTCCAATAAATTTAACATATCCATTCTCCAAATCTTTTTTTCCATTATGTGGATCAAATAAATTCCCGTCTTTATCTGAATAAATGGCATTGAAAGAAAAATCTCTTCGATTTGAATCCTCTTTCCAATCTAATGAATATTCAACTTCAGCATGTCTACCATCTGTTGAAACATCTTTTCTTAGGGAAGTAATTTCATATTTTTGGTCATCAATAACTGCTGTTATTGTCCCATGATTTATTCCTGTTTCAAAATAATTAATATTATTTTTTTTAAGAGCCTCACAAACTTCTGAAGGTATTAAATTGGTTGCAAGATCAATATCATCAACTTGCTCATTTTTAATAATCTTTCTAATGCATCCACCCACATATCTGACTTCACTGATTTCATTAAAATTATTTATAGCTTCGAATACTTTGTTAGCTGAAGTTTGTTGAGTAATTTTCTTAACGTTTTGACTTATGTAATCAAAATTTTTTGTTCTAAAAAAGATTTTATCTAAAAGTTTATCCATATATGGCTGGGGCGCTAGGATTCGAACCTAGGATGCCGGTACCAAAAACCAGTGCCTTACCGCTTGGCTACGCCCCAATATTAGTTTCGTATAGCACAAAAAATTAAAATTTATATAGTTTTTGAAACATTACACCAATAATTTTTAAATTTTCTTTTAAAGTGAACCTTTGCTAGCTTACAGTCTTTTGAGTATTTATAATAAGCAATAATTGTAGATCCAGATCCAGTCATCCTAACAAATAAAGGTGTATGAAGGTTTTGCAAAAACAATTTGATGTTTTTTAGTCGCGGGTATTTTAAAAAGGCAATTTTTTCAAGAGCATTTACTTGTTGAGTTAAATACTTTGAACCAAACATTTGTTTTTTTGGAGAATTAAAATTTGGTTTAGTGAATTTTCTTACTCCAGAATATATTTTTTTTGTGGAACATCCAAAGTTTGGTTTAACCAACAAAGTATTATATTTAGGACACTTTATGAATCTTTTAATTTGATTATTTGATTTCAAGATAGAACTGGAAAAATGTATTCCTAATATCACATCAGATCCAATCGAATTACATAGTTTTTCAATCTTTATTTTATTTAGTTTTATAATTTTTTTTTTTATAAAAAAATTTAATATTGCAGCTGCATTCATGGACCCACCACCAAGTCCAGCCTCTTGTGGTATATTTTTTTTAATACTTATTTTAAATTTCTCATTTTTTAATAAATTGGTTCTATCAAGTAAATTTAGTAACTTTTGGACTGTATTTTCTCTTTTTATATTCTTTGAAAATTTACCATTAAAAGAAATTCGATGACTATCAGACTTTATCTTTTTAATTGAAATTACATCGTGCAAGTCAACAAATGAAACAATGCTCTCAATTTTATGCATAGATTTTTTTTTTCCTATTACATTTAGTGCTAGATTAATTTTAGCGTAAGATTTAAGATAATTATTCCTCATTTAGGAATTTTTAAGGCCTTCAATAACTTTAATATTTATTTTATTCCTCATACTGTCCTCAGTATCTTCAAAGTTTAGAACATTATTCCAAAAATATCGTGCTTGTATTTTTCGATTTAATTTCCACAAAATATCTCCATAATGATCGTTCACTATTGGATCTTCAGGCATTAATTCAACTGCCCTTTTAAGATATTTTTCAGCCTCAATGTAATCGTCTATAAGATAATAAGCCCATCCAATAGAATCGATGATATAAGGATCGTTACTTTTTGACTCGTATGCCCTTTTCAACATTTTCATAGCCTCATCAATTTTATAATCACGTTCTAACCACGAATAAGCTAAATAATTAAGAACATATGCGTCACCAGGATTTATGTTTAAAGAGCTAATTAAATCTTCGTCTGCTCTTTTATAATCTCCTAACCGCTCATAACTACCACCTCTCCGGTAAAGTAAATCCGATTTAAGCTCTGATAAATCATCCAAAGATAAAATTATTTGAGAATAATATTCAATTGCTTTTTCATAATTTTTTGAATTTCTATAAAAATTTGCAACATCAAATTTCATTTTTAAATTTGGGTTATCTATTTGATTAAACTTTGCAGTAATAAACTTAATTGCATTTTCATAATCTTGTTGCTTAACGATTATTTGAGCTTCTTTTTTTAATCTAAACCAATAGTAAAACTCATTTTTTTTATTAAATTTTGTAATAATTTTTTTTACTTTATTAAATTCCTCATTAAAATAATAATTTTCTGCAACTAAAGACAAATTAAACTCAAACTTTGGATTTAAATAATTAGATAAATTTAAATAAAAATTAGATTTTTCAAAGTTATCCTGTGACGAGTAAAGATTAGATACTAAAAATAAAAATTCAGAAACAACATCTTGATGATTTTGGCATGAAAAGATTTTATTAAATTCTTTAAATTTTTTATTTTCTACCCAGCTTTTACTTTGAGATAATAAAATCGTTGAGTTTATATAGTCAAATTGACTAACAATATTTTGTGCTTCGCTTATCTTTTTTTTTTCAATTAAGTAATTAAGATAAAAAAAGATATATCGAGAATAATCACTTTGTTGATTATTAATTAAATTAATAAAAAAAGTTCCAGTCTTTTCATTATTTAAGTAACACCTTTGAAAAGTTTCAGCTATCAAAGATAAATTTCCAAAATTTTTTCTATTTTTTAAAATTTTTTTATTTTGAAAAGTATAAAGATATTGTTTTAAGGTTTCAGAAATAACTGGGTTTATTTTATTTTGATCTTGAAATTTTAAACTTTGAGATAAATATTCATCAGCTTTATCAAAGTTGCTTTTTTTAAGGCTATCAATGATTAAAATTAAGTAGGCGTCGTAAAAATCTGCATTGTCTTTATTGCCATTGTTTTTGATCACATTAATAGCTTGTGGAATTTTATTGTCTAAAACAAGAGAATTTACATACCTTTTCAAATATGAGTCATGTTTGTTTAGTAAAACTTTTGAGAGATTAAAAAATTTTAAAGCTTTAGAATTATTTTGATTTTCATAAGCAATAATTCCTGAAAAATAATTTGATAAATCTCTCGAATTAAAGTCATTAAAACTAGCACTTTTAGAATATATTGGTGTCTGATAGAGTAACCCAAAAATAAATACCAGTTTTATGTATTTTTTTAACATTTAAACATTGTATGACTAAAAAAGTAATAAATCAAAATGACAAATTTAGAGAAGAATTGATTAATACAATTGAACCAAACTTTGTTTTTAGTGACAAACCTTTAAACAGATTTATTAACCATAATGCAAAACTTGAGGATAATCAGTCTAAAAATAAGAGTGAGTTACTTCTAAAATTAAAAAAACAAATCAATTCAATTGAAAATTGTAAATTAAAAGAAAATTCCAGGAACTTAGTTTTTGGGGATGGAAACATTAATAGTCCTATAATGTTAATTGGTGAAGCCCCAAATTTGGAAGAAGACAGTAATGCTACTATCTTTAGTGGTGAGATTGGAAAGCTTCTTGACAAAATGCTTCTGGCTATCGATATAAAACGAAAAAATGTATATTGTTGTTATTCAATAAATTTTAGGCCCCCATATGACAGAAAACCAACATCAATAGAGATTAAAAGATACTCTATTTTTTTAAAAGAACATATATCAATAATAGATCCTAAATTTGTTATTTTAATGGGCAGTACTGCTATGGAGGCTGTTACAGGTTTAAACGACAAAATTTCGAGCGAAAGAGGTAAATGGAAAGAGGTCATACTTAATGGTCAAACTTATCCTTTAATGATCACATTTAATCCTTCATATTTAATTAGATTTCCAGATAACAAGAAATACTCATGGGAAGATCTAAAAAAAATAAGACAGAGAATAAAAGACTTAAATCTAAAAATTTAATGAAAATAATCGCAGGTGTTGATGAAGTTGGTAGAGGTAGTTTAATTGGACCAGTTTATGCTGCGGCAGTTATTTTAAATGAGTCAGTTAATTCTAATATACTTAAAGACTCTAAAACACTAACTAAAAAAAAAAGAGGAGTTTTATTTAATTATATTAAAAAAAATTCTATTTGGGCTATAGGAAAATCCTCTGTTAGAGAAATAGATAAAATAAATATTCTTAAGGCAAGTTTGCTTGCTATGAAAAGAGCAATAATAAAACTCAAAAAAAAACCCTCACAGGTTTTAATTGATGGAAATAAAGTGCCAGATTTAAAAAATTATAACTTAAGATCAATAGTAAAAGGCGACCAAAAAATACCATCTATTTCAGCAGCATCCATTGTTGCTAAAGTAACTAGAGATAATTTTATAAAAATATTAGCTAAGAAAAACAAAGGATATCATTGGGATCAAAATTTTGGCTATGGAACTAAGCAGCATTTAAAGGCAATAAAAAAGCTAGGTGTTAGCAAGCATCATAGAAAAACATTCTCTCCAATATCAAAAATTAAGAAGCACAATATCTAGTTACCTTTAATTTTAACCACACAAATCGAGTCTAAATATTTCAATCTCAGGTTGACCGTAGAATCCATTTGGAGTCTAATAATTTTTTAAAAATGAAAACTGATTTCAAAAATAAAATTATTAATGGAGATAGTCTCGAAGAATTAAAAAAAATTCCACGTGAAACTTTTGATTTAATTTTTGCTGACCCTCCGTACAATCTTCAATTAAAAAGAGAATTAATTAGACCAGATAGATCTAAAGTAGATGCTGTAAATGACAAATGGGATCAATTCGAAAATTTTAAAAAATACGATGAGTTCACCTACGAATGGTTATCACAGTGTAAAAGAATTTTAAAAAAAGATGGAGCAATATGGGTTATTGGAAGTTATCACAATATTTTTAGAGTAGGAACTGCAATTCAAAATTTAGGATTTTGGATTTTAAACGATGTTATTTGGAATAAAAATAATCCTATGCCTAATTTTAGAGGAACACGATTTACCAACGCTCATGAAACATTGATTTGGGCATCTAAAAGTGAAAAATCAAAATATACATTTAATTACCAATCACTTAAATGTTTGAATGATGATTTACAAATGAGATCAAACTGGGATCTTCCTATTTGCGGTGGCGCAGAAAGATTGAGGAAAAATGGCAAAAAAGTGCATTCAACTCAAAAACCAGAGGCTTTACTTCATAGAGTTTTATTAGCATCTACAAATAAAAATGACATGATTTTAGATCCTTTTTTAGGTTCAGGAACAACACTAGCGGTCGCAAAAAAACTTGGAAGGAATTATTTTGGTATAGAAAAAGAGAAAAATTATTTTAAAGCCGCAGAGAAAAGAATTAAAAATGTAAAACCTATTGAAGATGATTTACTTGACACACTTAAAAATAATAGATCAAAACCTAGAATACCGTTTGGATCATTAGTAGAGCTTGGAATAATTAAACCAGGTACTAATATTTTTGATAATAAGAAAAAAATTACTGCAAAAATTTTAGCAGATGGAAGTATTAAGCATAACCAATCTGAGGGCTCTATTCATAAAGTTGCAGCCACTATTTTAGGTGCTGAAAGTTGCAATGGATGGACATATTGGCATTGTGATATTAATGGCAGAATTTATCCAATAGATTACTTGAGACAAAGATTAATCTCAAAAAATTAATTATTGTAAATTTTTCCTAAATAATTTTCTAAGAATTTTTTATTCTTAGTTAACATTTTTAATCCTATATTCCTAAAGAACACAATAATTGGATTTGATACCTGAAAAGCAAATTGATTTAATTTTGATCTATTATTAATCATTTTTACTCTTGAAACTCTATTAATATAATAATTGTTTTTGCTATTTACGATGCTTTCAAATAGTTCTGATGCACCTTCAATAGATTGTGAGGCTCCTTGTGCAAAAGAAGGTGGAAAAGCAAAAAAGGCGTCTCCAACAAGATGAATATTTTCAACTGATTTATGAAAATCTTTACTAACAAAAACTGGGAAGCACTTTATATTATTTATGTTACTTAAAATTGAGGAAGAAATTTTATTTTGTAATTTATGTTTAATACTCTCAATGAAAGCTTTTTCCTCAAAAAGACTATAGTTTTTAAGCTCATTTGTAGTTAATTTATGCTTTAAAACACCAATAAAATTGAATTCTCCAGAGCTATTATCAATTGGGTAAATAACATAATGAAAATCTGGACCTACGAATAAAGAAATATTCATTTCATTTAAATTAATTAAGTTAGCACTTGGGATTTTACCTCTAATTGCAATACAATTATTATAAGTTGGTTGAATTTGATTATTAGAAATTAAGGATTTCCCTTTAGAAAAAATACCATCAGAAATAATTAGATGGTCACAAATAAAATTTTGATTGTTATTAAAAGTTAAATTTATTTGATCATTTTTTTTTTCAATTTTTTCAATGCTATGTTCATATTTTACAACCTGTTCATCTAATCTGTTTTTTAAAAATTTAACTAATATGGATCTTTTCATTGTTGTGTATTTGCAATCTTCAGAATTGTAGTCAGAGATATTCAGATCGGATATTTTTTTTTGATTTTCAATTTCATAAAAATCAATTTTTTCAGGATTGAACTTTTCTTTATTTTCTATTTCATTAAATCCAATTTTGTTTAGAAGCTTGATACTATTGGTTGAAAGTTGGATCCCATACCCCTCCTCTAAATCTATTGAGTGCTTTTTTTCAAATATTGTAACTTGATAATTAGGATTTTCTTTAAATAAATTAGCAATAAACAAGCCTGAAATTCCTGCTCCTATAATTCCAATTTTTTTCATTTATTACTTTCTAGGTATCTAACAATTCTTTTTGTAAACGTTGGTAATGTATAGTTTTTCAACTTCTTGGGATCGATCCAATGGGAATTTGGTAATGAACCTACTTTATTTTTATGTTCAATTTTTATATTCATATTCATATTTGACATCTTGAAATTAACTATATTTGTTGAGCTTATAGGCTTTGATAATTCCTGCATGGGAAAAATACTAAAATTTTTCAAAAAATTAAATTTAGTATTTTTAATCAAAAGATATTTACTTTTATCTTTATAAACTTTTAATAAATAATATTTATTGTTATTCTTTTTTTTGATTTTAGTAAATAGGAAATCTTTTTTTTTTAAAGCAATACACTTATTTGAAATTGGACATTGTTCACAATGAGGATTATTTGGTTTACAGATTAAAGCTCCTAGTTCCATCAAGGCTTGAGCATAATCACTTGCCCTATTTGAATACCCAAAAACTTTTTTTTTCTTAATTAAGTTTTCTTTATTAATTTCATTTTCTTTTTTTAAGTATAAGTATCTTTTAAGAACTCTTTCAATATTTCCATCTAAAGGTATGATAAGTTTGTTAAAAGCAATTGCCGATATTGCACTAGCTGTGTAATCACCAATACCTGGAAGAGATTTTAACTCTGAGTAATTTCTTGGAAGTTTTTTGTCAAATTTTTCAACAACCAATTTTGCTGTTTTTTTTAAATTTCTAACTCTTGAATAATAACCAAGACCCTCCCAAAGTTTTAGAAGTTTACGATTATCAAATTTTGCCAAAGCCTCTAGGTCTGGAATAAATTTTATAAATCTGTTAAAATAAGGAATAACAGTTGTAACCTGGGTTTGCTGCAACATAAACTCGCTAACTAACGTGTAATATTCCTTTTTTTTTTGTGATAAATTTTTTCTCCAAGGTAAAACCCGCTTATTAATGTCATACCAATTGAGAATTTTATTTGTTATTATTTGATCTTTCATATGCAATTTAAAAATAATACTAAGCAGAGAAATGTCTCCATTCAAGGCTTAAGATCTTTTAAAGACACTTTGCCAAAGAATGTAAAAAGAATTATTAATAAAAAAGGACACATTTATTCAGAAACCCTAAATAATTGGAGATACTTTGTGGGTGATAAGTTATTTAAGTGTTGTTATCCAAAAACTTTTAAGAGTTCAAATAATTTTGGCGTTAGTACATTAGTGATAATGATCAAAAGAGGACACGAAATTGATATGGAGTACTCTAAAAAAGATATTTTAAATAAAATTAATGCATATTTTGGTAATTTAGTCGTACAAAAACTTAAATTTATTAGTTTCGATGATGAACAAAAAGTTTATCCTGACACAAAAGTCAATGAAAAAAATGTGACAATAAATAGATATAAAGATAAAATCAGTACAGTTAAAAACAAAAAAATTAAAAAGTCGTTATTAGAATTAAGTAAAGTGTTTAGAGAAAAATGAAAAAAATCATAATATTTTCAATATTTTTTTTGTTCAGTGCTTTAAGCACTCAAGCTAATGAAATAAAAAGAATTCTTGTAGGAAACGAGAGTGCAAAAATATCTATCATCGCTTTTGAATCTCTAACCTGCAGTCACTGTGCCAACTTTCATAAAGATGTCTATCCTTTATTAAAAAAAGAATATCTAGACACAGGTTTGGCAAAAATTGAATTTAGACATTTCCCTCTAGATATCGCTGCTTTTAATGCCTCAAAAGTTGCTCAATGTAAAAATGATGGAAAATCAGAGATCTTAGAAAGTTTATATGCAAACCAACAAAGGTGGGTTAAGGGAAGCTCAATTGAGGAGGCAAATTTAAATCTTCAAAAATTTTTGTCTAAAGAAGGTTTCAATGTTGATTTTGAAAGTTGTATTAACAACAAACAAATTGAAGATTTTGTGTTAAATGATCGAATCGATGGAGCTAAAAACTTCAAAGTTAATGCTACTCCTACGATAATAATTAATAACAAAAAGTTTGAAAAAACCCTTAATTATAAAAATTTAAAAAAAGCTCTTGAAAAACTGATATAAGTGATGCATGGAGTTTAAAAAAATCCAGTTAAATGGATTTAAATCTTTTGCTGAAAAAGCTGACTTTTTAATCGAGGACGGCCTAACGGGTATTGTTGGACCTAATGGATGTGGAAAATCTAATATTGTTGAATCTTTAAGATGGGCTATGGGTGAGACATCTGCTAAAAGTATGCGTGGTTCAGGAATGGAAGATGTAATATTTTCTGGTACCTCAAATAAATCATCAAAGAATATTGCTGAAGTTACGATAGAAGTTGAAAATAAAGATGGAAAAGGTCCAGTTCAATATCGAGATAACGATCAAATTCAAATTAAAAGAAAAATAGAAAAAGATAAAGGTTCAAAATTTTATATCAATGGTAAAGAAGTAAGAGCTAGAGATGCTCAAATGTTTTTTGCAGATCTATCCACTGGTGCGCATTCTCCATCAATAATAAGTCAAGGAAGAATTGGAGCTTTGGTAACTGCTAAACCTACAGATCGAAGAGCAATTTTGGAGGAGGCAGCAGGTATTTCTGGACTTCATGTAAGAAGGCATGAAGCTGAATTAA
Source organism: uncultured Pelagibacteraceae bacterium (assembly GCA_902599995.1). GTDB lineage: Bacteria > Pseudomonadota > Alphaproteobacteria > Pelagibacterales > Pelagibacteraceae > Pelagibacter. The sequence continues at coordinate 133,578 of CACKHN010000001.1, forward strand.
GATTAGGTGCTGCAGAAAATAACCTTAAAAGAGCTGATGAGCTTAGAAGACAACAAGAAAAGCAACTAGCAAATCTTCAAAAACAGGCCGAGGAAGCTACAAGATATAAACTTATTTCTGACGAAATAAAAAAAATAGAAGCAGGTTTATACTACTTAAAGTTAATTGAGATAGACAAAGAAATCAGGATAGAAAATGAAATAAATAACGAAGCTGAGGGTGAGGTAGAAGAGTTTAATAAAAAAATATCAGAGATAGAGAGTTTAATAAAACTTTCAACAGATAAAGTTTCGCCATTAAGAGAAAAAAATATTGAAAATTTATCAAGAATACAAAGACTTAATCTTGAACTTCAAAGCTTAGATGAAGAAAATACAAGAACTCAAGATGAAATCGAGACTATAAAAAGATCAATACAAACTCTTGATGACGATATCACTAGAGAAAAAGGAATAGTTATTGACGCTAATTCAAATGAAAAACGACTTAAAGAGGAAAAAACAGATTTATTAGAGACAGACTCTAAATATTTTGAAACAGAAAAACTATCTAATGAAGAGTTAGAGACAGCAAAAAATAGATTAAAGGAGGAGCAAAAAACAGTTGATGATGTTGTTAACAAGATAGCTGAAGGAACAGTAAATATTAGTACTGGGCCAATAAAAAATGTCAAAAATACAATATCTAGGGTTAAAGAATTGATTGATAATAATGAAATAAATCAAGCTGTTACTTTGTTGGATAGATGTAACATTGAACTTGATAATTATTTACGAGACCTAAAGGATGAAAAATCTAGAGGTGAACTATTAAGTGTTAATGAAAAATCACAAAATATTAAATTACTTCAAGAGAAATATGCTGATGCTTACAGTAAAAATCAATCAATTAAAAATGAGTCTATTAAAAGAAATCAAAGAATTAAAACTATTAAGACTGAGATTGAAAGTTGGAAAAACTTATTATCAAATTCAGAAAAAATGGTTTCAGAACTTACTGAAAGAAAAAATAAATTTACACTTCAACTTAATGATTTAGAAAATCAACCAAAAGTTCAAGCAGAAAGAAAAGGTCAAATTTCAGAGAATTTAAGAATTTCGGACAAAGAAAAAATTGACAACGAACTAATTATTGATGAAACTGATAAAAAAATTGAAAGTCTTAGAAATGAGTTAAATGAAATTCAAGAACAGTCGACAAAAATCAGAGAAAGAAAAGCTAGTTCTGGAGCAACTATTGAGGGACTTCAAAAGAGAAAAAGTGATTTGTTAGACCGTATTAGTTCTGAACTTAATCTTGATGAGGATAATATTTTAGAGAATTCAAATTTAAATGGTGTTTATGAACTACCAAATGCTGTTGATCAAGAAGACGTATTAGATAAAAAAAAGCAAGAAAGAGAAAGATTTGGCTCAGTTAATTTAAAAGCAGATGAGGAAACTACTAAGTATGAGGAAGAAATAAAAAAGATGGAAAAAGACCGTGCCGATCTAGTAACCGCTATTGTGAAATTGAAAGATAGTATCAACGAACTAAATCAAAAAGGACGTGAAAGATTGATAGAGGCTTTTGAGAAAGTTAACAGAAAGTTTAACGAGGTCTACACCAAATTGTTTAATGGAGGAAATGCAAAATTAGAGTTAGTCGATTCTGATGATCCATTAGAGGCTGGATTAGAAATGTTAGTTAGTCCTCCAGGAAAGCGTTTACAGTCTATAACTTTATTATCTGGAGGAGAACAAGCTCTTACGGCACTATCATTGATCTTTGCAGTATTTTTAACTAACCCTTCACCTATTTGTGTTTTAGATGAAGTTGATGCTCCATTGGATGACGCTAATGTAACAAGATTTTGTAGCCTCCTAGAAGAATTAACTAAAATAACGAATACTAAATTTATCATTGTCACACATCACGCTTTGACGATGTCTAAAATGAACAGATTATATGGGGTAACTATGCCCCAAAAAGGTATTAGTCAACTTGTTGCTGTTGATTTACAAAAAGCAGAGAGTATGGTCGCCTAAGCTTTTCAAATGCCAAAAGATCCGTTTAAAACTCGCCTAGAGATTGCAAAAAACAGGGTTTCTAAGAAAAATCTTTTTAATAAAAAAAATAACCCGTCACCTATCGGAACAGCCTTTAAATTGAGCACGGAACTAGTCGCAGCAGTTGCTGTAGGGACAATTATTGGGTTTATTTTTGATAAGACCTTTGGTACTAAACCCTGGTTTATATTAATATTTTTTTTTGTGGGAGTAGTTGCTGGAATAACCAACGTGATTAGATCTGCAAAAAATATGCAAAAATAAATACTATGGCAGCAAATCCAATGTCTCAATTCGATGTGTATCGAATTGGACCTGAAATTAAAATTGGAGCTTTTGATATATCGTTTACAAACGCCAGCTTGTTCATGATTATTAGTACAGTTTCTATTTTATTAATATTTAATTTAGGTTCAAAAAGAAATTCAGTATTGCCAAATAAAATGCAATTACTTGCAGAGCTTAGTTATACATTTGTTGCAAAAATGATAAGCGATACAGCTGGATCGAAAGCTAAACCGTACTTTGCCTTCATATTTTCTTTATTCATGTTCGTTCTTTTTTGTAACATGTTTGGCATGATCCCTTATACATTTACAGTAACCAGTCATATCATCGTCACGTTTATTTTAGCGGCATTTATTTTTATTGGTGTGACTGTTATTGGGTTTATTAAACATGGATTTGGTTACCTAAAATTATTTGTACCTAGCGGAGTACCTGCAGTTCTACTTCCTTTAATAGTAGTAATAGAAATCATATCATATTTAAGTAGACCAATTAGTTTGTCAGTCCGATTGTTTGCGAACATGATGGCTGGTCACACAATGATGAAAGTTTTCGGTGGCTTTGTAATAAGTCTCGGATTAGTTGGTGGATGGCTTCCACTGAGTTTTTCGGTTGCACTAACAGGTTTGGAAATCTTAGTTGCTTTTCTTCAAGCTTATGTTTTTGCAATCTTAACCTGCATCTATTTAAATGATGCATTAAATTTACACCATTAATTAACCAAGGAGGAAATAATGGAATTAGAAGCAGCAAAAATGATCGGAGCTGGCTTAGCAGCAATTGCTTTGGCAGGTGCCGGTGTAGGTATCGGAATAATTTTTGGAAATTATTTGTCTGGAGCGATGAGAAATCCATCTGCAGCACAAAAACAGTTTCCTAATTTACTTTTAGGTTTCGCACTGGCGGAAGCTACAGGATTATTTGGATTAGTAGTTGCATTGATCATTTTATTTGCGTTTTAAATTAATGATTAAAAAAATATTTTTTCAGTCGATATTTTTTAGCTTCTTATTTTTGAAAGAAGCTTTTGCAGCTGAAAGCGGAGGTATGCCTCAATTAAACCCTGAGTTTTGGATTTCTCAAATTTTTTGGTTAGTACTCACTTTTGGAATTATGTATGTTGTTTTATCAAAATTCATACTACCAAAAATTAGTAATAATTTAGAGTCTAGGAAATCTCAAATTTTAGAAAACATTGAGGCCGCAGAAAAGCAAAGAGAAGATAGCGAGGCCAAACTTAAAGAATATGATGAAATTATATTAAAAAGCAAAATGGAAGCTAAAACTATATTCAATCAAACAAGAGAAAAGACCTTGAAAGATATAGGGGCAAAAAAAGAAGTTTTAGATCAGCAAATTGATGATGAGATCAATAAAGCTGAAAAAGAAATAGAAGTTCTAAGAGTTGGCGCCCCTGATAAAATAAACAAAATAGCAATTGAGACCTCATCAGAACTTTTAGAAAAACTTATTGGTTCAGAAGTAAACAGTAGCAGTATATCTGCAATTGTTGATGATCTATCAAGAAGAAATGGGGATAAATACTATGGTAATTGATGCAACATTTTGGGTAGCAATATCATTCGTAATATTTTTTGGTGCTTTAATTTATTTAAAAATTCCTCAAAAAGTTTCTCAAATATTAGATAAAATGATTTCTGATATTAAAAATGAAATCGATGAAAGTGAAAAATTAAGAACTGAAGCAAAAAATTTGTTAGATAATGCTCAAAAAAAGTTGGATACAGCTCAAAATGTTAGTAATGAAATTTTAGATGAAGCAAAAAAAGACTCGGATAAGTTGGTGATAGAATTGAACGATAAATTCCACAAATCTTCTGAGATCAAAAAAAACCTTGCTAAAAATAAAATAAGTCAAATGAAAGAGGCAGCTATTAAAGAGATTAAAGATGCTTCAATTAAAATAGCAGTCGACTCTGTTAAAAAAATTATATCAACATCAGTAGATAAATCAAAACTCGATGCCGTATTTCAAAAAAATTTAGATGAGACTAAAGAGCAGCTAAAAAAAATTAGCTCATAATAAACTTACAATTTCCCAAAAAAACTATAAATTATTGATATGAATTCTATAGTGATTGGATCTGGATTTGGAGGAATTGCTGCAGCCTTGCGCCTGAAGGCAAAAGGACATGGGGTTAAATTAATTGAAAAACATCCTGACTTAGGGGGGAGAGCCAGGGTATTTAAAAAAAAAGGTTTTACATTTGATGGTGGGCCAACAGTTATTACAGCGCCATACTTAATTAATGAGTTATTTGAATTGTTTAAAAAAGATCCTAAACATTACATTGAACTATTTCCACTTAAAATTTGGTATCAATTTATTTTTGAAGATAAAACTAAATTTAATTATTCTGGTGATGAAGCCAGTATGATTAAACAAATAGAGAATATAAACAAAGATGATGTTAGAGGATATCAAAAACTAGTAGCCTTTACCAAAAAGATATTTGATAAAGGTTTTACAGAGTTGGCAGATGTCCCTTTCGACAAACCTTTTGTAATGATGCAGCAACTTCCAGCACTGTTGAAACTTAAAAGTTATAAATCAGTTTACTCATTAGTATCCTCATTCATAAAAAATGAGAAATTGAGGAGAGTGTTAAGTATGCATCCACTCTTGGTTGGAGGTAATCCATTTACTACAACTTCAATTTATGGGTTAATACTTTACTTAGAGAAAAAATGGGGAATACATTATTCTATGGGGGGTACAGGAAATATTATTAAAGGACTCGAGAAACTCATGCATGAGGAAGGAATAGATATAATCAAAAATAGTGAAGTAACAGAGATTGTTTCAAAGAGTAATAAAATTAGTGGGGTAAAATTAAATGACAAAGATATAATTGAGGCTGAAAACGTTATTTGTAACGCAGATCCACCTGCTTTTTATGAAAAAATGCAAAAAAAAAATGGCAAAAGTTCTATTATTTTTAATTGGAAAAAGAAAAGAATGGAATATTCAATGGGTCTTTTCGTTTACTATTTTGGAACAAAAAAGGTTTATGAAGATGTTGAGCATCATACAATTAAGTTTGGAAATAAATACAAAGAACATTTAGAAGATATTTTTAATAATAAGAAATTAAATAACGATATTAGCTATTACCTCCACAGACCTTCTGCAACTGACAAATCAATGGCACCGGAGGGAAATGACTGTTTTTATGTTCTGGTTCCTGTTCCAAATAATCAATCTAGAATCAATTGGCAAACTGAAGGTGAAAACATGAAAAATTTAGTAATTGATAAAATGGAAAAAGATTTAATGCCAAATCTTAGAGAAAATATTGTGGCTGACTTTTATTTAACGCCAGATTATTTTGAAAAAGAGTTAAACACAAAATTTGGATCTGGATTTTCAATTCAGCCTAAATTCACTCAATCTGCATATTTTAGATTTCACAATAAATCTGAAATTTATGATGGACTTTATTTTGTTGGAGCTGGAACACACCCAGGAGCTGGGGTACCCGGGGTGTTATCCTCAGCAAAAGTCTTGGATAAACTGCTTTAATGTCTGCTAAAAATTACCTAACAAAATATGCAAAATCTTTTAACTGGGCTGGTTATTTTTTACCAAAAAATACTTACAAAAAATGTTCAGCTCTTTACGATTTTTGTAGAGTAGCTGATAATATTGCAGATGATGAAAATACTATTACAGTTAAAAAAGAGAAATTTGAAAAATTTAAAGATAATTTTGAAAATAAAAATTTCAACGATCCAATAATTAAAAATATTTGGGATTTAATTTCTGAATATAATATTTCAATTAGAATTATTCATGATTTATTTGACGGTATCAATTCAGATATCAAAGAACAAGTAAAGTTAACTACAGAGAAAGAATTATTAATTTATTCTTATCGAGTAGCAGGTACCGTAGGACTAATGATGGCCAAAATACTAAAGGTAAATAAAAAAAATTCTTTAAAATCTGCAATTGATCTTGGTATCGCTATGCAATTAACAAATATTTCAAGAGATGTAATTGAAGATTTTAATAATAACAGGGCCTACATTAATCAGAATTTTGAAAATATAAAATCTACAATTGAATTATCAGAAAAATTTTATGAAAATTCTTTTTACTCAATTAAAGAAATACCCTTAAGTTTTAGATTTTCTATTTTAGTTGCAAGAAGAGTTTATAGAAAAATTGGTTATAAAATTTTAAATAAAAAAAACTTCGAAAATTATAAAAAATCAGGAAAAATTTATGTCAATAATGTAGAAAAAATAGTTGAGACATTACTCGCAATAATTGATTTACTTAAACTTGTATTAACCAATAATAATGATGATAATATTAACCATGATCATTATTTGATTAATGAAGAAATTAAATTAGATGAGAGAATTTGACTATGTAATTATTGGCGGTGGTTGCGCTGGGTTATCTTTGGCATATGAATTAGAAATTCATGAAAAATTTAAAAATAAAACATTAGCAATTATTGAACCTAGAAATGATTATATCAGAGATAAAACCTGGTCTTTTTGGAAAGTTGCAGCTCATAATTTTGAAGATTGTGTAAAGCATAGCTGGAGTAATTTTTCTATTAATATACCTAATCAAACTAAATACATAGAATGTGATAACTTTCCTTATCAATCTATTGATAGTGGCCTATTTTACCAAAAGATAATCAACACCTTAAAAAAAAATACTAATATTCATTTTTTTAAGAATATAAATGAAATCAGTACAGAAAATTCATTTGTGTTCAACAGTGTAAGTGACGTTTCTGATAGTAAAAATGACTTATGGCAACATTTTTCAGGTATTGAGATTGAAACAAATAAAGATGTTTTTGATGATCAAATATTTAACTTAATGGATTTTGATTGTGATCAAAGAGATAGTGTGCACTTTTTTTATACCTTACCCTTTTCAAAAAAAAAGGCACTTGTAGAGACAACTTGGGTCTCATATCTAAATCATCCATCAAATCAAGATTATTCAACCCAGCTGGAAGATTATATTAAAAATAAATTAAAAATAAAAAATTATGAGATTAAATTTAAAGAAACTGGTGCAATCCCACTATTCCATCCCAAAAATATAAGGAAAATAAATCAAATGGAAATTGGCACTGCGGGAGGTATGACTAGATTAAGTACTGGATATACCTTTATGAATATTCAAGACCAAAGCAAATATATTAGAGAAAATTTTGAAAGTATCGAAAAAGTAGATAATTTTACTATAAATTCAAAATATAAGATCTTAGATAATATATTTTTAAAAGTATTAAAAAAAAATTCAGGTCAAATGCCAGAGATATTTTTTAAAATGTTTAATTGTTCTCCAAGCACAGTTATCAATTTTTTATCAAATAAAAGTAATATCTATGAGGACCTCTCTATTATTTTAAAAATGCCAAAACTGGTTTTTTTGAAAGAATTGTTCTGAAATGAACTCTCACATAAAAAAAATAAATCTAAATCACTCTTTTATATTTTTTTTATTTTGCAATTTATATTCAGTAATAGCCTTTAAATTTACTAATTTAGATGTCTCAACCTTATTTTGTTTGCTACTTATATTAACCATTGGTGTTTCTCACGGTGCCTTAGATCATTTAAAAGGTAAAAAACTTCTTGCAATTTTAAATATTAAAAAATTTTATATTTTTTATTTAATTTATATATTAATGGCTCTCTCAGTGATATTAATGTGGGCAATTGTACCAGCTACTACTTTAATAGTTTTTTTGGCTGTTTCCTCGTTTCATTTTGGTAAAGAAGATACGCAATTTTTAATCAACAAAAACTCAACCTTAATTTCAATACTTTATTTTTTTAGAGGCTTATTGATTATTATTACGCCTTTGTACTTCAATTTTGATGAGACAGTGATAATATTTAAAATGTTACTAATCGATAGTGAGCAATTTTACTCAAGTTTAGGTTTTATTGAAAAGTATAAAATAATTGAAATAGCTATTGGTTTAAGTGTGCTATCAAGTATCGTTTTATTTTTAAGCGAATTTAACATTAAAAAATTTGCAATTTTTTTAGATTTTTTCTCAATTATAATTTTGAATTATTACTTGTCCCCTCTAGTTGCATTTACTATTTACTTTTGTTTTTTACATTCTATTAGGCATACTATTTCACTTGCTATAGAAATGGATAATTCCAATCTAAAAAATGGTTTGAAATTATTTGCTCAAAAAGCTTTTCCATTAACAATTTTGACTGCAATTTTCTCTGTGCTGGGTCTTTATTTCCTTAATAATTTATATGAATTAAATAGTGCAATATTAAAAATAATTTTTATAGGTTTGGCGTCTTTAACCTTTCCACATATATTGCTGGAATATCTTTTAGAAAAAAATGAAAAATAAAGAATTAAAAATTTTATTATCTGCACCACGTGGATTTTGTGCAGGCGTTGAAAGAGCAATTGAAATTGTTGAAAAATCAATCAAAAAATTTGGTGCTCCAGTTTACGTCCGTCATGAAATTGTTCATAACAAACATGTTGTTGATAATTTAAAAAATAAAGGAGCCATATTTGTTGAAGAGCTAGAGGAAATAAAAGATAAAACCAGGCCTGTTATTTTTTCTGCTCACGGTGTTCCGAAGAAAATACCAGAAGATGCTAAAAACTATAAAATGACATACGTTGATGCAACATGCCCTTTAGTTTCGAAAGTACACAGAGAAGCAGAAAATCTTAACAAAGCTGGATATCATATTATTTTAATTGGACACAAAAACCATCCAGAAGTAATTGGAACCATGGGGCAGCTACCAGAAGGTGCAGTTAAACTAATACAGAATGAGGACGAGGCTAAAAACTACCCTACTGAAAAATTTGATAAAATTGCTTATATAACGCAGACGACGCTATCAGTAGATGATACCAAAGAAATAATTAAAATTTTAAAAAGCAAACATCCATTAATAAAAGAACCAATGAAGGAAGATATTTGTTATGCCACAACAAATAGGCAGAGCGCAGTTAAAAATATTGCAAAACAATGTGATATGTTTTTTATAATTGGAAGTAGAAATTCCTCAAATTCTGTAAGGCTAGTTGAGGTTGCAAAAAAATCTGGTTGTGAAAATGCACAATTGATACATTCAGAGAGCGAAATTCCATTTGATGAGATTGAAAAATTTAATACCATAGGTATTTCCTCTGGCGCATCTGCTCCAGAAATTTTAGTGGATAAATTTATCAATGCATTAAAAAATAAATTCTCTTTAAAGATAGACGAAGTTGAAATAATAAAAGAAAATGTAATTTTCAAAGTTCCTAAGAAATTAAATTAAATGGCTGTTTACACAAAAATAGATAAAAAAGATATCCAGCACATAAATAATACCTTTAATATTGAAAAAATTATAAGCTTTCAAGGGATTAAACAGGGTATTGAAAATAC
>CACKHN010000002.1 GCA_902599995.1 uncultured Pelagibacteraceae bacterium
AGATTTAAAGCCTGTAAAATTTTTGCACCTCCCTCTTTATTTATTCTGTAAAAGCCACCTTTCCCTTTTCGGCCAGTATAACCAGTTTCAATTAATTTTTTAATTAGAGGAATTTCTTGTGCGACCTCATGAAATTTATCAGTTTTAGGCAATTCTTTTATAAAACTTTTCAGTACATCGGCCATTAAATCAATACCGATTAAATCATATAAACCGAATACTCCTGTTTTAGGAATTCCCATTGGTCGTCCAAAAATAGCGTCAGCTTCTTCCACGGCTAATTTCATTTTGAAAGCCTCAGTCATAGCTATTTGCATAGCATATACACCCACTCTGTTTCCTAAGAAACCTGGTGTATCGTTACAGACTATAGCCCCCTTACCAAGCTCAATCTCACAAAATTTTTGAAGTGCATTTATTTTTTTTAAATCATTATTTTCATTTTTAACAATTTCTAACAAGCCCATATATCGAACAGGATTAAAGAAGTGTGTAATACAAAAGTCTTTTTTTTGTTCATCAGTTAAATTTTCTGACAACACCTTAATTGGTATTGAAGATGTATTTGAGGAGACTATAGCTCCGTCTTTTCTGAATTTAAATATTTTATCATATATTTGATGCTTAATATCTATTCTTTCAACAACTGCTTCAACCACCCAATCAGCTTTTTTAACTATGTCAAAATTATCAGAAATATTGCCTACTTTGATATTATTAATTTTTGATTTATCAATTAATAATGGTGGTCTTGATTTAAAAATTCTTTCTCGTGCATTTATACTTATATCAGTTGTTAAATCCAATAATGTTACAGGAACATTAGCGTTACATAGGTGCGCGGCTATTCCACTTCCCATTGTACCTGATCCAATAATTACAACTTTTTTAATATCCATTAAATTTTTAAAAATTTATAAAATTAATCAAAAACTTGAAATAGGACAAAATTCCTGCTTAATTGATTTAATCAAAGTATATATTTAATATAAAATTTAAAGATAAAAATGTACAACACAGTTATTGCTGGATACTCAAGATCGCCTTTTACTATGGCAGATAAAGGAGGTTTAGTTGATATAAAGCCAGTTAATCTACTAGCTGAAGTAATTAAAAATTTAATATTTAAAACAAAAATTAATCCAGACCAAATTGAAGATGTTATTATAGGTTGTGCCTTTCAAGTTGGTGAGCAGTGTTTTAATATTGGTAGATTGGTTACCTTTTTATCTAGTTTAGACATTAAAATACCAGGTATGACTGTTGATAGATGGTGTGGCTCATCTATGGAAGCAATTCATATTGCTGCAGGTAAAATTGCAATGGGTTCAGGAAAAATGTTTTTGTGTGGTGGAGTTGAAAGTATGACAAGAGTTAGGACTGGATTTGATCCTGTGCCTTACCCAATTAGGGAAAATGCTGAACAAAACCCACACTTATATCTCGCAATGGGCACTACTGCAGAAAATGTTGCAAAAAAATATAAAATTTCAAGAATAGAACAACAAGAATTTGCCTTACAGAGTCATGACAAAGCATATTATGCACAGAACCAAGGTAAATTTAAAAGCGAAATTGTTAGTATTAATAATATAGAAGTCGATGGAAATATTAGGCCAAAAAGTACTATGGATAAATTAAATAAATTAAAACCTGCTTTTGACTCAAATGGAACAGTTACTGCAGCTACCGCTTCAGCCTTAACAGATGGTGCAGCGGTTACATTAATTTGTGAAGAAAATTTTGCTAAACAAAATAAATTAGAAATTTATGGAAGAATAAAATCTACTGCCATAGAGGGTTGTGACCCAAATTTTATGGGGCTAGGACCTATATCTGCAACAAAGAAAGCCCTTAAAAGAGCTAATCTTTCAATTAATGATATTGATATTGTCGAATTAAATGAGGCTTTTGCATCTCAATCACTAGCATGCATTAAAGATCTAAATATTGATCAAAAGAAAGTCAATTTAGATGGGGGTGCTATAGCTCTAGGGCATCCATTGGGAGCTACTGGTGCAAGAATTACCGGAAAAGCTGCTGAGTTATTAAAAAGAGAAAACAAAAGGTTTGCACTTTCCACTCAATGCATTGGTTTAGGGATGGGAATCGCTACTATAATAGAGGCTTTATAAGATTTATCTATTAATACCTCTTAATCTCTCAGATCTTCTTCTAAGTAATTCTGCAGTAACTAAAATTAAAGTAGATAAAATAATTAAGCATGTTGCAACTGCAAGAATTGTTGGGCTTAGCTGCTCTCTTAAACCTGTCCACATCTGAACTGGTATAGTTGTATTTTCAAGACCAGCCAAGAATAAAACAACAACCACTTCATCAAATGATGTAACAAATGCAAACAATCCTCCTGAAATTACACCTGGAAGTATCAAGGGTAATGTAATTTTCATAAACGTATTAAATGGATTGCTACCCAAACTTGATGCTGCTCGCGTAACACTATGGTCAAAACCTGATAAAGTCGCAGTTACAGTTATTACCACAAATGGAGTACCTAATATGATATGTGCCATAACTATTCCTGTATGTGTTGCAGCTAAACCAACTTTTGCCATGAAAAAAAAAATAGCTACTCCAGATATAATCAATGGAACAATCATTGGTGATATTAAAACTGCCATAATCAAACCTTTATATGGCATGTGTCTACTACTAAGTCCTAAAGCAGCAAGTGTTCCTAAAATAATTGATCCAATTGTTGCAAATATTGCAATTATAAAACTATTTTTCGCAGCTAGTCCCCATGGATTTTTTGTTCCATAAACCATTTCATGATACCATCTAAAAGAGAAAGCGTCAGGATCAAGTCTTTTCATTCCTTCAGAAAAAACCAAAAACTCCTCCGCATTGAATGATAAGGGAAAAATTACAAATAAAGGTGCAATTAAAAAGAAAAATACAAATGTACAAATAGCAATATAAAAATAATGCCAAATTCTATATCGTGTTTCCGTGTAATTTGGTAATGCCATAATTAACCTAATTTAATATTATCAACTCCTACTAATTTGTTATAAATCCAATAAATTACTAAAACTCCCGATAACAACATTAAGCCCATTGCTGATGCAAAACTCCAATCAAGTGTAGTTTTCATATGATAGGCAATTTGATTACTTATCAAGGTACCTGATGCTCCTCCCACTAAAGCTGGGGTAATATAATATCCAATTGCTAAAATAAATACTAATAAGCATCCCGCACCAATACCTGGAATGGTTAATGGAAAATAAACTTTCCAAAAAGCAACGAAAGGGGTTCCGCCTAAAGATTTTCCTGCTCTCATTAAGCTTGGAGAAATTGTTTTCATTACACTGTAAAGTGGAAGAACCATGAATGGCAATAATATTTGTGTCATTGCAACATAGGTTCCAACTTTATTGTACATCATCTCTGGTCTGTTATCGTCTCCAACAAGACCAATCATTACAAAGAAATCATTTACTACTCCCTGTTGTTGCAACAAAATCATCCAACTAGCAGTTCTTACGAGTAGCGAAGTCCAAAAGGGTAATAGTACACATATCATTAATAGATTACTGTACTTCATGGGTAATGTTGCAAGTAAGTGAGCTATTGGATAACCCATTAAAAAACAGAAAATTGTTACAAACAATGCTATTTCTAAGGTTCTTAACCAAAGTATTCTATGTATTCGTCTATCTTCATCTACTTGTGCAATACTTCCGTCAGCCGCAAAATACATATCCATACCTTTTAAATATTTTGCCATAGTATATGGAGGAGCTGTTCGTTTTATCGCTTGCCAATATTCTACATCTCTCCATCTTTTATGAACCTTCATTATTTGTTTTTTGATACTTTGAGTTTCATCAATTTTATTTCTTTTAATTTGCCTCATTAATTTTTTTGTGATGGAGTTAAAACCATTTTTTTCTTTATTTAATCTTTGACCAAGTTTTCCTTGTGTTTGGTTTTCAATTAAAACCTTATAGTCTGAGTAGAAACCAGCAAAAACTTCTTCTGGAGGTAATTCTTTTCCATCCCATTTTTCCATTGCTTTAAAGGTTTTAGGAAGCATATTGGTAATCATTTTATCGTCTACACTTCTTGTAAACATCTCACCAATTGGAAAAACATATGTAATGAATAAGAATAACAGTAATGGAGCAACAAGAAGAAAGGCTTTAATTTTATTCTTCTTTTCTGCCTTTTTTAGACTGACCTCAAGAGGAATTCCGTCAGTAGTTAAAATTTGTTTTGTTTCTGAGCTCATAAAAAAAAAGGGCGGTTAGTTAATAACCGCCCTAAATATATTATATTAATTCAGTGTTTAAAACTGAAATTATAGGCCTGCTTTCATTGCTTCCCATTTTTCACCAATCTCTGTTCCATTGTCTGCCCAATAGAAAGGATCAACTAAGAAATATTTCTTAGTATTTGCAGGAGCTGTTGGCATTTGTGGCATCATTTCAGTTTTACCATCTTTGTACCAAGGCTCATTTGCTTTGATAATTTCTAAAGATGATAATCTGTATGGAGCATATGCAATGTATTTCGCACTACCAGCTAACATTTCAGTGTTAGTCATCATAGCTAAAGCTTTTTTAGCATTTGCTTCATCTGGTCCACCCTTAACTAATGCAAAATACTCATAGTCAAGACCTTGACCATGCCATACTTGCTTAATTGGAGCGCCTTCACCTACTTCAGCGTTAAAGAATCTTCCGTTCCAACCAGTTGCCATAACAACCTCACCAGCAACTAATAGTTCTGGTGGTTGAGCACCTGCAGACCAGAATACACATCCACCATTTGGATCTGTACAAAGTTCTTTAATTTTATTCATTGCTCTTTCAACACCGCCTTCCTCTTCAAGCTTTCTGTAAAGTAATTCTCCACCTTTACCCATATTTACGCCATCAGCAGCTAAAGCAATTTCTAGATTTGTAAGAGCACTTTTATAGATTGCTCTTTTACCTGGAAATTTTTTAGTGTTAAAAAAGTCTTTGATAGTTTTTGGTTCTTTACCATCAAAAGCTCTTGTATCAAAAGCATAGTTCCATGAGTACAGAATGTTTCCTACTGCACACTCACTTGGCATTGGAGCGAAGAAGTCTTCACTTGCAGGTGTTCCATCTGGAGCTGCCGGAAAGTCTTTGTCAAAATCAAATTTAACAAATATACCTTCATCACAACCATTAATAGTATCAAATGCAAATACATCGATAATATCCCAAGTTATAGCACCCGCTTCTTTTTGTGCTTTGATCTCTGATAATCCTCCAGAATAGTCAACCCAGTTGATATCTATACCTAGAGCTGCTGCTGTTGGATCACCATACCCTTGTTTTTGAGAGTCTGTATAAGCTCCACCCCAAGATGCTACAGTAACAGCAAAGGCTGAAGAAGTTACAGATACAACAAAAGAAAGAGCAAGTAATAATTTACTTAATTTTCTCATTATTCCTCCGTTTAAACGTTTAATATAAATTAATTTATATAAGTAAATTACACCAAAATGGTTATTAAGAGTCAACAGCTTATAATGTTCCTAATGTTACTTATACTTTGATAAATTGATTGTTTATTTTGGGTCTAAAGCTCTTGCGTCATAACTATTCCAACCAATTTTAATTTCTTGGCTAACCTTAAGCTCTAAATTAGATGTAGAGTTTGGTACTTTTAAAATAAATTCTGGGTTACCTAATAAATTAACTCTTACCCTTGTATGATCTCCATGGTAAATTACCTCTTCTATCTTACCGCTAAACAAATTATCCATTTTTTCAGTTGGTTCAATTAAAGCTCTCTCTGGCCTTAGAGATACGGTTGTTTTCTCTCCTTTAGATTTTACAGAAATAGCATTAGATAATATTTCAGCATTTGGCAATTTTACTTTACATTCATCACCTGAAATATCTGATACTTCACCATTAAATGTATTATTTTCACCTATAAATTCTGCAACGAATGAATTTACTGGCTTTTCGTAAAGTTCTGCAGGACTTGATAACTGTTGAACTTTTCCATCATTAAACACTGCAATTCTATTAGACATTGTTAAGGCTTCACTTTGGTCGTGAGTAACATAAACTACAGTTACGCCTATGCTCTCATGAATATGTTTAATTTCATATTGCATACTCTCTCTTAAATTTTTATCCAAGGCGCCTAAAGGTTCATCCATCAAAACTACTGCTGGATCAAAAACTAAAGCTCTAGCTACTGCTACCCTTTGCTGTTGTCCTCCTGAAAGCTGTCCTGGCATTCTTGTTTCAAACCCGTTTAATGAAACCATCGATAAAGCTTTATCAACTTTTTTATCAATTTCATCTTTCTCAATTTTTCTTACTCTCAATGGAAAAGCTAAATTTTCGTAAACTGTCATGTGTGGAAAAAGTGCATAATTTTGAAATACCATTCCAATTCCTCTTTTGTGGGGAGGTATATTAGAAATTATATTTCCATCTAATAAAATTTCACCATTTGTAGGAGTTTCAAAACCAGCAAGCATCATTAGACAAGTTGTTTTACCAGAACCAGATGGACCAAGCATGGTAATAAATTCGCCCTCAGCAATATCTAATTGGAGATCTTTAACAACTAAAACTTTACCATCATAACTTTTGTCAACTTTATCAAATTTAACAAATTCTGGATTTTTAGACATAAAGGTGAATATAAAACATTTGTGGTAATATAATTCAATAGCTAATTAACTCTTAATATGAAGCTCTTTTGGAAAATTACAAAATAATTCTGATCCATTCTCTGTAACTCTAATTGCTTCAGAGGCTTCTACTCCCCAATCTCCAAACTGCATCACTGCAATCATATGAAAACAAACATTGGGCTCTAAAATTGTCATATCACCTTTATAAATATTTAGAGTATGTTCACCCCAATCTGGAGGGTAACCAATTCCAATCGAATATCCTGTTCTAGATTTTTTTTCTATTCCATATTTATCTAAAATTTTCCAAAATGCTTGAGCAACATCATTGGCAGTGTTGCCAGGTTTGATCGCATTAATGCCAGAGTTCAGAGCCTCAATTGTTTTATTCATAGTATCTATTTTTAATTGATCAGGTCTTCCTAGTAACACTGTTCGTGCCATTGGAGCATGATATCTTTTGTAAGTACCTGATAATTCTATAATTGTGGCCTCTCCTTTAACAAATTTTTCTTGTGTGGCTGTCAAATGAGATGCTGAAGTTCCTTTTCCTGTTGGAACTAATGTTGCAATACTTGCATATTCTCCTCCAAATTCTTCAGTACCATAAAATAAGGATTTCTGAATTTCTCCGACCGCATCACACTGCCTTACACCTGGGTTAATAACTTCCATAGCAGTTCTCATTCCTTTTTCAGAAATTTTTGCTGCAGCTTTCATATAAGTAATTTCAGTTTCTGACTTAACTAATCTTACCCAATTAACTAGCCGATCACTGTCTTTTATTTTGGCATTAGGTAATCCCGATTTAATTTTTTCATAACAAAATGCTGTGAAATAATGTGCATCCATCTCTAAACCAATTGATAATTTATCCCATTTTCTGTCTTTAATTATATTTACTAAATAATCATAAGGATGTTTTGGCCAAGTATGAATATAAGACTCATCATAGACTAATATATTTTCATTTTTTAAGTATGTTTTTAAATAGGCACCCCCAGCATCTTGGGCTCTTATAAAACACAGAGGCTCTTCTGCATTAATGTGAACAATAGCGCACTGAGCATAATAAAATGACCAGGCATCATAACCTGTTAAGTAATTTAAATTATTGGTATCATGAGAAATTAAAAGATCGATGCCCTTTTCATGCATCATTTTTTGTACTTTATTTAATCTTTGTTTGTATTCTTCTTTTGTAAAAAGCATCAATTTATTTGAAATAATTTACCAAATCCTTTTACTGAATTATTTTTCTTTATTTTAACAAGGGTATCCCAAATCAATGCCTGATTACTAGATAAAACTATTGTACTTAATTTTTTTTCCAATTTATCTATTATAGGTAATATAGGTAGAGCGGTGCAAGAAACAAACAAAGCATCTGCATTATTTAAATCAATGTTAGACAATACTTCATATAAATAACTTTGATCAACCTTACCAATATCATTATCAGACTCTATATCAAAATATGCATTAGATGTAATATGAAAACCTTCATCTTTGAAATATTCTAGGACCTCATCATTTAATTTTTTACTATAAGGTGTAAATAAACAGATTTTGTTTATACTCATTTTTTTTAGTGCATTAATTGCAGCTGTACTTGGTGTGGTAACATATGCTTTGGGTTTTGCTGCTCTCACTTTTTTTTCGATCGAAGCATGGCCAGCAGCAATTGTTCCAGAGGTACAGCCGTATACTACACAATCCAACTCTTGATCTGGCAAAATGTCTTTAGTAACCTCAGTTACTTTTTCTGACATTTTAATTAAATTTTCTTTTGTTAAAGGATTATAGCTTTCAATTCGATTTACAAACAAATCTATGTCTCTATCCTTAAGTACATTTATAAAATCTTTTTCAATCATAAAGTCACTAGCAAGTGCTATGAGCCCAACTCTTGGATTTGATTTATTGATATATTTAGGATCTATTTTTGTTGAATTCATATTTTAAAAGGTGAATATATCAGAAGTTCTTTAATAATCATTAATATTAAAAATAACGACATGAATATAAAAGATACTTTTGTTGCATCTTTAGTTCCTATATTTTTAGGTTTTGGTTTTGTGATTGCAAAACCTGCATTTGAGTCTTTTCCACCAATTTTACTCATGGGATTAAGATTTATGTTTGCTGCTTCTATTTTAATTTGGTGGTTTCCAATACCAAAAGGCTATTTAAAAAAAATATTTATAGCATCATTCATCGCTAATACTTTGCAATATAGTATTACTTATTCTGGTCTAAATTTAATTGATGCCTCTGCTGCTGTTCTCCTTGTTCAAACGGAGGTTCCATTTGGAGTTATATTTGCATATTTTATGCTCAGAGAAAAGCCAACTATAAGAGCCTTGATTGGGATCAGTATTGCTTTTGTAGGAGTTTATATTCTAACAGGATCTCCAAATTTAGATGGTAAAATTATTGGTATTAGTCTTACTATACTAGGTTCAGCTACTTGGGCACTTGGACAAGTACTAGTTAAACCTTTAAGTAAAGAAATTAATCCTTTGGCTTTAGTCGCATGGTTGGCGTTATTTTCTGGTCCAATTCTAATGTTTTTTTCAGCACTAATAGATGGAAATACAATTAATTATTTTATTAATGCAAAATTTGAACATTGGATCATTGTAATTTATATAGGTTTTATCATGCAACCAATTACTTATGGTTGTTTCTATTATGTTTTAAAGAATAATCCTCTTTACAAAGTACTCCCGATTGTCACAATGGGTATACCACCAACCGGATTATTAGCAGCTATTTTTTTGTTAGGCGAAAAGCCTACACAAGAATTATTTATTGGTGGAGCAATTATTATAATTGGAGTATTATTAATTCTGTTAAAAAATGAATAATATTTTTTTTTATTAATATTAAATCAGAAAATAAATTGTTACTTAAAAATTTCAAAGTCAAAAAAGAATGGGTTGATTATAATGATCACTTAAATATGGCTTACACCGTTCTTATGTTTGATATGGCTTGGGAAGTAGCTCTTGAAAAATTTAAAATGGGAGGAACTGCTGCTAAAAACTCAGCTCGTAGTACAATGGTTGTAGAGACACATACTGCTTATCTTAAAGAGGTTAGGGAAAAAGATGACGTCAATGTTAATCTAACTTATTTTGATCATGATAAAAAAAGACTTCACTTGAAGATGGAAATGATTGAAAAAAAAACAAACCAGATCTCTGCAACAATGGAATGGATTTCACTTTATATCGATCTAGATAAAAGAAAAGTCACAGAATTTGAAAATGATAAGTTAACTTTAATGGACAAGTTTATTATAGACAATAAGTCAAGTTTTTCTACAAACAATCTGTATTTTAGTGAGAGATTGAAAAAATAATTAAGTGGTATAAATAAATTGTTTTGATATAGGTGCTTGATGGCCACTGATAATACTAAAGGTATTATTCTAGTAATAATCGCAATGACTTTTTTTGCGATGCAAGATGCTCTAATAAAATTTATATTTGAAAAAGCAGCACTGTATGAAATATTCTTTGCAAGGTATTTAATTGCAGCAATTTTACTTTTTTATTACATCAAATTTAAAAAACAAATAATACCATTAAAAACATATTATCCATTTTTAACTGTTCTTCGTGTTCTATTACATTTTATAGCTTTTTCTGCATTTTTTATTTCGCTAACATATATGCCTTTGGCAACCGCTAACGCACTTTTCTTTTCATCACCTTTTTTTGTATCAATTTTTGCAAAACTTTTTTTAAAAGAATTTATTGGAATTAGAAGATGGATGGCAATAATAGTTGGATTTGTAGGAGTATACATTGTGCTTAATCCAACATTTTCTAATTTTGAGTATAAGAACTTGTTACCGGTCTTTTGTGCATTTTGTTATGCTGCTTCAATGACAATAACAAAATATACATCTGACAAGGATAATATTAACACTCAACTTTTTTACTTTTATTTAATAGCGATACTTCTTTGTGTGATAATTTTCATGTTTATTGGCAACGGGCAATTAAATAATCAAAATTATGATGCAACAACACAATTCATCTTTAGAGAATGGTTTTCAAATTTTGATTATACATGGAAATTCTTACTATTTTTTGGATTTGCTGCATCTATTGCCTTTTTATGTATATTTTCTGCATATATCGTAGCATCTCCTTCATTGGTATCTTTATTCGAATATTCGCTCATCATCATGTCTATGATACCAGGTTATTTTTTATTCAATGAAATACCATCCAACAGAACTTTTTTTGGTGTTTTAATTATAATTTCTGCAGGTATTTATATTTATATAAGAGAAAAAATTAGAGATCAGTATGTAGCAACAAAAACTCCAGTAAGAAGATGATAAATTTGTGATTGAATATTACTTGTATTCATAATTAAATTGGGTTTTATAAATTGAAAACAATATAGAGGAAGATAATGAAAAAACTATTTATTGCTGTGTTTATGTTTGTTTCAAGTTTTGGATCAAGTGTAATAGCAGACGGACATTCTATCAAAATGGGGATAATTCTAGGGTTCACAGGTCCAATTGAATCTCTTACACCGGCAATGGCAGCATCTGCTGAACTTGCATTTAAAGAAGCTTCTGACTCAGGTTCGCTATTAGGTGGAAAAAAAATTGAGCCAGTAAGAGCTGACTCAACTTGTGTTGACTCAGCAGCGGCAACAGCAGCAGCTGAGGGAATTATTTCACAAGGTGTAGCTGCTATTATGGGAGCTGATTGTTCAGGTGTCACAGGTGCTATTGCATCAAACGTCGCTGTACCTAATGGTGTGGTTATGATTTCACCTTCAGCAACTTCTCCAGGATTAACTACTTTAGATGATAATGGATACTTCTTTCGCACAGCTCCATCTGACGCTAGAGGTGGTCAAATTCTTGCAGATATTACAAAAGACAGAAAAGTTAAAAGTGTAGCTATTACTTATACTAATAACGACTATGGAAAAGGCTTAGCAGACGTATACGAAGCAGCTGTTAAAGCTCATGGTATTAAAGTAACAACAGTAACCGCTCACGAAGATGGTAAAGCTGACTATTCATCAGAAGTTGCAACTCTTGCTTCAGCTGGTGGAGACGCTGTAGCTGTAATTGGGTATCTTGACCAAGGTGGAAAAGGAATTATCCAAGCCTCTTTAGACTCAGGTGCATTTGATAAATTTATTTTATCTGATGGTATGATCGGTCAATCTTTGGTTGATGCATTTGGAAAAGATTTAAGTAAATCTTTTGGATCTATGCCTGGTTCTACTGGAAAAGGTGCTGGTGTTTTTGCTGATGTTGCAAAAGCAAGTGGCATAGACTCTTCTGGACCTTATACAGGTGAGTCATATGATGCAGCAGCTTTAATCGTTTTAGCTATGCAAGCTGGAAATTCAGCTGACAGAGGTTCTATTGCAAAAAATGTAATGGATGTAGCTAATGCACCCGGTACTAAAATTTATCCAGGTGAGTTAAAAAAAGGTTTAGATTTACTAGCTAAAGGTAAAAAAATCAATTACGAAGGTGCAACCGGAGTAACTTTTACTACAGTTGGTGAAGCTGAGGGTTCTTTCTTAGAACAAGAAATCAAAGGCGGAAAATTCAAAACTAAAAAACAAAGATAATTTATTATCTTCAAATATTAAACCCCTGGCATTTTATAATACCGGGGGTTTTTTTTAAAAAAATAAATATTTATCCGCCATATACAAAGCCCAAGCAAAAGCAGCACCTGTAATAATATATTTCATAGACTTATTTTATTTCTATTTTTTCAGGAAGTATACCTTTAGGTCGATACCTCATTATCAGCAACAAACCTAAACCCATCATTAAAAATCTAAAGTATGGCACACTCTCTATTAAATGAAGTTTAA
The DNA here is from genome assembly GCA_902599995.1 of uncultured Pelagibacteraceae bacterium. Lineage (GTDB taxonomy): Bacteria > Pseudomonadota > Alphaproteobacteria > Pelagibacterales > Pelagibacteraceae > Pelagibacter. The sequence continues at coordinate 12,536 of CACKHN010000002.1, forward strand.
GAGCATGAGTTTCTGACATTCCTGCAGTAAAAAAGTTTATTAAAAATAATGCAATTGGAGCAGCTTCTATCCATAAGAACCAAACTGCAAAACCACCCAATATAGCTCCAAAATTGTTACCACTTCCCCCAACAATAACCATAACCCATATCAAAAAAGTATATCTCATAGGTCTGTAACTTCCCGGGGTAAACAATCCATCTTGTGTGACTAACATTGCTCCTGCAATTCCGACAATTGCTGAACCTAAAATAAAAATTAATAAATGCTGTTTAACAACATTTTTTCCCATAGCGTTAGCTGCTTCCTCATTATCTCTGATAGCTCTCATCATTCTACCCCATGGAGAGTAAAGAGCCTTTTGTGTAAGGATTAATAAAATAATTACTACTGTTAAAAATAATCCTGAATAACAAAGTTTTACAAAGATAGATGAGCCTTCAATTACAAGTTGGTTTAATTCAACTTGTCGATCAGATAAATTAGAAATTAATTCTAATTTTCCAGAATTAAATTTTTCAATCAAATTTATAAACCAATCTGTTGATTGAAGATCTACTTCATAAGGAGCAGGCCTTTTAAGTCCAATTACATTTTTAACACCTCTAGTTAACCAGTCCTCATGTTTTATAATTGCTATGACAATTTCTGATATCAAAAGAGTAGCAATCGCTAAATAGTCTGCTCTCAAGCCTAAGGCTACTTTTCCAACAATAAACGCCAAACCTCCTGCAAAAAAAGCTCCAACAATCCATGAAAAAATAATTGGTAATCCAAAACCACCTAAAAAACCAGTCTTGGCTGGATTAACTGCTTCAATAGCTTCTATACCTGGCTCTGCTGAAAATCTTATTAATAAAATTCCTGAGATAATTATTACAGCAATACTGTATGTTCTAATTTTGGATTTATTAAATCTTTTTAAAATAAATCTAATTATTAATACCATTGCTATAATAAGCCAGAGAGACATCAGTATATCAAACCCTCCAGCACTCCATGCTTCTTGAACTGGATCAACTGAAATTAAAACTGCAGCTAGTCCTCCTAAAGCCGTGTATCCCATAATTCCAAAATTTATTAATCCTGCATAGCCCCATTGAATATTAGCACCCATAGTCATAACAGCAGAGATTAAACAGAGGTTAAATATAGATAATGCGATATTCCAAGATTGAAAAATTCCAACCAATATTATTAAGGCCATCATAATACTGTATGCTGCAATTACATTTAAATTCTTTCTCACAATACTTTTCCTTTGAATATTCCTGATGGCCTATAAAGCAATACTATTACAAGTATCGAAAATGAAACTGCAAATTTATAATCTGTTGATAAGAGCTGTAGTAAACTCTCAGGTTCCATGCTTTCAGGCAGTATGTACATAAAAAACTTTTTATAGGCATAGGTTAAAAATATCTCAGAAAAAGCAATTACATATCCTCCTAAAAATGCACCAAATGGATTTCCAATTCCACCTACTATAGCAGCTGCGAATATAGGAAGCATGTTATTAAAATAAGTGAATGGCTTGAAGCTTTTATCTAAACCGTATAATGCTCCTCCAATAGTTGCTAATATTCCAGCGATTATCCAAGTGATCATTACAATTTTTTTAGGGTCTATTCCTGATAGTAAAGCTAAGTCTTCATTATCTGAATAAGCTTTCATACTTTTGCCTGTTTTAGTTTTATTTAAAAACCAAAACAACAAAGATACTAATATAATTGTAACTAGCACTGTGATTACCTGTGTTGATTTCAAAGCAAGCCCCTCATTAAATCCCGTCATCTCTTTGAACTCTCTAGCTTTAATTATAAATTTTTCGCCATCAAAAAATCTTTGATCTGAAGGCCCAATAATAATTCTAACTACTGCTTGGGTAACAAACATTACTCCGATACTAACCATAGCTAATTGAACAGGAGGACTTTTATTTATTCTATAATACTTGAAAACGAACTTATCTATACTAAGCATGTAAAGAATCATAAAAAAAATTCCAAATGGAATTGCTAATAAGGCTGTAGGCAAAACTCCTAAAGAAATCCCGAGCGATTGAAAATACCAAGTAAATAAAATTGTAACCATAGTTCCAAAAGACATCATGTCTCCAGTAGCAAAATTAGCAAATCTTAAAATTCCATAAATTAATGTAACAAATATTGCCCCTAAAGCTAATTGTGAACCATATGTTAAGGCTGGAATAAAAATATAATTTAGTAAAAGAATTAATGCATTTAGAAAGTCCATATCAACCTCCTAGAAAAGAGCTTCTAACTCTGGAGTCATTTAATAATTCTTTTCCAGTTCCTGAATAACGATTTTCTCCAGTTACTAAAACATATCCCCTATCAGATATACTTAAAGCTTGTTTGGCATTTTGCTCAACCATTAAGATTGCAACATTAGTTTTTTTAACTTTAACAATATGATCAAAAAGCTCATCCATAACTATAGGTGAAACACCTGCAGTTGGCTCATCTAACATCAAAACTGTTGGTTTGATCATTAAAGCTCTTCCTAATGCAACTTGTTGTCTTTGTCCGCCAGATAGTTCTCCAACCATTTGATCTCTTTTTTCTCTTAAAACAGGAAACAATTCATAAATTTCATCAATTATATTTGTTATTTCATTACTTAAAAGAAAAGCTCCCATTTCTAAATTTTCTTCAACAGTCATTCCTGAGAAAACGTTTTTTGTTTGTGGTACAAAAGAAATTCCCTCTTTAACTCTATCTTGTGGAGAAAGTTTTGATATATCTTTACCGTCTATTTTTACTGTACCAGATTTTAGATTTAGTAAACCAAGCATCGCTTTCATGGCTGTGGACTTTCCAGCTCCATTAGGACCTAGAATAGAAACTATTTCTCCTTTATTTACATCTACTGAACAAGAATTAATAATATCTGGGCCATTTCCATAACCTCCAGTCATTTTTATTCCCTCAAAATATGCCATTAGTTATCCTCCTTAATTTTAGATCCTCTACCAAGATAACTCTCAATAACTTTTTCATCTTTTTTTGCTTCCTCAACTGAACCTTCAAACAAAACTGAACCTTCAGCCATTACAATTACGGGGTCACATAATCTTCCAATAAAGTCCATATCGTGCTCTATCATACAAAATGTATAACCTTTTTCTTTATTCAACTTTTCAATAGCTGTACCTAAATCTTTAAGCAAAGTTCTGTTAACACCAGCTCCAACTTCATCCAATAAAACTAATTTTGCATCAACCATCATAGTTCTTCCAAGTTCAAGTAATTTTTTCTGTCCCCCAGAAAGATTTCCAGCAAGTTCATTGGATAAATGTTCAAGGTTTAAAAATTCAACTACTTCTTTTGCTTTTTCCTTAATTATATTTTCTTCTTTAGCTACCAAACCTGGTTTAAATAATGCTGTCGTTAATTTTTCACCTGATTGATTTCCAGGAACCATCATTAAATTTTCTAAAACAGATAAGTTAGAAAATTCATGTGCTATCTGAAAAGTTCTTAATAATCCTTTTGAAAATAACTCAAATGAAGGTACGTCTGTTATATTTTCATTATCAAAAATTACTTCACCAGCTGAAGATTTTATATTTCCTGCAATTAAATTAAATAATGTTGTCTTACCAGATCCGTTCGGTCCAATAATTCCTGTTATACTGCCCCTTGAAACCTGTAATGAGCAATTTGAAACAGCTGCTAATCCACCAAAATATTTTGATAAATTTTTGATTTCTAGAATATTCTTTGACATTCAGTCTATTTATCTAGTCTTCGATGAATGCTGTTTAAAGTTTTTTCAAGTGATTTATAAAATCCAGCTTTTGATAACTCTTTAACACCTTGCTCGTTTAATCCTTTTGGAGTTTGAGAATCTTTAACTAAAAACTTTAAATTTTCTTTTGAATTATTAACTGCATCTTCAGATAAGGCTAAAAATAAAGATGTGATATATTTTTGAGCATTCACCCTCTTTACTCCTCTCTTAACTAACCAATCAGTCATTACTCTCAATAACTGGTAAAATGGAGCCATCATGCCAGAAGTTGTCCAAAAGTTAATTGAAGATTTTTCTTTTTTAATTTCAACAGTGGTTCCTAAATGATTAAAAAACTTCTTAACTTTAATATTTGGAGGGCAAATAGGCACTGGTCCTTTCTTTAAAGAGATTGGTGGCAGAGGTATTGCTCTAAATATTTTCGCTTTTACTTTTATAGCCTTTTTTAACTGTGATAAGGTAATAGTAGAAATAAAACTTATAATTATCTGTTTAGATTTGAATTTTAAGTTTTTAATAATTTTTTCACCAACACTTGGAGTTACTGATAAAAAAACCCAATCTGATTGATCAATAATTTGCTGATTGGTTTTAGCAATGATAATTTTCTTAAATTTTGCCTTTAAACCCTTTGCTATTTTTGTATTTCTTGGAGAAATTATTATTTTCTTATAAGAAATTTTAGAATTACAAATTCCAGTAATTACTGAAGATGCTATTTTACCAGTGCCAATAAATCCTAAATTCATAAAGTTTTGATTACTTTATATTGATTATATTGAATTAATTAACAAAAAAAGAGCCTCTAATTCTTAACAATTCCCTACTTAATTCTTTATTTTCTTTAAATGGTTTTCTTCCATGAAGCCAAAAATAATTATTAGCTATAACAGAATGACCTACTGGTAATTTAGTAATTATTTTATTTTTACTTTCCTCTAAGGCATCAGATAATTTTTGTAAAAAATTTCCTTGTTCCATATTTTTAGGTTCTGGAAACTGATCTATGTATGAGATTTTAGGTCTTCCTTCTTTATCAAACGAAAAAACTGGATGCTCAACTTTATAATCGATATTTTTGCTTTTAGGAGATCCCCAAATAAAATCTTGTTGTCCAACAGGATCATTTGACAAATCATCACAATGCTCCCAATCATCTAAATGTAACATTGCAGTTTCACCACCTTGCACATTTTGCTCCTCTAGTTTAGTCATAACTAACCAGTCGGTAACTTCCTTTACATATGTTCCATCTGTATGTAAATCCATATTTCTGTAAGCTTTTCTCAAATAAGAGTCACTTGCATCCTCATGCTTTACATGAAATCTAGCATAATATTTTCCCGCCATAGAGTCATAATTTGGAATTCCAATAAGGTGAGCAATTGCGGTTGATAATTTTACTAAAAATTTATCGTTAGTTTTTGATGAAATATTTTTAGGACCAATTATAAAGCAACCGGTTGATCTATCTCGGAGTACTGAATTGACTAACTTGCTTAGTTTATTGTTAGTTAAATCATCAAGACTTTTTGCAATTGTAAATCTAGTAAATGGTTTAAGTTCTAGTGCAGTAAGATCAAATTTGTTAAAAGGAAAAATTAATTTTTTTATAATATCATCATCTAGTTGAATATTTAGTATTCTACTAGAGTCTTTATGATTTTGAACATCTATACCTTCAATTTTTTCCATATCAACTTTTAAATTAACTTAAATAATAAATCAATTTGAATTAAAAATAACTGTTAATGGCCGCCATACTTAAGGCAGAAAAAACTGTGGGATAAACATAATTTTGTTTAGACACAAAGAATACAACTAATGACAATACGATAACAATTATTCTGCTTAAATAACTTGCGTCAATAAGTACACCAGCAGGAAAAATAATTGTTCTAGCAATTAGTGCTGCTAAGGTTGCATAAGCTAAACAATTAAACCATTTAAATAATTTTGAAGTCTCCTTGATACCCTGTGAACTTATGGCTCCAAGAAATCTTGAAATAAAGGTTGCTAATGAAGTAACTAAGATTGCATAAAAAATACTAACTGACATTTAACTCTCCTATGAAATATGCAATTGTTCCACCAATTATGCCTCCAAGTAAAATAGACCATTCTGGTGATAAAAAATAAAAAATTGGTCCTAATATTGTTCCAAGTATAACTGACAATGTAATTTGTATTGTTTTTGAGGCTCCCACCATCATACACAAGAAATAAACTGGATTTAAAATAGCTAATCCCATCATCATATCTTTATTTAAATGCTCTGAAAAATAAAAACCTATAAAAGTACCTAAAACTGCTACGCTCCAGGTTGCACTACCTATCCCAATCCAAAAATCAATTCTTTGTTCTTTAGGAACTGTCTTATAATTACTTTTCATAATCAACCAAGCAGAAACAGCAATGAAATGACATGAAAAATAATATTTCCATTTAGGTTGATTTTTATGCATCATTAGTGGAAACAAAGAAACTGCCATTGGGTAAAGTCTCGCATTTACAAACCAAACTGCTAAAAACATATTTAGCAATGATGCTCCGACTAATAATGACTCCGCCATTACTAATGAACCTGGCAAAGCATAAGTTAACATTGTAGAAAAAATACTTTCTTGAATGTTAAAACCTAAATTTTTAAGTAAAGCTCCTATTGCAATGAAACAGCATCCTAACGCTATTGCAGGACTATCAGGTGCGAGAATTGATTTATATCCCTTTAAAAAAAACTTCCTATCAATCATTAGCCGCCAAGGAATAATCGACCAACATCAGGATTTTTAAGTAGATCATCTCCTTTGCCAGCGATAGCAGTTTCACCAGATACTAAGACGTATCCTATATCTGCAAATTCTAATCCTTTTTTAGCATTTTGTTCAACAAGAATGATTGTTTTTTTTTCATTTTCCTGAAGATCTCTTAAAATTTCAAAAACCATATCTATGTATCTTGGTTCTAATCCAATAGATGGTTCGTCAACTAATAAAACTGACGGTTTCATAACAAGGGCTCTAGAAATTTCTAACAATCTTCTCTCTCCACCTGATAAAACTTTTGCAGGCTGACTTCTTCTATTTCTTAATCTTTCATATTTCTCAAAAATTCTTTCAGCTTCTTGATAAGATTCATCTGTATTTTCTTTTATATATCCACCCATTAATAAATTTTCCTCAACTGTCATATCGGGAAAAACTGAATTATCTTGAAGTATATAAGCTATACCTACTGATTTTAGCTTTTCTGCTGGTGTTAAATTTGTAATTTCTTTGCCATCAATTTCTATTTGACCTGAAAAAATATTAGTAAATCCGTAAATAGAATGGAGTATTGTAGATTTTCCTGCTCCATTTGGACCTATTAAACACAAGGATTGAGCCTTGTTCACAAATAAATCAAAATTATGCAGAATTTCCATTTTTCCATAGCCAGCATTTAAACCTTTAATAGTTAAATGTATTTCACTTGGTGATAATTTTTTTAAATCTTCTGGACCAGGAGCTTTTCCTAAAACTTCATATTGATTAGACATTATTGAGCTCCTAAATACGCGTCTATTACACGTTTATCATTTTTAATTTCATCAGGTGACCCGTTGGCCAACATTTTACCATGTGCTAGGCAGAAAATATTTTCAGCCAGCTGCATAATTACTCTCATATTATGCTCGATAACTAAAAGAGTAATTCCAAAATCTTGATTTACTTTAATTAATCTATCTATAATTCCATTAATCAATGTTGGATTAATTCCAGCTGTTGGCTCATCTAATAATAGCATTTCTGGCTCATTCATTAATGCCATGGCCAATTCTAATAATTTCTGCTGTCCAAAAGATAGGTCACCTGCTCTCAAATTTCTTTTTTGATATAAACCTACAAAATTTAGCAAATTTTCTGCTTTTTCTGTGAGTTCCTTAGGAATTGTTGAAAATATCTTCATTAAACTCTCATCACTACCTTTGTGACTAATAAGCATATTTTCTACACAATTAAGCTTTCCATAAATTCGAGTTTGTTGAAAAGTTCTTAACAATCCAAGTTTTGCGATAACTGGTACTGGTAGTTCTGAAACCTCTTTATCATTAAACTTGATTGAACCATTATCAATTGGGTATGTTCCAACTATTGAATTAAATAATGTTGTTTTACCGGATCCATTAGGACCAATTAATCCAACAATTCTACCTTTTTCAACATTCATTGAGATATCAACATTAGCTTTAACACCACCAAATGATTTACTAACATTACTAACTTCTAGAATACTCATTTAAGTTCCACCTGTGCTTTACGATCTCTTTCATCTACAACTTCACCAAATCTCTCAGGATATTTTTCTCTTAACCATCCCATTATCCCCTCTGGGAAATAAATAACTATTACAACAATTAAAACTCCAAGAGCAACGTATTGCCAACCTAAAAAGAAAGTCCAGAAACCTTCTTTGAAAATATGAAACACTGTTGCACCAATGATTGGTCCCCATAGGGTTCCCTTGCCACCTAGGATTGCCATTAAAACCATAAAAACTCCCATCTCTCTTCCATCAAAAGCAACATCGGTTGAGTCAATATATCCAACTAAGCCACCCATAATACCTCCAGCAAGACCACAAAAGAAAGCTGATATCATCCAACCAACTATTTTATACTTCATCGTTTCAATTCCCATAGCCTCAGCTTTATCTTCATTATCTCTAATTGCGTTTAAAATTAATTTAAATCTAGTTGAGTAAATTCCTCTCACAGCTATGAAAGTCAGTACTAAAACAAAGAAACTTAAGAAATAGAAAAATTCACCTCTTGAGTCTAAAGATCCAACATCAGGAAACGGTGGAGTAGTAAAACCTTGTCCAGCTCCAATGATTTCAATTCCTCCAGAAATCTCACCTGCTGCAACTCCTAGTCCTAATGTACAGATTGCAAAATAATGTCCTCTAAGTCCTAAAATAGAGTACCCAATTAAGCCTGCAACAATAGTTGGTACAACTGCAGCAACGATTAATCCAACTGCCATTCCCTGAAAAAATTGTGCTGGAGTATGTACAAATGTTTTTTCACCACCACTTTCTGTCCACTCAGCTAATGGAAAAAACATTCCAACTTGCACAGAAGCACACAGATACATTCCAAGTCCATAAAAAAGTATGTTTCCAAATGAATTATAACCCATTTCACCACCTTGAATATTCCATGTAGTTGCTAAAACTATTAACACACAAAGGATAGATAACTGTACTTTAAAAGCTGGAAACAAAAATGGAGCAGCTATACCAAATATCAATATCCCACTATATAAAATTAAATTGTTTTTGCTGAGACTCATTTTAAATACTCTCTTTTTCTCGAAAGTTTAAATCTTCTATAAACAAGTATTAAAACTAACAATAAAAATACTGATCCAATTCTAAATTCAGTGCCAAGTATGTAATCTGCAAATTCCTCAAAAACACCTAAGCCCATTCCTGACATTGCAACACCAGGTAAGTTTCCTAACCCTGCAACAATAACAATCATGAAAGATCTTATTGTATAAGGCAGTCCCATATATGGATGAATTGTAAAAGTGATTGAAATTAGTGCTCCAGCAACACCACAAAGAGCTGCATTAATTCCGAAAGTTGCTGCATAAACTTTTTCTGTATCCACGCCTAAAATCTTTGCTGCTCTTGCATTTTGAGCTGTAGCTCTAATTGCACGGCCAAGCTTAGATTTTTTCATGTAAATTACTAAACAAATAGCGAATAAAATACTTATAAACGCTGAAAATATTTTTGAATTCGGTAGCACTACATTACTGTTAAATAACATAGTGGTTCCATAATCTGAATTTGCAAGGACAACGTCTGCTCCAAATGCAAAGTTCATTAATTGCATGAAAAGAATACTTATTCCAAAAGTTGCTAAAATAGAGATAAATAAATCTCTATCGACTACTTTATTAATGACAAGTTTGTAAATTGCTATACCAACAAAAAACATTATTATTGGAGATACAATTACCCCCCATGCAGGATGAATACCGTAAAGATACATAAAGTAAGCAATGTATCCTCCTAAAATTACCAGATCTCCTTGAGCAATATTAATTATGTTCATTACTCCCCATTGAAGTGCCATACCATACGCAATCAATGCAAATAAAATTCCAAGTAAAATTCCGTCCAGACAAGCTTGAACAGAAATCATTGGATATTGGAAGACCATAAAATCCATAATGAATCCTATAAAAAAATACCCCCTATATATATTATATCAGGGGGTATTTGTAGATTTGTTTTATCTTTTAGACCACGAAGGAATTGGGTGAATCAATTTAGCTGAAGCCCATTTAGTTGGAGCAACAACTTTATTTTCACATTTTCCTCCATCATCACACATAACTTGGAAAAGTACCATTGGTTTATCAACATTCTGACCACCTTCAGCAAATTTTATATTTCCATAAAAAGTTTGCATGTTAGTAGCTGCAAGAGCATCTCTTACTTTCTTTTGATCAAAAGAATTTGCTCTTTCAAATGCATCTTTAAATACCAATAGAGCAGCTGATGATTCTGCTGCTTGATATGGTGGTGCATAACCAAACTCTTTAGTAAAGTCTGCGTCATAAGTCATACCATCTTTAAAGAAATCATCTTTGTAAGTTAGTGTTTTGTGCCACTGAGAAGCACATAAAGCATATTGTGAGTTTTTACCATGTTGCTTTGATAATTTAGCTGCATCACAGTGAGTCATCGCTAACATTGGAACATCTACTTTCATCTCAGAAATTTGTCTGATTGCTGTAAGTGCACCTTTTGTATGACCTGAAACAACTAAAACATCTGGTTTCATTTGTTTCACTTTTACCAAAGTAGCTGCCATATCATTTAGCTCCTTTGGTAATTTGTCATCAATAACCTTTTTAGAGCCCGTTCTCTTAATTGCATCTAAAACTCCGAGTCTTACGTCTTGAGAAAACGCATCTTGTTCAAATGCCATAGCAACAGTAACACCTTTACCATTATTCTTTTCAACTGCTAAATCTATAGCAACATCAAGATATAAATTAGCTGGAGCTAAAACTGCAAATAGATATTTGTAACCTTTTGTAAATAAAGATCTAGACGCACCATTCGCTTCAACCATTGGGACACCATATTTTTCTGTAACCGGAGCTATCGCTTTAGTTAATCCTGAACTGTATGGGCCAAGCATAAACTCAACACCATCTTGTGAAATTAATCTTTCAGCAAGCTGAGCTGCTCTTTTTGGATTTGACTCATCATCATAATAGATAATATCAAATTTATAAGTTTTACCACCAACTTTAACACCGCCCATGCTGTTAATTCTGTCAACGGCCATGTTGTAACCGTTTTGAGTATGAACACCATTAGAAGAGTATTTTCCAGTCAATGAAATTGCAGCACCTAAAACAATTTTATCTCCAACAACTTTCGCAAAAGATACGACAGATGTTGATAATAAAATAACAGCTGCAGAAATAAAACTTATGATTAGTTTGCTTATTTTCATTTTTATTTCCTCTAGTTATTAATTAATTAATGGTTAATTTAATAAAGAATTTGGTCTAATTGCAAGTGGCAATAAAGACCAAATATTACTAGTATTGTTGAGTTATAACGACAATAAATGCAATAATTACTAATACACCCGCAGAAATTGTATTTATTGTTCTCGGTTTTGTTTTTATCCAGCTAATTAACTTTTGTGCGAGCAAAGCATAACCAATCAGAGATAAAAAATCTAAAACGACATATGTTGTAATTAAAATCAAAAACTGAATTAAATAATTTTCATTAAAATCAATAAACTGTGGAAAAATTAATGGAAAAAACATCCAAGCTTTTGGACTTGTGCCGGCAACTAAAAATCCATCTTTAAAAAAAGAAAAGAAACTTTTTGAGAAATCTTTGCTTGTATCAATATCTTTAGGTCTAGAATTATAAATATCAAAAGCTAAATATAAGATATAAGCAACACCTGCCCATTTAAATAAATTTAAAAATTGTGAGTTTTCGGAAAAAAAAGAGCCAATCACAAAAATTACCAAAGTTGCTTGAATAATATTTGCGCTAATATCTCCAAATGCAGTCCAAATACATTTTTGAACCCCATAATTCATGGAATAAGAAACAATCACAATTCTTGGTGGTCCTGGGGTAATAAATAAAAAAAGAATTATTTGTAAAAATAAAAAATAATTTAGGGGGAGCATTTCTGAAGATAGTCCTTAAAAACCGGGAGCTAAAGATGGCTAAGAAGGACTATCCGTTTCATATTACCAGAGACCTAAAAAAAATGCATTAAATTTTTATTTGAATTATAAAGGATTTATGAAAAAAAAAGGTCGCATACCGATCACTAGAGTCAAAAATCCAGAACCGGGCATATATGATCCAGATTGGATTATTTGGGCAGCTTGGGCCGATAGGATTACTTTTGAAGAAATAGAAAAAAAAACAGGGAAAACAGAGTCTGATGTAATTAGAATTATGAGAAGATCTATCAAACCAGCTTCTTTTAGATTGTGGAGAAAAAGGGTTAATCAAAAAAGTATAAAACACAGAAAAAAATTTGAGTACTCTAGGAAAGAAATTACTAGTAAAATTAAAAAAGGTGACTATTTGTAGTTTATGAAAAAAATCACAATTTATACAGGACCATTTTGTAATTACTGTGATGCAGCAAAAAGATTGCTTGCTAGAAATAATGCCCCTTACAATGAAATAGATATTTCAAAAGTTGATGGTGCTATGGATGAAATGATAAAAAAATCTAACGGAAAAAGAACTATTCCTCAAATTTTTTTTGACGATAAACACATTGGTGGTTACGATGAAACAAGAGCTTTAGAAAAAGAAAATAAGTTAATGGATATGCTTAAATAAATTATTTTATAGTAATTGTAACTACTGGTTCGTCAATTGAAAATCTGCAAAATCCATCACCAGCATCATTATTAACTTCTTCAGCTACAATAGAATCTTGTGTTCCAAAAGCCATATCAATACTTGGTGAGATTAGTCCAACCGTATAAGGTGAGGACAAAGCATAAATTAATGCAACTTGATCACTAGAAACCGTGTCTCGCATAGTTTGCATGGCAACTGCAGAAACTAATTGGCTTGCAACAGCAGGATAATTCCAACCCGCATCATCTACTTCCGCATTAGTGCATGTAGCATCTTTACATTGTTTAAACTCATCATTTCCACTTGTCTCACCTTGTTGTTTTCCATTAGTCATGTACAAAGTCATTTCAGCTCTAGTTCCACCTTCAGCAACTGCGGGTTTGTGCGTATATTTTCTATTTGCTTCTGTTCTTGATGCGTCTTCACCTGAACCATACATTGCATCTGTAGTTGTAATAGTTACACAATTATCTGTATCATTACTTTCAGTAGTGTCGATTGCAGCAGCAGTTCTAAGAGTCATTTTTCTATTAATATGGAACCTTGCGTGAGTATATGTTTCTCCCAATGGAAGTAATGCAGGATTTCCAAAACTACCTGCAACAGCTCCAGCACTTACTGATGCTATGTCAACCTCTACGCCAGCTGTACTTTCTCCAATGACGACTGCATTTTGACATTGTGTCGTCGATGTAGATGTATCATCAAAATCACCCGCAGTATGGCCTGTACATAATTCAACTTTATGCATTATAACTTTATAAACATCAGCATCGCCTTTTACTTCAGCTGCATTTAAAGAAAAATTGTTTATTAATAATGAAAATAAAACAATAAATAAAAATTTTAATTTTTTCATAATTAATCTGCTCTTGAAATTGTTGATAAACCTTTAAACTCTACCATAATTTTGTTGTTTCTTTTTACTTTAGCTAGCATTTCACCTGACATATCTTTTTCTTTTTTCCAAATATCGCTACTTACACCATCTTGAGCCGTAGCACCTTCTCTTGGGGGATGAACAAACAAAATTTTTGCATACCATTCGTCTTTTAAACCTTTTTTGTCTTTATCATCATAAGCAGCTTCAACAGCTATGTGAGGTGTTAAAAGTAAGTCTGCCCCAATTTTAGAACCTTTAATATCGTCTCTTGCAACGCCGTCCCATTTATATGTGTTATAAAAAATATCTGCCCAATGTAAGTATGGCACTTGAGAAGAAAGTTCAATACCATAACCATCTAATACCTCTTCATCAGCACTCCCATTTTCAATTTTTTTATAGTAATTAGAAGTTAATCCCATTACAGCATTTTTAATCTCACCGCCGATACTTGCTCTAGTGTTTCCATAATGATCATAATCTAAAAATGCATTAAACCCTGTTAGTGTGAAGGTATCGTCACTTAAAAATCTTTTACCAATACCAAGATTTCCAACATATCTTTCTTTATTCATTTTTTCAGTATTGAATAAAGAGAACTGAACAAATGTATTTTCTTTACTAGCTTTATTTAATTCTCTTACTCCTAGAATGCTAAAATCAGGTTTATAGTTTTCTCTTAATTGAATACTTGCCCCTGTATAACCATCACCTGGAATTAAGTTGCTTACAAACTCTGAAAGCTTGTTCGAAATTTCACTAGCATTTGAAATCGAACTTAGAAAAACTGATAAATAAATTATTAATATTTTTTTCACAAATATAAAATATAAAAAAAAAATTGTCCTTACAACTTTTTAATTTAATTAATTGAAAGAGCTTCTTAAATAAAAAATTAATCAATATCCTAATTTGCCGTCATAATTGCTTGAAAAGGACCGCTTCCAATATATAGTTTATCACTCTCGTCAACAAGATGCATTCCCTCACCTACATTAAATGTCATGCTTATAGATGTGGTGTCTGGAGTTACAACAACTGGATTTGCAAAAGCAACTAAACCCTCTAGTTTAACAACTTCACCTGTGTTTGCAGCTCTATGACCATTAGTATCAACTAAATACCCAGAGATACTAGCTGTAGTTCCATTAATATTTTCAACAAAAGCTTTTGATGAAAATGCATCCGATGCGGCACCAAATTGAGCTAAAGTTTCTACAAATTTTCCTGGAGTTATGGCGCTTGAACCACAAATAGAACTATTAGCATGAGTACTTCCCTTTGCGTGTGTTCCTGAACCAGCCACTGATCCACAAAAAACCCCAGAACCTCCTGTCATTCCATCCATTGATGCAGCAATCTCTCCTGCCCAAGTTATACCAAATGTATTATCCATTAAAGCATAACCATGAGTATAAGTTCCCTCTGGAGGTCGGGTAAAAGTGCCTTCTAAAACTATTTCCTCTCCTTGCGATACGGATGCAGTTGATCCACTAGAATTATCAAAAATTTCTGAACAATTTGTTAAAACAACAGTCGATGTCGTTGTAGGCTCAGTTGGAGAAGATGTGCATAAATATAACTTATAAATAACTACTTCATAAAGACTAGGAGTTGTGTCACATCCATCTTCTATAGAGTCATCGTCACCGGTTGTTCCGTGTTTTACAACTCCAGAAGTAATTGTACATGCTTCAGCTTGATTATTAATCATCTCAAAAACAATGATTGTAGATAAAATCAAAAGTAAATATTTTATATTTCTCATTTAAAATCCTCCTGCTTTAACAGAAAAAGCCTTTGATTTAACAATTAAGTTTTCTCTTCTTACTTTTTCGTATTTTTTATCTCTCATTGACACTTTTTTAAATGCTTCATCTATTAAAAAACTTGTATTTGGATTAATTTTGCTCAGTTTGAAAGTTAGATTAACAAACCATTGGTCATCATAGCTACTATTTCCAAAATCCTTGTAACCAACTTCAAAATTTAGACCTGAGTTTGGCAGGCCAATTTTTGTAGAATACTCCAGTCCCTCATAATCTGATGCGCCTGGAATTTCATACTCAAATAACTTGGTGTAAATTTTTGCAGTTGGCATATAAGGAATATGTGCTCCTACCTCTAAATCGTAACCATCAGCAACTTCTTCTTTAACGTTATTTTTTCCAGTTTTTTCATTTGATATCGCAAAATAATGATTTGTATTTAGCTCAAGAATTGAAGACTTGATCTCACCACCTACACTTGTTCTTTGGTGATCATAATCTAATTCATGATCATAAAATAGATTTAGACCATAAATGAAACTTTCATCAGCACTTAAAATTCTTTTTCCAAAACCTAGATTCAAAGTTTCTCTATCATCATGGGTGAAAAAAGATCCTTGAAAAAAATTTAATCTTTCTTCACTGTCAGATAGAGGTTTAAAAGTTAAAATACCTATTTCTGGTTTAAGACCTTCTCTTGATTTAATAGTAAAATCTGTATCTTTAAAATTTCCATTCAAAAAATTCTCAATTGAATTAAAAAACTTATTTTTTATATCTGAAGTATTTGCACTAGTTGTGCTGAATATAAAGACTGAAAATAGAATTATTAAAATTTTTTTCATTTAGACTATTCTTAACAAAATAGATGCAAATTAAAAAACAAAATAAACCCAACTTATTTAATATTTTACTATTTTGGCTTAAAAATTAAACAAACTCCGTTATTGCAATACCTTTTTCCTGTAGGTTGTGGTCCATCTTCAAAAATATGACCATGATGACCGCCACAATTTTTACAATGATACTCAGTCCTTGCATAACCAATATGATGATCTGTTTTTGTTTCAAAGACATCTGGCAAAGATTCGTAAAATGAAGGCCAACCTGAACCACTTTCATATTTAGTTTTTGAATCAAAAAGCTTAACATTACAATTGGCACAATGAAAACTTCCTTCTCTTTTTTCATAATTTAGCTCACTGGTTCCTGCAAGTTCTGTACCCTCTTCAAACAATATAAGTTTTTGTTCAGCAGTTAAATTTTGATTAATCTTTTTTACCATAATTAAATAAATTTAGCACAGGATTGATGTAATATGGAATGTAATTCAACTAATTTATTAAAATCTTTATTATAGCCTCCTCCAAGAACTCCACAAAGAGGGATTCTTTTGGAAAAAAAATTTTCAATAACTAATTCATCTCTCATTTTTATTCCTTCATCAGAGATTTTAAGTTTCCCTAATCTATCATTAAAGTGAATATCTACTCCTGCAATATAAAAAACATAATCAAAGTTCTCTTTATTCAGTTCTGATATATAATACTTAAGTGTTTTGATATAATTTTGATCTTCTAAGTTATCTTCTAATTCTACATCCAAATCACTATTTGATTTTTTAGCTGGATAATTTGTCTTGGAATGCATACTAAATGTAAAAACATTTCTATTTTCTTTAAATATATCTGAATTTCCATTTCCTTGGTGTACATCTAAGTCTACAATAAGAATTTTATTGGCTAAACCTCTGTTAATTAAATAATGAGCAGCAACTGCAACGTCATTAAATACACAATATCCAGCACCACCATCATAATTAGCATGATGACTACCCCCTGCGGTGTTGCAAGCTATTCCATATTTAATAGCGAGTTTTGAGGCCAGAACGGTTCCTCCTGTTGCAATCAATGATCGTTGCACCACACTGTCAACTAGAGGAAATCCTATTTTTTTCACTCCATCTTTGCTTAAAGTTTTATTTTTAATGTTAAAAATATACTCTTTTGAGTGTGCAAAATTTAAAGTTTCAACCGAACAAGCATATGGCTTGTGAAACTTTTTTACTATTTTATTTTTAATTAAGTAATTTGCTAATTCACCAAACTTATTAATTGGAAATTTATGATCATCGCCAATTTTTGCAAAATAATCCTCATGATTAACGACGGGTAACTCCATTATTACTCTAAAACTCGAATAGGCTTTCCGTTGACACAAGCCTCTAAACCTTCAATCATTTGACCGTAAAAGATACTGTAATTTTCTGCAGTCACATAACCAATATGTGGGGTTAATAATGCGTTAGGTAGAAATCTTAATTTATTATTTTCTGGCAAAGGTTCTTTTTTGTAAACATCAATTCCAGCACCAGCAATTACGTTAGTTGATAATGCAATGATTAAATCATCCTCATTAATAATTTCTCCTCTAGACGTATTTATAATAAATGAAGTTTTTTTCATATTATCCAATTCCTTTAACGTGATACAATCTTTATATCTGTCACCTCCTTGAACATGAATTGATAAAAAATCAGAATTTTTAATTAAGTCTTCTTTAGTACATGGAAGCACATCTAATTCTTTGCATGTATCAAGATTTAAATTTTCACTCCATGCCATAACCTGCATACCAAAAGCTTTACCGATTTTTGCTACTTGAGAACCAACACGTCCAAGACCAATTAATCCAAGAATTTTACTTTTCAATTCAACACCGACGGTTGTTTGCCAATAGCCTTGATACATATTATCAAACTCTTCTTTGAAATTTCTTGCTAAACCCAATATTAGCGCCCAAGTGAGCTCGGGTGTTGGATTTTTATTTATTTCTGTTCCACAAATAATTACTTTTCTTTTTTTTGCAGCCGCTAAGTCAATTGATTTATTTCTTAAACCACTAGTAATAACAAATTTTAAATTATTTAAGTTATCAATTAAATTTTTAGTAATTGGAGTTCTTTCTCTCATGATTAATAAAGCTTCAAAATCTAACAGCTGTTCGATTGCATCAGCTTCATCTAAGAAAGGCTCACTAAAAATTTTGAATTCGTATTTCCCAGACAATTTTTCTAAATCTACAAATTGCTGAGCAACATTTTGATAATCGTCTAGGATAGCAACTTTAAGCATTTTTATTTTTAATTTTTCTATTTGATAATGTTATTCCAGCAATAATGCAAATGGCTCCTAAAAAATGATAATACATAAATTTTTCATTGAATATAACTAGTGCCATGATAGCTCCAAATATTGGCATTAAATGCAAAAATGCCCCCGATCTATTTGCTCCAATTATTGAAATCCCTTTAATGTAAAAAAAATATGCAAGTAAACTTGGAAAAATAACTACATAAGTCAAAATCATAAAAAAAGATGTATTAGGTTCTACAACTCTTCCTTGGTTTAATTCAAACAAAAAAACTGGTGTTAAAAAAATTAAACCAATAATGATAATTATTTCTAACAATGCAAATTGAGATATCTTAAACTTTTGTTTCTTTAAAAACGCTGAATAAATTGCCCAAGAAAACATTGCCACAACCATGGAAAGGTCTCCTTTGTTAAAGTCTAAATTTTTAATTAAATTTAAATCTGCTTTTGTAATTATAAAAACCACTCCTAGTAAGGACAAACTTACCCCAATCACTTGAAAAATATTTGATTTTTCTACTTTTAATAATGTTGAGACAACGATTATCCAAACCGGAATTGTTGAAATTAATAACACGCCATTAATTACTTGAGTATAATTTAATGAGTAATAAACAATAGAATTAAAAATTGTTATACTACTTATTCCTAAAATTAAAAAAAAACCTAAATTTTTGAAAATTTCAGATTTAAAATCTAATATTTCCTTATAAGTTAATGGTAAAAGTATTAATCCTGCAATTAGCCATCTGTAGAAATTTAGAGAAAAAGGTGGAATACCAAATGAACTTGCAAATTTGCCAGCTATAAAATTACCAGACCAAAATAAAGTAGTTAAAACTAAAACCAAATAAGCGGTATAATTTCCTGATTTATCAAATATATTATTCATTACTGAAATAAAAAATGAGTAAAGAAAAATTATCAGGGTTTAAGGTTAAACATCTGAGTTATTTTTGTCTTTTTTTTTCCAAATAAAATAAAAAATATAAGGGACTAATGCTGGAACCACACCAAACCAAAACCATTCATCCCATCTAAAACTTTTATCTAAAGCAAAGCTTTTAAGACCATTCCACCAGGTTAGATAACCTATGAATATCATCCAACTTAAACTAATAGTTGCATAAATTTTATTTTTATTTGAAAGATCAATTTTTGGAATTTTAGAAATATAATTTTTAATCTCTTCAAAATTCATGAGGATTTAAATTAACAGTTTTTTCCAGTTTTTGGAGAAAAGCTTCCACTTGCTAAAAGTGTCAATTCGCAGGTACCCCCAACTTCTTTTGCAATTATTTTATAACTTGATCCATCTTGATCGATACAAATATTATAACCAAGCTCATCATTAATACTATCTGTGCCACCTAATAAATCTGCTTCAATCGCACTTGAAGTTGAGTCTGATGCAGGACATGATTTGGTATAATATCTTCCATTATCCGAATAATATTCAGTTTGTCCCAAAGAAATTTGCTGCATCACATTCTTTGTGGAGGTTTTTTTTGCTGATGAAACGTAGCCACTATAACTTACAATTCCTATTGCACTTATTATTCCTAAAATTGCAACGACAACTAAGAGCTCAATGAGCGTGAACCCTGAACTCTTAGTTGTCATTTCAAAAATATATAAATTTTCTACTCTATAAGAATAGTATCATTTAAAGGTTCTTCACCAGTTTTAATACATGTCGAAACAGTTACTTGAGTAGTTGTATTTTTAACATTGGTATGACCCTCGACACCTGCAACACAATCAGATGCAGCTGAGAATTTAGCAGCTTTTTTTATCGCTTTTGCATCTCCACCTGACGATGGAACTGTTCCATATGGATTTTTAAACTCAGTTAATGCTGCGACTAAACCATCAGCAACTTTGTCTGCTGTTGCTCGCACAGCACATGAAAGTTTGGTTGCACCGTTATTATCTTTCATGACATCACTTTCACCAATATTACATTTTTGTAATTCTGCAGCAGTATATTTTACTACAGTAGCATGGTTTGATTTTGCTGCAGATTTTTTAGCACTTGACGTGTAACCAGAATAAGCAACGACACCAACAG
Organism: uncultured Pelagibacteraceae bacterium; assembly: GCA_902599995.1. Classification (GTDB taxonomy): domain Bacteria; phylum Pseudomonadota; class Alphaproteobacteria; order Pelagibacterales; family Pelagibacteraceae; genus Pelagibacter. The sequence goes on from CACKHN010000002.1 coordinate 33,116, forward strand.
CAGCAAGAATTCCTATAATCGCTACAACAACTAGTAGCTCAATTAATGTAAAACCTTTATTATTTTTCTTTTTCATATTTAAAATCCTTTTTAATTTATAATAATTTTAAATTTTATATAAATAAATATTATTTAATAATATAATGCAATTAATCATTTTGGGTCAATCATAGATTGTATTTTTTATTGATTTTAACAGAAATTTAATAAATAAAGGCGTTTGTGAGCTATAAAGTTACTGAAGAGAACAATATTTCAACAGTCTTTCTTGATGGAGAGATTGATATGGATGTTACGGAAAAAGCAAAAGAGGTTATCATGCCTCTTATTGAAGCTAAAAAAGAAGTACATCTAAATTTGAAAGATGTTCAGTACATGGACTCTTCGGGAATATCAGTGCTTATTGAAAGTCATCAAAAAGCTACAGAACTTGGAACAAAAGTTACCTTAAAAGAAATTAGTAAATCTGTTCTCAAAGTAATCATGATGGCCAAATTAGAACAAATCTTAAATTTGGATTAATGAGTCAATCACAAATAATTAATTTGGATGAAAAGAGAGATTTTGAGGTAAATTCATCTAATCTCAAACATGTTAGATCTTTCTGTAGAGAAGTTTTTGAAAAATTAAATATCAACCAAGAGCTAAAGGATGAATTGGTTTTAGCGATTGCTGAGGCAGCACAAAATATTGTTAAACATGCTTACAACAATGAGGAAACTGAAGATAAAATGGAAATCAAAATATCTGTTAGTAATGGGCATTTGGAAATTGGTTTTTTTGATAAAGGAAGACCTGTCGAAAAAGATAAAATCAGGCATCGAAAAATTGATGATATTAAACCTGGTGGTTTAGGAACTTTTTTTATTCAACAAATTATGGATGCAGTGGTTTTTAAAGAAGGTGAAAAACCATGGATTAATCACCTAATACTTTCTAAAAATTTAAATAATTAATTTTTTTCTAGGTAGCAATCTAAATCATTATAATCGTCAAAGAACATCTCTGCTAATTCATTGCTACTTGTCATAGAACAGTCTAATGGTTCATTAAATGCTTGGACCATATGTTCACTTACATTTTTACCTGTTTGATGCTTAATACCTGAATTTATTGTACCTGATAGCAAGGCTTGATTTACACTTCCGGTAGTAGCAACTGTTACCGCCGGACCAAGAACTGCAACACTTTGTGTACAACCAGTAAGAAATATAAAAATAAATAATAATTTTAATTTTTTAATCACCAGATGAACTTTTATACAAAGAATTCTAAATTTAAAGATTTATTGAAACACTTATTTGATACAATGTGTCCAATTTGATTTTTTAATTACCAATAATTGCACCAACATTAAAGATTGGTGAGTACATTGCAATCATAAGTCCGCCAATCATTACTCCCATAAACACAATCATAATTGGTTCAATTAGACTGGACATATTGTCTACAGCCGTATCAAACTCCTCCTCATAATAGTTTGATACTGAGGTAAACATTTCATCTAAATTTCCTGTTTGTTCTCCAACAGAAATTAACTGACTAAAGGTTGGTGGAAAAGTAGGTTCTTTTAAAAATAATTTTGTAAGCGTGTCTCCTGAAAAAACACCTTTTTTTACATTTTCTAGAGCAAGTGTCACTACATCGTTGTTACTTACTGATTTTGCAATTTCAATACTTTCAAGTAGGTTTACTCCAGCAGAACTAAGATTACCCATTATCAAGGAAATTCTAGCGATCAAAGATTTTAAAATCATATCTCCAAACACTGGCATTTTTAAAACTCTTTGATGCCACTTATATCGAATAGCTGGAATTTTAGTTGTGGTATATTTAAATACTACAAACAATATAACCGTTACAATCCCTAGTGTTAGACCGCCTGATCCTCTCATAAAGTTACTTGCTGTCATAATGACAGCCGTTGGCGTTGGAAGTGCTACACCCATGCCTTCATACATCTCTGCAAAAACAGGGACGACTTTAATTAACATGAAAACCATTACAGTTATTGCAACAGTAAACATCACTACAGGATAGGTTAAAGCGCTTTTAATTTTTTTTTTAACTTTTTCTCTTTTTTCCAAAGACTCAACTAACTTCATTAAGAAAACATCAAGTTTACCACTTGCCTCTCCTGCCTTGATCAAATTAATATAAATATTATCAAATACTTTTGGATATTTTTCAAAACATTTGGAAAGCGTAACTCCACCTTCCAAACTTTTTCTGATATCCTCAATAATTTCTTTCATCGTCGGATGTTCAATTTGATCTCTTAACATGCCTAAAACATTAAGAATTGGCAGACCTGCCTTCACCATAGTAGCAAATTGTTTTGAAAAAATTACTACATCTTGGGGCTTTACTGCTTTCTTTCCAAAAGAAAATCCGCCTCCTTTTTTTTTTTCTTTGGCAGCTTTTTTCTTTTTAACCTTTATTAAATTAGTAATGATTACTTTTTGTTCTTTAAGTTTAAATGAAGCTTCTTCTTGGTTAAGAGCCTCAATTTCACCCTCAATATATTTTCCTGCTGAAATACCTTTATATGAAAAAGTTTCTGAAGACATTTTAATTACTCTCCAGATAAAACACGATCGAATTCTCTGAAATTTAAATCACCAGTTAAAATCATTTCTCGACCCATGTCTTGCATTGTTCTAAAACCTTCTTTAGTTGCTATCTCTTTAAGCTCAGGTGTTGTTGCTTGTCTTAAAATAGCTTCTTTAATTGGTTTTGTAACATTTAAAATTTCATAAATACCCATTCTTCCTTTGTAGCCAGTTTCTTTGCATTTTGGGCAACCTTTACCTTTTTGAACTTTTGCTCTTGATGCTTGCTCAACAGTAAATCCAAAATCAGCTAAAGCTTTAGGGGTAATATCATCATCAGGGACTCTACATTCCGTACAAGTTTTTCTAGCAAGTCTTTGTGCTAATACTAATGTCACTGCAGCACTAATTAAATAGTCTGGTGTTCCCATATTTTGTAATCTTGTAATTGTGCTTGGCGCATCATTAGTGTGCAAAGTACTAAATACTAAGTGACCAGTTAAAGCAGCTTTCAAACCAATATCCACAGTTTCTTTATCCCTCATCTCTCCAACTAAAATAATTTCTGGATCTTGTCTTAAAAAAGATCTTAAGGCGGTTGAAAAATTAAAACCAATATCATCTTTAATTTGAACTTGACCTACACCATCTAATTCATATTCAACAGGATCTTCTGCAGTTAAAATGTTTAGATGAGGTTTTGAAACTTCTTTTAAAATACTGTAAAGCGTTGTTGTTTTTCCAGATCCTGTAGGACCAGTTACCAAGACTAATCCTTGGGTGCCGTGTATTGCTTTTCTTAAATTGTTTAAATCTGTTTCTTCAAAATTTAATTGTTCCAGACTAATATCGCCAGCATCTTTATTTAATACCCTCATTACAATTCTTTCATTGTTGGCTGTAGGTAATATTGAAAGACGTAAATCTACTACTTTGCCATCTATTTTAAATGGGATCGCTCCATCTTGTGGAAGTCTTCTTTCTGCAATATCAAGCTTACCCATAATTTTGAAACGAGTAACTACTGCACCGTAGTTGGAGTGCAAAAATTTAGAAAACTGTTCTTGCTCCTGTAAAATACCATCTAATCGATATCTCACTCTTGAGGTAAATCTATAAGGCTCAATATGAATATCAGAAACACCAGATTTAATTGCTTCTGCAACAACTGCCGTTGAAAATTTAATTACTTCAGACTCATTTTCTAAAGCCTCGATATCTTCTTCAGGTTTTTCGTCTAAAATTTCTGTATTTTCATCTATATCATAATCAAAGGTTTGAACTTTTTCCTTGTTTTTCTTTTGAATACTTTCATATGTTGTTTCTCCCTCTGCATGAAGTTTTTTTATAAAATTTGAAATATCAGAAATTTTAGCTGCATGTAATTCTATATCCATCTTTGTAATTGTTCTTAAATTTCTCATCAAACTTAATTTTGAACTATCTGGGATTGCTATGTGTAGAATTTTACCTTCGACTTTAAATGGAGCGATAAAATTCATATGTATATAATTTGAAGGCAGAACTGACTTTATTTCATCTGCAATCGGGGTAGATGACAAATCTATTACATCTAATGATTGTTCTTTAACCAATAAATCTAAAATTTTATTTTCGTCTGTTAAATTAAGTTCGAAAACTGCATCTAGTTGAGATTTTTGTGTTTCGCTTGAAACTTTTTTTATATTGGCTAGATCTTTACCTGATATTATATCTTGATCAATCAAGATATTAATTAGGTTTATCTCAGACTCTCTACTTATATTAATCATTACAAAATTCTTGGTGCAATAAACACCAATAATTCATCTAGATTATCAGAATTAGACTTACCTTTAAAGAGATTACCTATCACAGGCATATTTCCTACACCTGGTAATTGGCTTTTATTATTTGTTTGTACATTTTTCTTAATTCCACCAATTACAACAATATCTCCGTCAGCTACTAATAGTTTTGTAACAATTTCCATTTTATTTATAGGTGGCTCATCTGATGCTGCAGCTCTGTTTGGTGTGTCATTATTAACTTTTATAGTCAATAACACATTTCCATCCCCAATAATACTTGGTGTCACTTCTAATTTCAAAGCTGCTTCTTTAAATGATGTTGAAGTGGTTCCATCCGATGTTGTTTGATATGGAATTTCTTCCCCTTGAGTAACTGTTGCTAACTGATTATCTAATGTGAAAACTTTTGGATTTGAGATAGTTTTACCCATACCCATGCTTTCAAGTGCAGTTATTTCAGCCTTTAAAACTCCTGTGGTTGTTTTTCTTAATAATCCAATACCACTCGTTGCACCTGTTACTGGAAAGTTTGCAATACTATCAGTTGCTGATCCCAATCCAGCTGCCTCATCTAAACTAGTTCCAGTAGCACTTCCACTACTAGTACCAGCTACACCACCAACAACTCGTCCTTTGTTAGAATAATATCCACCCAACCTTGATCCCAAAGCTCTTTCAAAGTCTGAATTTGCTTCGACGATGAAAGCTTCAATTAGAACTTGTTTAGTTCTAATATCAATTTCTTTAATAACTTTATCAACTACGTCTAAATCTTTTTCTTTTCCTCTCACAATTATCGATCTAGTGGTTACTTCTTCTGTAATTTGAATTGGAGTGAAAGAACTATCGCCTGATTGTGATGTAAACAATTCTTCAATGGTTGATTTCGCTTGAGCTGGTGAAATATAATATAATCTGAATATTTCTGAGAATATTGGCTCAACACTATCTTCAAGTTCAACTTTTTTCTTAACTGCTTGTGCTCTTTCTGATTTATAAGTTTCTTGAGAGGTTAAAGTTTCTGGAGAATGAACTCTAATCAAATTGCTTGCTACATCTACATCCGATGCATAATTTTTCATATCTAACAAAGCTTGAAAAGCCTTATCCCAAGGTACATCAACTAACTCAGCTGAAATTACCCCGGCAACTTCATCACCAACTAATACATTGATTTCACCTATTTTACCCATTAACTGCATCGTCTCTTTAAAATCTAAATTCTTAAATTTTAGAGTAACTCTTTGTTTAAGAAGAGGAAAATTATCTGAGATAATTAAATAATTTCTTTGAGCTTCTGAAGATATTTTTTTTCTTTTACCTAATTTTCTAGTATCCCCCTCAACTGGCTTAGGACCCATACCTAAAGTTTTTGCAATTTCAGACTTTCCAGACTTAGTAATATCATTACTCTTTATTAATGGAGTATTATGTTTGAAAGGTTTATTATATTTTTTCGCAAACTGTGAATTAGCACAACCACTCAGAACAAAACCTAAGATTACAATTACTGATAAATTAAATAAATTTTTAATATTCATCAGCCTCTCTTATTTGATTATTAAAATCGATAATTAAAAATTTACCATCTTCTTTTTTAAAGATAGCCTCTGTAAGTCTTAAATCTATAAATTTATTTTTACCTAAAAATTGTCCTAATGTTAGAGTGATTGCCTCACCCGCTGAGCTTACTACTGAAATATAACTATGGTCTTTACCTGAAATCAATCCAGCAAGTTTAAAATTATATAAACTCATTTCATCTTCTTGTTCACCATCAGGAATGCTGGCTAAGGAATTCGTACCTTCGTTGCCAGCAAAAGGATCGTTCAATGGAACTTCATCTTCATCAGCAAGTCCTTGAGTAATTTCTTTAACTTGTTCTAAGAGTTCTTCATTTTTAACATGATTGTCTGCCAATGATATGTTGGCAATCATCATCATTATAACCAATAAAATTCTAAAAAAATTCATTTGGTAATCCCACTATTGTTAATTCTCCTGTAGCAATTATCGCTCCAGTTGAATCATTTTGTACTATACTTATAGTCTCTTTGTCAAAGTTAAGCATTTTCTTTTGCTTAGATACTGCTCTTTTAAACTTTATATAGCCTAAAAACTTTCCTTTTATCTCATAGTCTACTGGTATTTTGTAATAAGAGACCATATCTGCAGTAAGGTTTTGTGCAGATTGTTTTGCAACACCGTCTTTCATAACAGGTACTGGTTTTTTCTTTTCAATTTTCGAAATGACCAATCCATTTACACCTGCGTGTTTACTTAGACTTTGATACAAATCTTCAACTTCTGCCTTAGAGTGAAATAAAGTGGAACTATCCTCAAATTCAGGTTTTAATTTTTTTATTCGAGCTTTAAATTGAATTATTTCGTTTTCGAATTGAGAAATTTCATTTTCCTTTAACAACTTATCTTCGTACTTTACCTTACGTTCTTTAACCATTGGATTTAGGATAGCGTAATAAATTATTAAAAATATAATTATAGCACCAAACCCTATACCAAATTTGATAAGTGTTTTTTTGTCAGCAGCGCCGCTAAACTTGGATTTTAAATCTGACATTGTTATATTCTTAAGATCCATTAAGCACTCTCCAAAATACAGGCTATTTTAAAGCCTTTCATTTTTTGTGACCCTTGTTGCTGACCCTCAGGCAAGGTCATACTTGCCAAAGATGCTTGAGAAATTAGTTTTTTATTATTTAAATTACTGATTAACTTTAGAATATCTTGATCACTAAATGCTGAGCCTTCTATTACTATTTGATCAATCCCATTATATTCAATCGATTTAAACCTCACTCTTTTTGGCACTGAAGATGCAATTTGAGCAAGCACCCTAAAACTTATTGTTTTATTGGATTTAATTGATTGACTTAATTTTAATGATTTTAACATTATGCCAATTTCTTTTACGTATTTATTTTTTTCTAAAGTTTTAAGCTCATGTGATTGAACCACTTCTTCGTAACCAACAATTTTTTCATTTAATTCTGAAATTTGCCAGAAAGAAAATCCAAACAAGGTTATGTAGATTATCGCTACAATACCTACTACTCCTTTAAAAGCAAAACTAGAAACAGCTTTTGCTTTTTTTTGAGCAATCATATTTTCTCTGTTAGGAAGTAAGTTAATATTTTTAACTGCGGTCACGAACTTGTAATAACCAAATACATCTAATTTTCTAAAAGCTAATCCCATCACAGTAGAAAAATAGGATCTATTTTGCATTGTTGTTTCATTTTCAAGTTGTGCAGGAATTTTTATTCCATCAAAAGGATCGAAAAGTTGATACCCGGTGTTTGTCATATTTTTTCTAAAACTCGCTAAATAATCTTCAACATTTTCTAAGTTAGAAGTAACTTTTAAATTTCTAATTCTTTTTTCATACTTTGTCTCAAAATCTTGAATGGCTTGTTTAACCTGTGTCATATATCTTCTCACCAGAGCATCCATTTCTTCTTGGTTATTACTTTCTGCCAATGTTTTTCTATCTTGTCCTCTTATAAAAATGTCTGTGATGATAGGATTATTTTCATATAAAATCATGACGTAGTTTTCATCTAATCCAAATTCTAAAACTGCGGTTAAATTGCTTTCTTCAATTGAGCCTGCGATTTGATTTACTTGGTCTACAGCAGATTTGAGTGCAAAACATTTAACGTCGATTATGACTGCATTTAGACCACCTTTTTTAATAATATCGGTGTAATTGTTTATGTCTGAAAGTTTCGACGCAACAAATAAAATATCCATTGTGTTTCCAGTTTTGTCTTTATTTATGACTTGGTGAAAAATAGAATAATCATTTAAATTATCAGTCAATTGAACCAAGTTTTCCCATAAAGAGTCTGTATCAATTGCTTTTTTTAACTCCTCATCTGTCATTAATGGAGCGGTAACAACTCTTATAATTGCACTAGTAACAGGAATTGCTATTGCTGCATTGGTCGTATTGATTTTTAATTTTTGAAGTGCAATTTTTAACTCATCGGCTACTTTGTCTGGATTTTCTAATACTGTACCTCCTTCAGGTATTCCCTCAAACTTATGAACATGAAACTTATCTAGTACCCATTGATTAGATTTATTATTAGAAACTTGAGATAAACGTATTTCTGTTGGTGTTAACTCTACTCCAATAATTTCCTCTCCTTTAGCAGTGGATTTTCCTAATCTGTTTTTTAAAAATTTACTAAAGAAGCTCTCTTTTTTATTTTCCACCTTTGGTTTAGGAACTGGAGCATCGGTTTTTTTTTTTTTTTTGAATAAATTTGCAAAAGGATTTTTCATAATTCAATATTATTGAGGTTATACTCAACTTTTACTAGAATAAAAATATTATTTAACCATAATGTGCGTTTATGAAAAAAAAAGTCACAAAACAAGCTGAATTTATATTATTAGTTAATTATGTTTGAGAAACTAGAAGATTTAGCAAAAAATAATAAAAAAATATCAGACTTTCATATTAGAGCTGGATCTCCTTTAGCTTATCGGGCTACTGGCGAAATTATAAAAGTTAAAGAGGTCATGGTTACCCCTCAAGATTTAAAAGATCTTCTTTCAATGAATTGTAATGAAGAAGAATTAGAAAAATTTGAGAGGACGCATGAACTTGATACAGCGGTTAATTTAAGTGGATTGAGATTTAGAGCAAATTTTTATAAAACAATCAATGGTCCAGCATGTGTGTGCAGAAGAGTTGAAAGTAAAATTCCTGACATGGATCAATTTAATTTACCGCAAGCACTTTATGATATTGTCGACTTCCATAAAGGTTTAGTTTTAGTAACCGGTCCAACAGGTTCAGGAAAATCAACAACGCTTGCTGCGATTGTAAATGAAATTAATAAAACAAGAACTTCAAATATAATTACTGTTGAGGATCCAGTTGAGTTTATTCATACTGATAATCAAAGTATTGTTTCTCATCGAGAAGTTGGAAAACAAACTCAATCTTTTGCTGCGGCATTGAAAGCAGCATTGAGGGAAGATCCAGATGTAATTTTGGTTGGAGAGATGCGAGACCTAGAAACAATAAGTTTAGCATTAACAGCTGCTGAAACAGGTCACTTAGTTTTTGGAACATTACACACTAGTGGTGCACCAAGTACAATTAATAGAATTATAGATGTGTTCCCACCTGAACAACAAGAACAAATTCGTGCACAAATTTCAACTTCATTAAAAATGGTAGTAACGCAAAGATTATTAAAAACAAAAGATGGTCAAGGACGTGTTGGTGCATTTGAAATAATGAAATGCACTCCACCAATTCAAAACTTAATCCGTGAAGCTAAAATTCACCAAATTCCAAGCATCATGCAAACTGCAGTTAGAGATGGAATGATTACAATGGATAAATCTTTAGAAGAGTTGGTTAAGTCAGGAAAAATAGATCCAGGTGCAGCAAAAACAGGACATTAAAGGTTTTACGATTTTAGAACTACTAGTTGTAATTACTATAGTTGCTATTGTCTCAGCTGTTGGTTATCCAAACTTTATGGAATGGAGTAAAGATAGAAAAGTAAGAAAAGCCTCGGAACAAATTGCATCGATGCTGACAAATATTAACACTCAACTTCAAAGAGGTAATTTTCAGTACGTTCAATTTCAAATAATTCCTGGAGGTATTTCATCAACTACACTTAAAACTAAAGGAATGTATCAAGACACTTACTCAGAAAAAATTAGTGTAGAAAATTTTAAGTTAAAAGATTTATGTAGTAAAGATGATGCTAATTGGGATGTAACTGTACAAGAAATAGTGATCGAAACACCAGTCCATACAGAGAAGCAAGGTTCTGTATGTTTTTCAAAAGATGGTACTAAATTCTTACAAACTGGATCATTAGAAAAACAATATGCATTTTTTGTTAATGGAGAAGAGGTTTTAGATTATGCACTTGTTTGTAGCGAAAGTAACGCAAAAAAAATTGGTAATAAATGTGATCTTAAAACACTTGGAAAAGACCCGGGGTTAGAAAAACCTGCATACTTGGTTCTATGGTCAAGATTTGGTACAATTACCAAATATAAGCGAGGTAAAAGTGATTGGACAATTAGGTAAAAGAATTCACGAAAAAGGAATAACATTAATAGAAGCGCTAGTTTCTACGGCTATCATTGGGATTGGTTTTGTTGCTATATTTCAAATGGTTAACTATTCGGTTCAATCTATCGATATATCAGGCGAGAGAACAAAATCTAATTATCTAGTCGGTATGGTGGCAGAAGACCTAATTGCAGAAAAAAACTCAACTTCCCCAAAAAAAGATGTAAAATTAATGGATTATTTAGTTTCTAATAAAATATCAGGTAGTAAATCATCTTGGAGAATGGGTAGCTGCTCCTCAGGAACCACACAGACGGGTTCATTTACAAATACTGCTGATAATAAATTTAAAAAATGGGATGATAGATTTTCTAAAAGAAGAATTAAATGTAAAGGATCACAAGATATAAAATTTTTAAAAGTATTTGATATTTGTAACAATAGTGCTTCAGGAAATAATTGTACTTATAATAATACTCAAAATTACAAAGGACCAGGCCAACAAGGTACTGGAATTTATGAAAAATGGTACTTAGGAAAAATGGAAGTGAATATGAATGATGGTAGCAAAAAAAAATTTCTTTATTTTCAAATTCATTAAATGAAAAAAAAGTTTAGCTCAATTGCTGGCGTAACATTAATTGAAATTTTAATCGGAATTATAATTTCAGTAGTAATGATGGCAGCTATGTTTACTTCTTATACCGTTGTTAACAACTCTTACTCACAAGTTGCTGATCGAGCAAAAATTTCAACAGCTGGAAGAGATGTTATAGGAATGTTATTAAGAGATATTCGACTTGCGGGTTTCAAATATCATAATGATAATATTCCAACTTCAAATGAACATGCTCCTATCATCATTACTAAATCAAGTAATTTTGCGCAAGCGTGTGATAAGATTGAAATTGTTTATGGAACAATAGCAGGAAAACCAGCAGGTGAATTTGATAAAGGCAATCTCAAGTATGAATATGAAAGATATAAAATTACTTATGAATGTAAAAGATCAAAAATTCCAGACAAGTCCGCACCTCCTCTACCTGGAAACAAATATCCTCCAATAGATGCATTTGCAATTTACAAATCAAAAGTAAAGTGGAATACAACCGGAAAAAATTGGGATGACGGTGATACTGATGGTAATACTAAAACGTATGGACCATCATTAGTCACGGACTATATCAGTGATTTAGTTTTTAATGCGATTGACGACAAAGGGTTGTTAATCAAGCCACCCCCTACCCCAACTAATGCAACAAAAGATAAATTATACCAAATAAAAACTATTGATATTGCATTGACGGTCAGATCGACTAAAGATTTTTTTAGAACTTCTAAAGCAAGAGAAATTTTTGCAATGACAGACTCATCAAGAAATATAAAAAAAACTGACAAATTTTTAAGAGATACAATTGTTGTAACGGCACACGCTAGGAATGTTGGATTATGATTAAGAAAAATGAACAAGGCTTTGCTTTAGTCCTTTCATTAGTTTTAATGTTAGCAATGTCTCTAATGGGTGGAGCGCTTATTGTAATGTCTGCGAGTGATCATCAAAGTAATAATAAGAGTGACGAGTATCAACAAACTTTTTATGTTGCAGAAACTGCTTTATTAGAGGGTGAAAAATATATACTCAATCAATTTCTAGGTCCTTGGGACCCAGGTAATCATAAGAGACAATTAAATAAAAGAAGTTTACCAGGAAATCAGAATACTGATTATAAGGGTCAAATGATAAAGATTAATTATAAAAATTCTGATAAATATTACTTTGATACTTCTACTTATTGCTTTGACAGTTTTCCAGATAAACCAAAAAAACTGAAAGTAGTTACTGGTGAAAGTTGGAATTTTGGTGACGTTATTCGAGATAGTTTTAACAATAATGCATCAGATAATGAAAAGCATGAGGCTGAAAGACTCAAAGGCTATTATTATGAATATTTTGTTGCAAATATAGGTTTTGCCCCTTTTAAAGGAACAGGATCAAGTGTTAAAAAACAAGCCGGAAATAGTGGTCAAAATGGAATAGCCTATAGGATATTTGGATGTGGGATAAAAGCTGAAGAACATGCTTATAATAAGGAAAATGGCAAGCATTCAATTAAATCTGGGTCTGAAAAAAGATTAATCGTAGCTCTAGAAAGTGTAGTTGTTTTACCCAAATAAAATGACAAATTATTTTTTCAGCATTAACATATAATACTTTATAGTAATAATAATTTTATGAAATTATTAATAAAATCTTTTCTGATTACAGTTCTTTCATTTAATGCTGCATATTCAGCTTGTGATCTAATAGCTGAATTTGGAGAAAAAAAAGAAGTTTTTGAAAAAAGAGAAATTGCTGCAAGGCCCTTTCCAATGGAATATGCTGAATTAGATGTTTATCCTATTTTAGCAAATGATGTTTGTCCTAACCAAAAATTAAACGATGTGGGTATTGAATACAGATTTTTAAATGACGAATTGGTTGCAGTTAATTTTGTTGCTTTAAATGATGATCAAAATTTAGTAACAGAAAAATTAACTTTAATGAACTATGTAAAAAAAAACTATAATGACTTCGATACTGGAAATAATCCAAACTCTTATGAAGGAGTAGAGGTAATTGAAAAAACAAATTTATTTATTGTTTATCAAAGATTAACTGGTGATGATGGAATTAAAGATGAACAGATTTATATTTCAACCCCCAAGCTAGATGAAAAATTATCAAAATTCTACGCTGATAAAGAAATGGAACAATTGGAAAATTCTCAATGAAATTAATAAAATTACTATTTAGTTTTTTATTTATATTTTTAACAACGGAAAATTTATTTGCTAAAGCTTTGCCTCCAGGAACTGGTATTGGTGATGTACCAGCAAATGTATTAATCTTACTTGATAAATCTGGAAGTATGGGTTGGCGTATGAGTGGAGGAACTGCAAGCATGAGATATCCATATGATGCCGATGCAGATGCCAGTGGTAACATACTAGTTTCTCAATATAACAGAGATGGAGTTAAAAAGTTTTTATACGATACAGCTTCAACAGACAGTGGATTTGGAAATAATGGAGTTTCTGGCAAAGGAAATTCTAAATATGAGGGTAATAGTAATTGTCGAACTTCTTATTCATACAGTGGAGAAACATATAACGGCATTTACTATACAACTGCATATTATGAAAGAGCAGTTGTCGGTATAAGGGCTAGTGATGGAAGATGTATGGTTAAATATAACCTTGGTGGTTACCCCTATAATATGACAATGGATGGAAATAAATTGTTTGTAGGAGGATCTTTTGGTTTCAAAATTATTGACGTAAATTCTGGTTCTATAAGGAACTGTAATGTGAATTCTCAGCTTAGATATAGTTATGGGACTGCAAGTGATGCAGGAGCAATTTTTTCTTACAGAAGTAACAGAATTTACAGATTTCCATTAAATCAATCTGGAGGGTGTCCTGCAACATCTGGTGGAAGTTTTTATTATCCTGAAGGATCATACGTTGGATTACAGCATGTTGGTGGTAATAATATGTGGACACTTTCTTGGAGCAATAGCAGGATGAAGAAAATTCAAATGAATCCCTCAGGAAGTAGTTATAGTACTTTATTAACAAAAGGAAAAAGAAGCAGATCGGCATCATCTGCTAGCAACTTGTATTTTTACTATCCATGGGGTTTAGGATATGATGATAACAATAATAGAATACTTGCAGCAAACTTAAATAATGGCCAAGTGCATGCTTTAGATCAAAATGGTGGGTGGATTAAGTCTATTGGTGGTCGTCCAAAAACAAGAATGCAGGCTGCATATGAGGCTATAGAAGCTATAGTAAAAGACTCATCATTGACGTCTGGGGTTGATTTTGGATTTGCTTATTGGTCAGCAGGAGCATCTGGATTTAACAGGTGGCACGGAAATCATAAAACTGGTCAAGGATATTCAACTCCTTGTACCATCTATAATTGTCTAAAAGTGCCAATTTATAAAGGTGGAGCTGCACAAATTGCTAAAATGATAAGGACAGTTAATCCAGGTGGAGGTACACACTTGGACTCTGCAATGAGAATTGCATCAAGGTATTATAAAAATACTACTTATTCACCAATAAATAAAAAACTAGATTGTCAAAATTCTTATGTGATTTTAATTGGAGATGGAGATTGGTTTTCTCACACGCACAAAAGAGGATTAAAAATTGTTAAAGATCTTTATAACAATGAAAAAATTAAAACTTTTGCAATAGCATTTGGTACTGGAATTAGTGCAAATGGATATAGATATTTCCAAGACGTTGCTAAAGCGGGCGGCACAGGTAAGTCGATTGTTGCTACAACTGGAGCTTCATTAACAGCTCAGCTTAAAGCCAAAATTGGAGAAATCATTGCTGAAAAACTCTCTTTTACTGCTCCCGCAATTACAGCAACAATTGAAAAAGGTGGCTCTTTGTATCAAGCTCAATTTGATTACCAACAAAATAAAGAATGGATTGGAACACTTACAAGAACAAAAATAAAAGAAGATGGAAGTATTGATCAAAATGATGCTGGTAACTGGTCGGCACAAGATGTAGTTCCACAACCAGCTTCTAGAAAACTCTGGAGCATAATTCCAGGCACTGATTACAAAGCAGATTATAATAACTTTAGAGATACATATGCTACAGAGATTGGAAATGTCATGTCATTATATGAAAATGATATTCAAGATTATCATAGAAAAACAGATTCTCCAGGTGGGTCAAGCCTAAATAGAAGATGTGCAAATTCTGCTGGGGTTCTAGATGGTACAGATGATGATTTAAAAGGATTAATTAATTTCGTAAGAGGAGCTGATTATTTTGACTATGATGGGGATTGTAATCTCACTGAAAAGAGAACAAAAGATGGAAAAAATATTTATCTTGGTGATATATACCATTCACAGTTGATTGTAGTGGGTGCACCAACTGCAGACACACAATTTCAAAGCAATTATCAAGAAGCTTATTTTAGAAATGTTAATGGATATGTTGCATGGAAAGACTCTTTAAAAGCAAGAGGCAATAATCCTGTTATATATGCTGGTTCTAATAGTGGAATTCTGCATGCATTCGATTCAGAAACTGGAAAAGAAAAATGGGGATTTGTTCCGCCATTAGTTGCACCTTACTTACCTTTGGTTATGAATAATAATTTAAATCTAGCTAAAGGAGGAGGATCAAACGCAATCTTTGGAGTTGATGGTTCTATTGTTGCACATGATATGTATTTTAAATCTCCATTAGATACCGCTAAAAAATGGCACACAATTTTATTAGTTCCTTATGGAAGAGGCGGAGCTGGAATGAGTGTGTTAGATGTAACTAATCCTGATAAACCTTTACACTTATGGTCAATTTTTAACGATAAAATTAATCATAGAGTCTACAGAGTTGATCATAATCAAGTTATTTATAATTATGATTATATTGGTAAGTCATACTCTCTTGCTTCATTTGAAGAAGCTATAAAAGTTACAGATAATTATAATGATGATAATACTGTATCTAATACATGTAATTCGTCCCAATCTACATCATGTTACAAATCGAGATTTTGGACGTTGCCTGTTGGTAATTTAAAAAAGTCTGACTTAAATATAATTTACAATGATAAAAATTATACAAATTATTCCATAAGTACCACTACATCATCAGAAACAATTTTAGTATTTGGAACTGATATGACTTACTCAGCAGATCCAGGAGATACCAATACAAGTTCAATGCTTGGTGTGTTTCTAAAAGCAGGATCAAAAGCTACCGGTGTACAAACAAATCCCGAATATGATTACAGTGAGTTAGGAGAAACTTGGTCTGATCCAAGAATATTCAGAATTCCAAATAATGGAGCTGGAGATAGTAATATTCTCGATGATGTATATGTAGCTGCAATGGGAGGCGGATATGGAACTCAATTCGAAGGCGTTGGCTCCAACTTAACTTTAATAAATTTAGAAGATGAGACAAACCCAGGAAGTTTATATAAGAGAATACAAATAGAGGACACTGACGCTAGCGATATTGTAAATTCAGTTCCCTCGTCCATAGTCTTAGTAACACCTGATACAGCATCTGGAGTAAATTACTCTGGAGGTTTAGCTTATGTTAGTGATCTAGAGGGAAAAATAACTAAAGTAAATTTAACTAATATGAGTAATGATAATAGTGGAAATTCAATTAAAATTTATGACACCACAACATTATTTAACGCTGGTTCAACAAAAGCAAATGGAAGATATATGTATCATGCTATGGACGCAACTATAGGGGATACAACAAATTCCATGTGGTTATTTGCTGGAACGGGTGATTATGAAAGAATCAATGATACTACTTCTGGAGTACAAAACTTCATGCTTGGAATTAAAGATGTTGATTACCCATTCTATAAAGATGTAGCATTGCCAGCAAAAGCTGACACGATTACCGAATGTAAAAATACCACTGACGATACAACAGGAGCCAATTGTCCTCAAAATGCTGATAAAGGTTGGTATATAAATTTAAAAGATTTTGCAAAAGTTTCAGCTGAACCAACTGTATATCGTGGTCAAGTTTACTTTCCAGTATATGAACCAACAAAATCTGTAAACAAGTGTAGCTTAGGAGATGCTTATATCTGTGGTGTTGATGATGAGTGTGGTTCTAATGCTTCATCTGAATTAGGACAAACTTTGGGCAAGAAGAATAAATGTGCTTGGGTTGGGCAAGGTGTATTATCTAAAATAGTAACATTTGGAGACACTCTTTTTGCAAATATAGCAGGTAAAGTAGATTGTAGTAAAATTACAGATCAGAAGAAAAAGAAAGAATGTGAAGATAGTAAGAAGAAAGATTTAATAAGTGTTAGTGCTGGTGAAGGTCAGGTAAATACTTATCGAAATTCTTGGAGACAAAATTTCTAAATATTATTTACCAATCTCTATAATTATTTCTTCCTGATAAATTCAAAAGTTCCGCAAAAAACAGATATCAATAGGATTAAAAAAATGAATTTTCACTTTTAACTTAATTAATTTTTTTGATATTTTGAAATAATAACTTGTTTTCAGTTTTAATTTTTTGATTTTCTTTGATCAATTGAATAATTAGTTCCTTCATAACCTGATTTTCTTCATTTAATTGATTAGCAATTTTTGCCATTCTCTCATTTTCTCTTAAAATTTGAAGCTGATCAAATAATCCTTCAAGCTCTGGATCTAATTTTTCTTCCTCTTTTCTTTTTTTTGCGATTCTTTGAAGTTTTTTACTAATTGAGAAATTTAAATTATTATTAACAACATTGTCTTGATTACTATGTTCAAAATTAAAACCTAAACTAATATCATCTGTGCTTTTTGTTAATGATAAACCAATTTTTTTTGTAACAGCTCCATTCATCGTATGATTTTGAGATATATCCTCTTTTAATCCTACACCATTGATATCATTCATTTTAATTTTACCACTTAATGTTTTATTAAAAGCTAAACCAGCATACGGCTTTAAAATAAATCCATTTTTATTTTTTATTGAATATTCAACATCAAAACCTACACCCAGAACTTGGTCTATTGCCTCATCAACTGATAAGTCCCCATGAGTAAAATTTGACACATATTTTGGTAGTCGATGAGCGCCATATTCTCCAATTATTGTTAAAGATAAATCATTATTATTTTGAATTTTTCTTGTTAATTTATAATTAGAATGCAACGCGATGAACTGACCTATAAAATTATTTCTTATAATTTGATTGGTCTCCGTCTCTATATCAGTAATTTTATTGCTAGAAATTCCAAGTAATGACTTTATTGAAAAATTATTTAAATTTGTTTTTATATCATAACCAAAAGCTAAGTTTTCACTTTTACTTTTTTCATTACTATTAAAATTATTATTTTGCTCAAAATAAGTTAAAAAAGTTTTTGTCTTTTCCTTTTCATAGTCATTGTTTATAAAATAGCCTGAAATACCTTTAATTGAGTTTTTGTAAATATTATTTCTTTTAGATTCAGCATAAAATGTAGATCTTTCTTTTATATCACTTAATGACTTAAAAATATTATTTAAAGTATTACTGAAAATTTCTGTTCTATATTTTTTGTTATTACTAACAACATCTAATTCTTCCCCATAAATTCTAAGATAACCATCAGCTTCTGAATTATCTGAGTCTAAATTTTTATTCGCATCTAATATTTGATATGTATCATTACCGCACAAATTATTTGTTATTGAAATGTTAGTTTTATCAGTTAACTCAATATCTTGATCTTTTGAAATACTACAGTCCAAAGTAAAAGTAGTTACAGTATCTCTTAATGTTATTTCTCCAATATAAGTGCCCTGGCCTTTAGTAATAATATTTGTGCCAGTAGCATTAGCATTATGTACTGCTATACTAGCAGTTCCTCCCTCGATTGTTCCTAAATTAGTAATTGTCATATTGTTAACTGCTTTACTTGCATTTCCTAGAGTTCCAAACCTTATGCCAGTCCCAAAAGCAAATATAGTTCCTGAATTGGTTATAATTGCACCGTCAATGGCAGCTCCAGAAGTATTATAATAATTTATTCCACCTGTATTTGGATTGCTTGAATTAGTAGTTTCAATTGATCCAGAATTTATGATTGTTGTATTCTCTGAATTTGTTGCAAGAATGACTTGTTTCTTTCCAGCTTTTAAGGTTCCACTATTGTTAATTGTGTTATTATCTGCGTTATCACCATCCATCAATATTGCGTTTCTAAGTGTAGCTTCAATTGTACCTGAGTTAGTTACTGTAGTATTTACGGCATGTTGCATATTAATTGCTTGATTAGTACTAGCTGAAATAGTTCCTTTATTATCTATTGTTACATTAGAATGATTCTTTGCATGAATTGTATCAGCACCAGTTTTGATAACTGACCCACTTGTAGCTACGTTTAAATTTTCATTATCACTACATTCAAGTTGTGAAGTTAAGGAACTTGAAACAGTTGTGTCACAATCTTCTGCTTTTACAAAATTTGAATTTATTGAAATAAAACAAAGAAAAAAAAGTTTTATTATTAGGAAATTTTTAATTTTCATAAATTTTTAAAGTTACCTTTTCTCAATAAATTATAAAATTTGTTTATTCTAATGCCTTACCGATTACAACTGTCGAGCCTTCTAATCTCTCGATAGATTGAACATAAGCATCTTCTCCTGCAGGAGCTGCAGCTGCATCGTGAGCTCCTTCAAAAATCATACTACCAAGACCAGTTAATCCAGACCCATCTACAGTAGTAAATTTACCATATTGAAATACTTCTTTTGCAGCATCAGAATTGCTAGTGTCATGGTTATACTTGTCCATTAATTGCTCTGTTGTTCCAGAATTTAATGTCAAAGCACTATCCTGCAAAGTGTCTGCAACTCTAACTAAAGATGTGCAAGAGTCAGCTGGACATTCACCCCCACCACTATCTATTAATGAGTCGGTAAATGTACCTCCGGCTGATCCCATTGCCATGGGCACAGAAGCAACAACTGGTATTGTAGTTAAAGTAACTGTAGGCGTTGTAAAGCTATAGTCAACGGTAGATGCTCCTTTTAATGTTATTTTAGAAAATACATCTGCACTTATTTCTTTTTTATTAAAGTTTACATATACTTTAGCACGACCTTGTTGCGTTGCTCCGTCTTTAAAAACATTTTTATCAGGACTATATGATAGTCCGTTTGATCCAGTTGTAACTTTTGTCAGATCGAACCAACCTGAGTCGTATAAAATTGTGTCTTTGTCTAAAGTTCTGACATAATTCTCATTATCCGTTACTATTATATTTTCTTGTAACTCGTTCATAGCTACTAATATCTCCTCAGACTCAGACTCTGTTGATAAGCTTGATAAAATTTCTGAAGCACTCTCGTCCGATTTTAAATCAAACTTTTTTGCTGTAATTATTATATTATTTTTTAAATCTGCTGAATTTATTAAATTTGTCGTTAAATTTTTAGAGCTATTAACTACATTACTAGAATTTAAAACTGAATGACTCATTGAACTTGACATTTGTGTTAATACATCTGGGCTAGCGGGTGATGCTAAAGATACAACATTTTGTATCATTGCTTGGAAACCAGGACTAGTTATATCTGTAGTGTTTATACCATCTGTTAACTTAATATTTCCAGGAACCATACCAAGAGTATTTTCTGGACCTGGTCCCAATAATAAAACTGTACTTTCTTTTTTATCATTTAGTGATACCAGAAACTCTGTCCCTCTCACTCCTAAAGAACCATTTGGTATTTTAATTTCTAACTTATCAGGGTTTTTTTCACTTATTTTTCCTGAAATTGTCTTTACGACTCCAGATTTTATATTTGTTACAAAATTCCCATTATTTGTTTGTGGATCATATATGAAATCATCTATAGTTAGTTCAGTATCTTCCCCTACTGTCATTACCGTTTCATCTAAAAATAATATTTGTGCGTTTGATTTAGACTTTACTATAATAGTGTCTCCATAAAATATTTTAGAGCCACTTAATAGTTTTTCATTATTTTGGTTATTGATTTCTCCTACAGCTACGCCTATTACACCAATAAATTCAGCACTAAAAGATTTGAAAGTTAAAAGAAAATAAATAAATAAAATATAAAAAAAATTTTTAGTCATTAAAATTTATCCTCTTAGATATTCCGATTTTTTTAAATGATCTTTCAATCTCATAACTTGATATGGTTGAATTTACATTAGATTCCCTCAAGCTCAAAGTATAATAAATACTATTATCTTTATTTATCTTTTTTAAAAAAGGGAAAAGTTGATTTATATCACCCCTTAAAATTAAATTAGTAACCAAACTGGTATCCTCCCTATCTTTTAATGATGATACTGTTATTTTTCTAGTATCAAATACGTTTGTTAGGTGAGTTGCAGATGCTGTAAATGTTCCAAATGGAAAAATTCTAGAAATTGATAAATTTGCACCACTAGACTCATAACTATCAAAACTTTTAGCATGTTGAATATCGCTATAGATAACTTTTGAAGTAATTTGCATTTTATCTGTTAGGTTATAATTTAGTCTTATATTAGCACTATAAACTTCATTATTATTTAAATCACCTGCATCTATAAATATTTGAGTTCCTTGAGAGTCTATTGGACTAGGTTCTGAATGATATCTGCTATCAGAGTAACTTAAAGCATAATTTAAATTAAATTTATCATTAAATAAATATGTATTGCTCATCCCAAATCCCTTAGTTTGATAATCCTCTTGCATTCTATAATTTAATTTATTGTAATAAATATACGGTGAGAAATAATGATTTTTCTTTGCTTTTAGATAACTCAAAGAGACAGAGTTAACATCACTTTCCCCTTTAAACTTTTTGTTATTAGTGTTTGCAGTTAAACCTAAGTTCATAAATATAGATGAATTTTGATTTAAAATTCTACCTAAGGTTAAAGAAGTGCCTCTAGCAAAAGTTTTATCATATCCTAAAGTAAGTCTACTATCGTTAGCTGGAAAAGGCACTTCGGAATCTGTGGTGCCATTACTTTTAGCAAGTTGTCCTGACTTCGTTCTTCCACTAATATTATCTTCTTCTGTTTGAGAATAATTAATATCTAAATAAGCAATCCACTTATCTTTTTTATCTTTTTGAAATTGATCACCAGTTAGAAGTTCGGCTATTAATTTTTTAGTTTCTTCATTGGTATTAGGATCTTCAAGCATTGTTTTGACCATAAAATCAACTTTCACTTTTGAGTCCATCTTAAGTAAAATTGATATTAAATATAACTTGATATCAGAATTTTTTGGATAAAGTTTGCTCAGTCTTTCTAGGGTAGCAATGGTAGATTTAATATTACCAACTTTTTCTTGTTGTTTAGCATAATTTAAATTTAACTCTAAATCTGTTGGATTATCTAAAATTTCTCGGTATGTAATTTCCGCTAAAGCTGAACTAGAGATCAAAAAAAAAACAATTATTAAGTTTTTAAATAAATTTTTTACCATTAAATAATTTTTTTTTTTATTTATAGAGTAGTTTCTAAATTAACTGAAGTTTTAAAACCTAATCTGAATTGTTAATATTTATTCCAAGCACTGTAATATCATCCCTTAAAGAGAAGCCTTTATCTGTAAGTATATTTGTCACATGATTAATAATTATTTCAGGCGAAGTTGAATTTAATTTCTTAATTTCATTTTCAAGACCTACAACCTCGAGTTCTTTACCTTCATCAACATAGCCCTCTGTAACTCCATCTGTATAAATTAGAATTGTTTTATCAGATATATCTAAATTTGTTGTTTTAAAAAAACTCTCATCCTTGATAGGCATTAATCCCATTGGAGGCAAGGTTGATTTTACATACTCAAAATTAAATTTTTGATCTAGTACCATCATTGGTTCATGACCCATATTAATAAATTCCATTTCTTTTTTTTTTAAATTTATTTTTCCCAAAATAACTGTAATGAACATTGCTTGATAAGAGGAGTCTTTTACCTGATTGTTCATGTATAAAGCAGTTTTTCCAACAGAGGAATTCATTTTTACCAGTGATCTAAATACTGCAGCAGCATTTGCCATTAAAATTCCAGCCTTAATCCCCTTACCTGTTACGTCTCCTAAGATAAAATAAATTTCATTATCATTTACTTGATAATAATCATAGTAATCACCAGATACATCTTTGGCTGGTGTGTTTCTTGCAAATATATATTTTTCAATTTTTTTATTGCTTGGGAATAATTTCTTTTGAACCTCGCCAGCTATTTCTCGTTCTTTTTTTAAAATTGATTGTTTTTTTTCGTTCTCAATAGCAAGTGAATTTTCCTCTAAGTATCTAAAGTACAACGAAATCATAAACGCAGTTACACCTGCAATACTTACAAATAATGAGTCAATATAAAAATTGAATTGGTAAATAATAATACTCGATAAATTAATTATAATAATAGAACCAATAAAAAAAATAATACTAAATTTTGGTTTGATTTTCATTGGAATGAAAATCAGAAATATTATTAGAAATAAGAAGATTATATTTTCAGTAGTTTCAGTATAAATGTTTTTTAAAATACTCTGATTTTTTAAAATATTATCAATAATATGAGCATGAACTTCAACTCCAGGAATTATTTTACCATTGGAAATTTTAACAATATCAAATAATGCCTGAGCGGATGATCCAATTAAAATTATTTTGTTTTCAACTCTTTTGTGATCAAAGTCATTGTTAATTACATCAACAGCAGAGACATAATTATTTTTAGAAAATTTATTATACTTCACATTAATTACTGCATTTTGGTCACTGGGAATTATATTTTTTTTTGTCTTAATTAAGTCAATTCCATTTTTACTACTTTTTACCAATAAATTTTTTTGACCAGTTGCAATTCTCACTGTCTCAAGAGCTAATGATGGCCATAAATTGTCATCTATATTATAAAGCACTGGTACATTTCGAATTACACCATCTATACTTGGAATTAATGAAATCGAACCAATTCCACTTGCAGCATCACTAATTTCCTCAAGAGAAATTATTTTATTTTTAAATTTATAAATAAAATTTTTAGGATTTTCTCCTTTTACAATTAATCTGAGTTTTGGTTTAGAATTATTCTTTACGAAATTATCCTCTGGATCTCCTAAAATAGGCAAAATAACTTTTGAATTTTTTATGCTGTTTACAAAAATTTTATTAGTATCAATTACCTCAATGTCTATTAATTGATCACTTTCTACTTGTAATTTTGACAATAAATCTTTTGGATTTTGCTTATCTTCTTCACTAAATACTATATCGAAGGCTATGGCTTTAGGATTATGCAGATTTAAATTTGTTAAAATCTTAGAATATATATCTCTTCTCCAAGGAAATTGACCAATTTTAGCTATACTTTTTTCATCGATATCTACAATCGTTATATCTTTTACTTCACCTCTATTAAATACTTTTTGATAAAAATCATAATTGATGAATGAAATTTTTTGAATAACAGGAGGATTAATAAATTTGATTATTATCAGAAGTAAAAAAACACAGCCCAAATAAATATATTTATTTTTCATGTCTAAATATAAATTGAATTTATTGATATATTAAATCAAAAATTTGAAAACTTTTGTTAAGTGCCTAATTTTTGTGTTGAAATTCTAAATTTCCCTGAGGATTAACATTTCTCTTAACATGTTTGTAATAACTTGAGTCATTGATTAATTTGATTAAATCAATACCTTTGTTTTCATACCTTCTTTTAATCGTATTTCTTGGGAGCAACACTAAGTCAATTTTTTCTACAAAGTCCTCTGTCCACTCTTTTTCGATTTTGTCTTGAACCATTTTTTTTAAAAATAATCTAAAATCACTGCAGGAGATCATTTTCAGGTTTTCATTTAATAAAGGCATAAAAAATTTAGTATTTCTATATATCTAAAAAACTTTAATACCAAATACAATCATTAGTTTATTGTCCAAATAAAAGAAATTGGTATTCATTTTTAAAAATTATAAACCCAAGACATCCCAAAATAAGAAAAGGCCCAAATGGAATTTGAGAAGACATATTTTTACTTTTTTTTATTAAGCTAGGTATTACTGAAAATAAGGCAATAATTGATGAAATAAAAATTACAATAGGTATAGCTATCCAACCAAACCAAAATCCGATTACAGATAATAACTTTGCATCACCTAAGCCCATCCCTTCTTTTTTTCTTAACTGTTTATAAAAAAATATTATAGACCAAATAATTCCGTAACCAAATAAACCTCCAATTAATGAATTAATATAATTTGGAAATAATGAATTTAGGTTAGGATCAAAAGATTTCAAAAAACCTAAAATCATTAATGGAAACGTCAAGCTATTAGGAATAATAAAATGTTTTAAATCTATAAAAAAAATTATAATAAAGCCTAAAGATAAAATAATTAAAAATAAGGTGGTGGTGGTTACACCATAAATAAAATAAATTAAAATAAAACCTAAACTAGACAAAATTTCTACCAATAAATATTGAGGAGAAATTTTATTTTTACATTTTCTACATTTTCCACTGAGAATTACAAAAGAGATAATAGGAATATTATCATACCAAGATATTTTTTTTTTACATTGAAAGCAAAAAGATCGTCCTGCAACAACTCCTTTATTTAAAGGTAGTCTATAAATACAAACATTAGCAAAACTACCCCAAAGAGCTCCTAGTACAATGACAAAAATAAAATCCACAAAAAATTAATATTAATTATATTTCAAATTTTGCTGCTAATTCAACAAAACCATCAATTAGAAACTGAACAATTACAACAGCATCATGCAAGTGTATATACAGATTGGGCGATGATAATACGATTTCCATATTTGCTAAATTTAACAAAAATGAGTTAAAATACTAGACTATAAAATGTTCTTATTTAAACCAAAAAAACCTGTCTTGAATGAAGCTAGAAGTGAAACTCAAGATAATGTTGATTTAGAAATAATCAACAAGATGAATCAAGAGTTTGCAGTCTCACTTGATTTAAATGAAACGTTAAAAACTGCACTCCAAATAATTATTGCAAGATTAGAAGCACAAGCGGCAAACGTTTTTTTAATAAACAATAAAATTAAAAAATTTGAGTGTATCGCATCAATCAATCAGGATCATCTTGAGGAATACAAATTAGAATTAACCGATGGAGTAATGGCAAAAGCTGTTGATCAAAGAAAATGTATTCGAGTAGGTAATGTTAGAAAAGATGTCAGAGAAATTGCAGAATTCTATTTTGATCTGGATAATAAAACTAATTTTACAACTTATTCCGTTTTATGTGCTCCGTTAATTGCTGCAAATGATTGTATTGGAGTTATTCATTGTTTGAACAAAAAAACTAATGAAAAATTATTTATTGAAGATGACCGAAAACTATTAGAATTATTATCTACTCCTGCTGCACTTGCGATAAGAAATGCGAAAATGGCTAAAGAGATGGTTGAGCAAAATAAAATACAAAAAGAGGTAGAAATAGTCGGAGAGATACAAAAATCACTATTATCCTCAAATAAAAAAGAACCTTTTCCCCTAGCAGGGATTAATATTCCTGCAAAAGTTGTCTCTGGAGACTTTTATAATTTTAATGATTTAGGAGATGGCAAATATGGGTTCGGAGTTGCTGATGTTTCTGGAAAAGGAATAAAGTCATCCTTGTTAATGTCTAAAGCATCTAGCCTATATAGTTGCTTGAGTAAAACTAATTTTTCCCCAGCTAATTTATTAACCCAATTAAATAATGAAATATGTGAAACTATTTCACGAGGAATGTTTGTTACTATGCTTATTGGAATTTATGATAAAAACACTGATGAATTATTATTAGGAAATGCAGGTCATGAACCGCCAATTATAATGAATGATAAAAACGAGTTTTCAAATTTTAATGAGGCGGGACCTCCTTTAGGGATTGTTTCGAAAACAAAATATCAAGAACATAAAATAAGTTTTAAAAATTCATCAATGTATATTTTTACTGACGGAATAACAGAAATCAAGAACCCTCAAGGTGAAGAGCTTGGTTCAATAGGCTTTCAGAACTACATCACTAAATTTAAAGATAAGCCTAATAATGAACGATTACAAATGATAATTGATAATGTATTAAATTCTAAATATATCCAAAAAGACGATTTAACAATTGTTGTGCTCGATACTTAAAATTAAGAAAATCTCAGAGAACTATAAGGTTTTAAATTTAAATTAGTATTTTCGTTTGCGATCATACCAGAAACAATCTTTCCTGATATAGGTCCTAAAGTCCAACCCAAATGATGATGACCAAAACAATAAAAAATATTTTTATAATTTTTAGATGGACCCATTACTGGTAAAAAATCAGGAAGTGTGGGTCTAAATCCCAACCATTCATCTTCGTGCTCAGGTAAATCACCAAGCATATATTTAGCGTTATTAATTAAATTTTTAACTCTTGATTTAGACAGAGGATTATTCAATCCTCCAAATTCAACTGTTCCTACTACTCTTAAACCTTGTTCCATTGGTGTTATACCAAATCCTCTATTTGAAAATATTACTGGTCTACTAAGTAAATGATCACAATTTTTAAAATGTACATGATATCCTCTTTCAGTATCGAGCGGTATTTTTTCACCAAAGTTATCTGTCAGTTTTTTTGAGAAAGCACCACACGCAATTACTGCTTTATCAAAAACATAACTTTGTATATCAGTTTTAAAAACAGGTCGTTCTTCATCAAAATTAACATCTTTAATATTTACTTTGTTAAATTTTCCACCTTTTTTCAAAAATAAATCAAATAATTTTAAAAGTATTTTTTTTGGATTACGAGCGTGTCTTGCATATGGATAATAAACCCCTGCATGATAAATAGGTTTAATATGTGGTTCTAAGTCGTGAATTTCAGCTTTGTTAACTAGTTGCTGCTTAACCCCCAATTCCTCTCTTACATTAATTTCAAGTTCTCTACTTTTTAAATTTTGATCGTTCCAAATATAAAGAATTCCTTTGTTCTCAACTAAACCTTCTAAATCAATTTCATCAAATAGTTCATCGTATGCTGGTAAAGCAAGATCCAATATTTGATGCATATTTTTGGCTGTATGCATCATTTTATTACTTGTAGAATTCATGATAAATTTCAAAAACCATGGAATCATTTTTGGAACATAGTTCCATTTTAAAGCCAGTGGACCTGTTGAACTCAAAAGCATTGCAGGCACATCCGTTAATACGTCTGGTCTGTTGATTGGGACCGATGCATATGGCGAAAAATGCCCTGCATTACCGTAAGAAGCTGCTTGTGCTCCAGGGTTATCTCTATCGAAAATAGTTACCCTAAAGCCTTTTTTTTGTAAAAACAAAGCATTACATACACCTTGTATTCCTGCTCCAATTACTCCGATATTTATATTTTTTTTTAACACGCAATAGATATATTTTCTTCGATACAACTATTACAGATGATATTTGATCGCGGGTTTATTTTTCTTAAAATTTTAGTTCCCTATACAAATTAAAGTTAGATCATCACTCAAGCTATTTTTACCAGCAGTTTTAACAATCATATTTGATATATCGGATAATTGTTTTCCTGTATTAGTATTAAAATTGTCTTCAATTATTTTTATGGAACCATCAATACCTATTTCTTCACCTGAGTTATTAAGGCTTTCAGATAAACCATCTGTAAAAGCAAAAAATCTTTTATTTTCTAATTTAACTTTATGAGTTTTGTAAACAGATTTATCTTTTTGAAGTATTACGCCCATTGGAGGTGAATTACTTTCATACTGCTGATAATCTCCGTTCATTGAACGAATGATTGCTGGTTGATGACCACCATTTACCCATCTTAATTCATCAGTTTTAATATTATATTCACCTAAAATACAAGTAACGAACATTCCGCCTGTTTTAGTTAAAAACAAATCATTATTCATGTGAAACATCATTTCATCAGGGTCTACCTTGTCTCTTGACATTATTTCAAATAATGTTGATGCCTTAGCCATCACCATTCCTGCATGAATCCCTTTTCCAGCAACATCCGCTATAATAAAATAAACACTATCATTATGAGGGTAAAAACTAAAAAAATCACCTGAAACTTCTCTTGCTGCAATATTAATTCCAGTTACTGGATAATTTTCTAAATTTCTTTTTGGTAAAAAATTTTCCTGAACTTTTACCGCAAGTTTAACTTCATTAGAAATTCTATCTCTCCATTTTTGTTTTTCTGCCTCTGTGTTTTCCAATTTACTCATCAATCTGTTATAATAAAGACCAATGACCCCTCCTGCTGTAAATGGATCTTGAGGACCTCTAACTTTTAAATCTCCAGATTTTGATTGTTTTTCTAAAACCGAAATTAAATCATGTTCTACAGAAGTTGCGTTATGTTCAGCAATATTTAGTCCAAGTTCTTCTTGAATCGGGCTTACTCTTAATGGATAAAAATAATTTAGTAATTTTAGTAAAATGTAGGATCCAAAGAAAGAAAATATACCAATTGAAACAATTCCAATTAACTGTGCCTTAATTTGCTCAAATCGAGTTAACCCTGTGCCTAAAATATCAAGATCACTTAACAAACCAACTGCTAAGGTACCCCAAACACCTGCTGCAAGATGAACCGGGACTGCACCAACAACATCATCAATTTCAAATTTATTTAAAACTTCATTAACAAAAATTGCAACGACTGCACCAATGATCCCCACAAAAATGGAAGTGACAGACGTCATAGAATTACAGCCAGCGGTAATTGCTACTAATCCAGCAAGTGGTCCAAGAATAATATAATAAGGATCTGGTTTTTTAAATAAAGCAAAAGATATTCCTAAACCAGTTAACAAACCAAATGCTGCTGCGAGAAAAGTATTGATTAAAATTAAAGGTACTGCCTCGTCCATTGCTCCATTACTTCCACCATTAAATCCAAACCATCCAAACCATAAAATTAAAGTTCCTAAAACAGCTAAAGGAAAACTTGATCCGGTAAACTTACCTTTATTAGCTTCTGAATATTTTCCAATTCTTGGTCCTAAAACTAACACTGCTGATAAAGCAATCCAGCCTCCAACGGAGTGTACAATGGTGCTGCCTGCAAAATCTATAAATCCAATGTCTGTTAACCAACCTGTTGTCTTTACTTGTCCGGTTATGGCTAACAATTGTCTAGTCGCATCTATATTATTTAAGTAACTTGAAGACCATGCCCAATGGCCTACAATTGGATAAATAATTCCAGTCGCAAGAATGGTTATTATTATATATCCGTTAAATTTCATTCTCTCAGCAACTGCACCCGAAACAATAGTTGCTGCTGTTGCAACAAACATCGCTTGAAAAACGAAATATGTCATATATTCAGCTTGTTCAGTTTTGAAAAAGAATAGGTCTGTGCCAATTATGCCGTTATAACTTTTACCAAACATTAAGCCAAAACCAAATATCCAGAAAATAACTACAGCTACACCAAAATCGGCAGCATTTTTCAAAGCCACATTAATACTATTTTTATGTCTAGAAAGTCCAGTTTCCATACACATAAATCCAGCCTGCATAATGAAAACTAGAATCGCACAATCAATAACCCAAAGGGTATCAACAAATGATTTAACTGAGTCCAAATTTAAACTCTCCATGTTCCTCCTTTAGATTATAACTTAAAGTGTATATAACAAATTAGATTAATGTTCAAAGTAGGTTTTATTCAGCTTTTATCCAGCAATTAATTGCCTGTGATTTATTTTGGCACTTAAAACAATTCCAAACCCAATCATTGTAGCTAACAAAGAAGAACCACCATATGACATGATGGGTAAAGGTGATCCAACGATTGGCAGTAAGCCTAAAACCATTGATAGATTAACTACGATATAAATAAAAATTGAAAAAGCAAAACCGAAACAAAACAATTTAGAAAAATTACTTCTCGATATAGCTCCGATATGAATAATTCTTATAATGATTATTGTATATAAAATTAAAAGACCTATAGATCCAATAAAGCCAAATTCTTCTGAAAATAATGTAAAAATAAAATCTGTATGCTTTTCTGGTAAAAAATCTAGATAGCTCTGCGTGCCTTTTAAAAATCCTTTACCATTAAATCCACCTGAACCAATTGCAATTTTAGATTGGATAATTTGATATCCCGCACCTAGAGGATCTCTATCCGGGTCTAAAAAGGTAAGAATTCTTAGTTTTTGATAAGGTTTTAAAAACGAAATAATAAAAGGTAAGGAAATAATTCCAAATATAAAAGAATAAACAAAATATTTGATTTTAATACCTGCAATCCACAAAATAATTAATCCACTTAGGGCTATTAATACTGATGTACCAAGATCTGGTTGAGAAATTACTAGAATAACAGGTAACAATATGATTGATAGAACTAAAGTTATACTAGAAAGAGAATTTACATTTTCAATTTTTATTCGATGATAATATTTTGCTAACGTTAATATGATAGCTATTTTCATTAATTCTGAAGGTTGTAGAACAAAAAAATATAAATTCATCCATCTTTGCGAACCTGAAGCTTTAAGGCCAAAAAAAGAAACCCAAACTAACAAAAGAATAATTAGAAAATAAAAAAGATAAGCAAAAGTATGCCAATGTTTAATATTAAAAAATGCTATAACCAGCATTAATGGAAATAAAACTATAAGTTTCATGAAATGGTTCTTCGTGTGGAAAAGTATATCTCCACCATCTGTTGAATACATCACCATCAAGCTTATAAAAGATAAAAGAATGATGCAGATTAAAAGCACATAATCTATTTCTTTAATTTTTTGAATAATCGAAAGATCTGAATTTAGTCGTTTATAATAAAACATTTATATATTTATATCCTCGAAGTTAGATTGTTTTTTTCTTAGTTCGTCTCTATCTATTATAAGCTTGAATAATTCTTTTGCCATTGGGGCAGCAGTTTTACTACCCGAGCCGCCGTGTTCAACGATTATACTCAAAGCATACCGGGGATTTACATAAGGTCCATAGGCAACGTAAAGTGCGTGATCTCTATCTTTGTAAGGTATTTGTTCTAATTTAAGATCTAACTCTCTTTCTCTTTTACTAATTCTTTTTACTTGAGAAGTCCCTGTTTTTCCTGCGAATTGATATTTAGGGTCATCAATTCTAGATTTATAGGAGGTTCCATATATTTCGTTGGTAGAACTAAAGATCGCCTCTTGAACTGTTTTAATATTTTTTGGATCATCAAATAATTTCAAATTAGGAGAGTGTAAAGAATCAACTTTCATTGAATTTTTTGCCTGTTCCAAACTCAATGGCTTATTATTTACAAGAATTCTTGGTTTTATTTTGTACCCACCATTTGCAATTTGTGCAGTCATTAAACATAACTGTAAAGGAGTAGTTTGGGTGTAACCTTGTCCAATCCCTGTAATCAATGTTTCACCTAACACCCATCCCCTTCCAAGATTATTTTTTTTCCAGCTAGTATTTGGAAACAGTCCTTGTTTTTCATTATCGAAATATTGTCCTAATACCTTTTCACCGAGCCCAAATTTTTTGGCAGTAATATTTAATCGATCAACACCTAATAAACGTGCTATCTCATAAAAATAAGTATCACAGGATTGTTTCATTGCATTTTTTAAGCTTACAAATCCGTGACCTTTCTCTTTCCAACAATGAAACGTTTGTCCATAAAGTTCTGTTTTACCAGTGCACTTAACCTTAAAATTTGGATTTATGATTTTATTTTCCAAAGCTGAAAGAGCCACGATAGGTTTTATTGTTGAGCCAGGTGAATAAAGACCAGAAATAGTTTTGTGGATCAAAGGTTTTAATGGGTTATTTCTTATTAATTCCCATTCATCTTGGCTAATTCCAAATAAAAATAAATTAGGATCGTAAGATGGTGAGGAATACATTGCAATTATATCGCCAGTATAAATATCCATCACACTTATTGATCCAGCTTTATTTAAAAGTAATTTTGCTGAAAGTTTTTGAACTTCAGTATCTAAAGTGAGTCTGATTTTATTACCTTGAGATCCTTTTTGATATTCAAGTTGATTGATCCTTTTACCATAAGCATTAACCTCATATCTTTGAATTGCGTTAGTTCCAATTAAATGATTTTCAAACTTTTTTTCTAGTCCCAATTTTCCAATTTTCATTCCTGGAACAAATCTTTCTTGTACTGTTTTATTTTCAATAATTTCCTCTTGATTGGGCTGGCTAACATAGCCAAGAACATGTGTATAAACATCATTAAATGGATAATTTCTTGAGATTGTCATTACAGGTTTTACACCAACAAGATCGTAGAGATAATTATTGACTTTCAAAAACTGACTCCAGGTTAAATTTTCAGAGACAATTATACTATCCCAGGGTTTTAATTTATTTTTTAACTCGGTTATTTTTTGAATTTTTTTATCACTCAAATCTAAAAGTGTTTTAAGTCTTACAAGAAGATAATTAAAGTTTTCAACTTGTTCAGGTATAATATGTAACTGATAAACTTTTAAATTTCCTGCGATTATGTTTCCAAAATAATCTACAATGTTTCCTCTGGTAGGGGGTAGTTTCCACTCACGTATTCTATTTTTGTCTGACAGGGTAAGATATTTTTTGTTTTCATTAATTTGAAGTGAAAAAAGGCGAGAAACAATTCCAGCTAAAATAACTACCTTAGCCATACCAATAATAAACATTCGTCTATTAAAAACATCTGACTTTCTGATACCTAAATTTTGTTTAATCATTTTTATATTTTGAAATTTTGGTACTCAAGGAGTTGAAAAATACAAAAAATGCAGGATAAAATAAAAATGTAAATCCTGTATTAGTTAAATATCTCATATAATTAATGTCCAATAAAAATATTAAATCTAGTATAATTACTTGAACTGAATTGATTAAAATTATTACAAATAAAAAAGAAAACCAATCTTTTACAAAGTTTGGATTTAAAGTAATATTTCTCATATATGCAGTGACCGAACATAAAAGCAAGTAGCACAAGCTACTAATTCCTAAAGGAATAGATATTACAACGTCATTAATTATTCCTGCAAAAAAAATTGCCAGGTATCCTAAGCGGTCTGGATTTCTTAAAGTCCAATAAAAAATTAAAATATAAGCAAAGTTAAAAGAAAAATTTTCAATTTTTAGATAATTAAAATCAAAATCGTTAAGTACTGAAACGAATAAAAATATTAATGGTAAATAAGATATGAAAACTTTTTGGAAAGAAACTTTATTTAAAGATGACATTATTTAACATCTCCAACTTTAAAAGAAACTATTTTTACATAATCCAACTGAGTAAAATCAGAGAAAAAATTTACTCTATTTTCATTATCTTTAGAAATTTTACCGATTGGTATTCCAGGTTTAAAAATTCCTCCAAGCCCTGAGGTATAAATTATGATGTCTTCATTTTTTAGATCATCTTTAATATCATCTTTAGTATGTTCAATTTTTCCAAAACTTTTTCCAGTACCTGAAATAACTGCTTGAATATTCTGCGGTGCTAAAACTGATGGTATTTTACTATTTAAATCAGATAACAATAAAGCGCGCGAATTGGTATAATTTACCTCAATTATTTGACCAACAAGATAAACCCCATCTATTATACCCATTCCTGCTTTAACATTATCTTTACTTCCTTTATTCAAAATAATCGATTTTAAAAATGGACTGTCTTTATCAATCAAAACTTTTGCTAAAATTTCCTTAGAAGATATATTTTCATCAATTAAATTTCTTAATTTTTGATTTTCCAATTGCAAAAAATTATTGGTCAATTTTTTTTGTCTTAGATTCTCTAATTCTATTTTTGTATTTTGATACATTTCAAATAATTTTAAATGTTTGCTTAATTGATTATTAAACCTGTAAATTTTTTTTTCAGGGACTGATACTAAATACGATACTGAGTAAACAATTTCGTTAATACCTACCCTTAAAATATTGATAGGTTTGAAATTGATATTGCTTAAAATAATTATTATTATCGATAATAGGATTAAACTTAGTAAAGAAAATTTTTGTTTACCTTTTTTGTTAAGAAAGGCAGATCTAAAGGCAATTACAAAATCGTCTCTGCCTACTGCCATTATTTTTAATATTCAGATAACATGGTAGAGAAAGTTTGTTCTTGATCCAAAGCCTTTCCTGTTCCAACCGCTACACATGATAATGGGTCGTCAGCAACATGGACTGGTAATCCTGTTTCCTTAGCAAATCTTTTGTCAATGTTCCTTAATAATGATCCTCCACCTGTTAATGTTAAACCCATATCAACTAAATCAGCAGATAACTCCGGTGGTGTATTTTCTAAGCCATCTTTAATTGCATTTACCATTTCTTTCATAATATCATTTAAAGCTTCTGCAGTATCTTCTTCAGTGATGTTAACCTCTTTTGGGGTACCAGATCTAAGATCTCGCCCTTTTACTGGATACGTATTTGTTCCAGTAGGTATAGCAGTTCCCATTTCTTTTTTAATTTTTTCAGCGGTTGTATCACCTATTAGCAAATTATACTCTTTTCTCATATAATTTATGATCGCCACATCCATTGCATCGCCAGCAACTCTTAGTGATTTAGAGTAAACTAATCCTCCTAAAGACATTATTGCGATTTCAGTTGTGCCACCCCCAATATCAACGATCATTGATCCTGTAGCCTCTGAAATTGGAAGTCCAGCACCGATAGCTGCTGCTATTGGTTCCTCAATTAATTGTACTCTTCTTGCACCCGCTGCAAGAGCACTGTCTTGTATTGCCTTTCTTTCAACTGGTGTTGAACCAGTTGGAACACAAATTAATATTCTAGGATTTGCAAATGTACTGCCTTTATGAACTTTTTTTATAAAATGTTTAATCATTTCCTCAGTAACAACAAAGTCTGCAATCACCCCATCTCTTAATGGCCTTATTGCACTAATGTTACCCGGGGTTCTTCCTAGCATCGTCTTTGCCTCGTCACCCACAGCTAAAACATTTTTCTTTCCCCCTTGATCGACAATTGCAACTACAGAAGGTTCATTAAGAACTACACCTTTTCCTTTTAAAACTACAAGAGTATTTGCAGTTCCAAGATCAATTGCCATATCCTGGCTCCAAATTTTTTTTAAATTGTCAAATAATGCCATTTATATACCTCTTACTTTATGACTTTCTTGCTCCATTGGAGCTGTTTTATCACGTTTTATAATCATTTTATTTAATGAATTAATATATGCATTTGCCGATGCTACTAATGTATCTGTATCAGCAGCCTGCCCAACTGTGGTTTTTCCTTTTTCCTCAATTTTGACACTAACTGTAGCTTGAGCATCTGTTCCTTCCGTTACAGCGTGCACTTGATACAATTGTAAATTTACTTCATGTGGAAATAGTGTTTTGATACATTTAAAAATCGCATCTACTGGACCATCTCCAGTTTCTGACGCTTTTTTGATGTCGCCATATACATCCAAAGTCATTTCTGCCCTTTGAGGTTCACCCGTTCCAGCAAAAACTTTTAAAGATTTGAGACTAATTGCATTTACTTTGTTATCAATAATCAAACTATCATCTATTAAAGCAATGATATCTTCATCATAAACATGTTTTTTCTTATCCGCTAAAACTTTAAACTTAGCAAAAGCATTGCTTACAACATCATCCATTAAATCAGGATAGCCTAAACTGTTTAATTTATCTTTAAATGCATGTCTGCCAGAATGTTTACCCATTACTAATGAGGTTTGTTTAACACCAACACTTTCAGGGGTCATAATTTCGTATGTTTGTCTATTTTTAAGCATTCCATCCTGATGAATACCTGCCTCATGTGCAAAAGCATTTTTACCAACAATTGCTTTGTTATATTGTACAGGAAATCCCGTTGCATTTGAAACAATTTTAGAAGCTTTACTTAGAAGGGTTGTGTTAATACCTGTTTCATAAGGCATCAAATCTGGTCTCGTTTTGATTGCCATCACAACCTCTTCAAGTGCAGCATTTCCAGCTCTTTCTCCTAACCCATTGATGGTACATTCAATTTGTCTAGCTCCAGCCTGTACGCCAGCTAAAGAGTTTGCAACTGCTAAACCTAAGTCATTATGACAGTGTGTTGATAAAATTGCTTGATCAATATTTGGAACTTTATTTAATAAAGTTTCAATTATTTTGGTAAACTCAGATGGAATTGTATAACCAACTGTATCAGGAATATTTATTGTTGTTGCCCCATTTTTAATAGCTAGTTCCACAGTCTTGCACATAAAATCCATATCTGTTCTTGTGCCATCTTCACATGACCATTCGACATCATCAGTAAATTTTCTTGCATAGGCAACATGCTGTCCAATAGACTCGTACACATCATCTGGAGACATATTTAACTTATGCTTCATATGAAGAGGACTTGTTGAAATAAATGTGTGAATTCTAAATCTTGGAGCATGTTTTAAAGCTTCATAGGCTCTATCAATATCTTTCTTGGAATGTCTAGATAATCCTGCAGGGATAGATTTTTTTAAAATCTTGCTAACTTCAGTTACTGCTTCAAAATCTCCGGGGGATGCAATTGGAAAGCCTGCCTCAATAATATCTATTCCTAATTCATCAAATACTCTTGCAATTTGGATTTTTTCCTCCAAACTCATAGACGCACCTGGTGATTGCTCACCATCTCGCATGGTAGTATCGAAAATTATAATTCTATCTTTGTTGCTCATAACTAAATTTTAGAAAAATTTATATTACAATCTATAGGTGATATTGCAAAATAAATGTTAAATTTATACTATATTTTTAAGTCACTTTTGGGCCTTTATCAAAATTTAACTCTTGTCACTGTCCACTAGTTTTTTCTTACCAATCCAAGGCATCATTGCTCTAAGTTCAGCACCAACTTTTTCCACAGAGTGCTCAGCCAATTTAGCTCTAGTTGCAAGGAAGTTTTTTTGACCATTTTTACATTCGTCCATCCATTCTTTGGTAAACTTTCCAGATTGAATATCAGACAACACTTCTTTCATTCTTTTTTTAGTTTCTTCCTTGTTTATAATTCTTGGTCCAGATTGGTATTCACCGTACTCCGCTGTATTTGAAATTGAATAATTCATATTTGCAATTCCACCTTCATAAATCAAATCAACAATCAATTTTACTTCATGTACTGTTTCAAAATATGCCATCTCTGGCTCGTAACCCGCTTCGACTAAAGTTTCGTAACCATTTTTAATTAGTTCAACTAACCCTCCACAAAGAACTGTTTGTTCACCGAATAAATCTGTCTCAACCTCATCTTTAAAAGTAGTTTCAATAATACCTGATCTTCCACCACCAACTGCTGATGCATATGATAATGCAAGATCTCTTGCTTTACCTGAGCCATTTTGATGAACGGCAAACAAACATGGCACTCCTCCGCCTTTCTCATACTCACTTCTTACTAAGTGACCAGGTCCTTTAGGAGCAACCATAAATACGTCTAAATCTTTTCTTGCTTTGATTAAATCGTAATGAACATTTAATCCATGAGCAAAGGCGATACTAGTTCCCTCTCTTACTCTTTGCTCTATATGATTTTTATAAATTTCTGCTTGTAATTCGTCTGGAGTTAAAATCATTACTACATCTGCCCAAGCAGCAGCGTCAGACAAATTCATTACCTTTAAGCCTTTTGATTCTGCTTTTGCTACACTGGATGAACTATCTCTAAGTGCAACTACAATTTCTTTCACACCACTATCTTTAAGATTTAATGCATGTGCATGTCCTTGACTTCCATAACCGAAAATAGCAATTTTTTTATTTTTAA
Organism: uncultured Pelagibacteraceae bacterium; assembly: GCA_902599995.1. Taxonomy (GTDB): domain Bacteria; phylum Pseudomonadota; class Alphaproteobacteria; order Pelagibacterales; family Pelagibacteraceae; genus Pelagibacter. Next base: position 71,884 of record CACKHN010000002.1, read on the forward strand.
TTAAGTCAATATCAGTATCTTTTTCATATAACATTTTCATGTAGTTTCTCCTTTATAATTAGTTAAATATTTTGGCGCCTCTTGTCATTGCAACTGCCCCGGTTCTAGAAGCGCTAATCAGTCCCCAAGGTTTTAATTTCTTACTTATTTTATCGATTTCTCTTCTAAGTGCTGTTATTTGTATTACTTTAGATTTTTTAGTTTCATCTAAAATAACTGGATTAAATTTTTTACAAACATTTAAACACTTTTCCATTTTCTTTTTTTTTCCAACAATTTTAAATAATGCCATTTCTTTAAATATGACATTTTTATCCTCTCTTTTAAATTCTGCAACTTTGTGAACGGGGACTAATTTAGATAATTGCCGTTTAATTTGATCAATAACTTGAGGTGTTCCTGTTGTAACAATTGTAATTCTAGAAATATTTTTAACTGCATCCACTTCTGCAACGGCTAAAGATTCAATATTATATCCTCGACCAGAAAATAGTCCAACTACACGCGCAAGAACACCTGCTTCATTATCAACCCACACCACAAATATATATGTGTCTGACTTCTCTTTTTTAGTAGGAACACTATAAGCTGATTTTGATTTTGGCATTACTTTTATACTAAGGCTTTGCCTTTTCCCTTGATTTTATTGTCTTCTTGATCTTTTGGTCCTAATATCATTTGATTATGTGGTTTTCCTGACGGTATCATAGGGAAGCAATTTTCATTTGGATCAACGTGGCAATCAAAAATAACTGGGCCATTATAATCAATCATCTCTTGAATTTTTTCATCTAATTCAGATGGGTTTTCAGCTTTAATTCCTTTACAACCATAAGCCTCAGCCATTTTTAAAAAATCAGGAAGTGCCTCGGAGTAACTCTCAGAATAGTTCTTTTCATGTAATAACTCTTGCCACTGTCTTACCATTCCCATGTATTGATTATTCAAAATAAAAATTTTAATCGGCAAGTTGTATTGAACCGCAGTCGACATTTCTTGCATAGTCATTAACACTGAGGCTTCACCAGCAATATCAATGACCAACTTGTCAGGATGCGCAATTTGTACTCCAACTGCTGCTGGCAAACCATAACCCATTGTACCTAAACCTCCAGATGTCATCCATCTGTTGGGTTTGTTAAATTTGTAATGTTGTGCAGCCCACATTTGATGTTGACCCACCTCAGTAGTTACATAAGTATCTTTATCTTTTGTTAACTCGTATAATCTTTGAACAGCATGTTGAGGTTTAATACTATCTTTGCTATTAACAAAATTAAGAGAATCTTTACCTCTCCACTTTTGTATTTGTTCCCACCACTTAGCAATATTCGATTTGTTGGATTTGCTATGTCCATTTTTTTTCTTCAAAATTGATTTATTTATTTTATTAAGTACTTTTGCAACATCTCCTACGATTGCAAGATCAACTTTAATAATTTTATTGATTGATGAAGGATCAATATCAATATGAACTTTTTTTGAATTGGGTGAAAATTCATCTATTTTTCCAGTAATACGGTCATCAAATCTTGCTCCAATATTTATTAAAAGATCACAATCATGCATTGCATTGTTTGCTTCATAAGTTCCGTGCATACCTAACATTCCAAGGAATTGATTATCATCACCTGGATATGCCCCTAAACCTTGAAGCGTAGAAGTAATTGGAAATCCTGTTATTTCTACAAACTCCCTTAAGCCCTCACTTGCCTTAGGACCTGAATTAATTACTCCACCTCCACTATAAATAACTGGTTTTTTTGAATTTTTTAATAAATCAATTAATTTATCCATTTGTTTTTGAGAAAATTCATTTTTTGATTTCCCATTTAATTTTTTTTCTTTCTGTGGTTTTTTGTATTTTGTTTTTGCAAATTGAATATCTTTTGGAATATCAACTAAAACAGGGCCTGGTCTTCCTGTGGTTGCAACTTTAAATGCTTCATGCATTATCTCTGACAAATCATTTATGTCTTTTACTAACCAATTATGTTTTGTGCAGGGTCTTGTAATACCTGTAGTGTCACATTCTTGAAATGCATCTGTTCCAATTAAATGTGTTGGAACTTGACCTGAAATACAAACTAAAGGAACAGAATCCATGTACGCATCTGTTAAAGCGGTAACAACATTGGTAGCGCCAGGTCCAGAGGTAACTAAAACAACCCCGGGTTTGCCTGATGATCTCGCATATCCCTCAGCAGCATGACCTGCGCCTTGTTCGTGTCTAACTAAAATATGCTTAATAGAGGTATGATTTTTAAGTTCATCATAAATTGGCAAAACTGCACCACCAGGATATCCGAAAATATGCTCTACCTTCTGATCTTCAAGGCATTTAAATACAATTTCTGCTCCTGTATATAATTTTGACATTTCGCAATCTAGCTGAAGTTGTGCTAATTGGTCAAGTTTTGATTGAGATTTTTAAATTTTTTTTAAAAAATTATTTAACTCACCTGGTTTCAATTTGAACCAAGAGTTCATATTGCCTCTTGCCCAAGTACTTTGCCTTTTAGCGTATTGTCTAGTTTTTATTGATATATTTTCAATAATTTCTTCCAATTCCTTTTTATTATTTAAGTATTGTCCAATTTCATTGATGCCGATCGCTTTGTTAACACTTTTATCTTTTCGCACCTTTAGTTTTAAAAAATTTTTTACTTCTTTAACGGCCCCATTTTCAACCATATCCTTGGATCTAACATATATCCTCTCAATTAACTCAGTACGAGGAAAATCAATGTAAATTTTAAAAAAATCACTTTGATTAAAATTTGATTTTGTATTTTTATACCATTCATGAATTGATTTTTGAGTGTATGTTTTTACTTCATAAGCTCTTATCGACCTATGGGTGTCAGTTGGATTAATTTTATTTTTAGAAACTGGATCAATTTTTAATAGTTTTTTAAAGAACTTATTTTGACCAATCTTTAATTGTTGAGCTCTTATTTGATTTCTTATCTTTATCGGTATATTTGGAATTTTTACTAGTCCATCAGTTAATGCCTTAAAATATAATCCAGTGCCTCCTACAAGGATTGGTGTTTTTTTTCTTTTTTTTATTTCTTCAATTTTTTTAAATACTAATTTCAACCAATTTCCAGTTGAAAAATTTTTTCTTGCATCTTGAAAGCCATATAAATGATGTCTTATTTTTAAGTATTTTTTGGGATCTGGTCTTGCAGACAGAATTTTTAATTGCTTGTAAACTTGCATGCTGTCAGCATTTACAATTTCTCCATTAATTTTTTTTGCAAGTTTAATAGCAAAACTTGATTTTCCAGAAGCAGTTGGTCCTGAAATTAATATAATCTTGGATTTAAAATCCATGATTAGTCTAACTTAATTCCAATATATCTTCTCTGATTTTGATTATTATAAATTGCAAGCAATATTGTTTTTTGATTTGAATTTAAAACTTGCTTCGTAATCTTTTTTAAATCATCAATAGTTTTAATTCTTTCTTTTTGAGCCTCAACAATAATACTATTCACCTGAACTGAACCAGCTAAGGGACTATTATTTTGAATTCCAGTGATGACAAGCCCAGTGGTTTGATTAGGTAATTTACGATTTTTGATGTCTTCTTTATTTAAAGTTCTAACAGTTATTTTTAAATCCTCAATCTGATCTATTCTATCTTTTGGTTTTTGTTTCTCGCTTACTTTAAAGTCTTCTGATGTCTCAAGTCTTCCTAAAAGAACATTTTTAATGATTTCTTTTTTATTTCTCCAAATTTTGACTTCTACTTTTTTACCAACTTGTGTTCTGGCAACAATTGCTGGCAATTCTTTCATTTGATTAATTCTTTGACCATTAAATTCTAAAATAATATCCCCAGCTTTAATACCTGCTTTTTCTGATGGGCTATTTTCTGCAACACTTGCAACAAGAGCACCTCTTGGTTTATCTAATTTTTCAACTTCTGCAATTTCCTTAGTTACATCTTGTATTCTTACTCCAAGCCATCCTCTTTTTGTTTCTCCAAATTCAATTAATTGATCAATTACAATTTGAGCACTGTTTGATGGAATTGAAAATCCAATACCAATTGAACCATTTCGACCTAAAATGGCAGTATTAATCCCGATCACATTTCCCTCCATATCAAATAAAGGGCCACCAGAATTTCCAGAATTAATTGAGGCATCTGTTTGAATAAAATCTTCATACCTAGACAATCCTATTGATCTGTTTCTTGCTGAGATTATCCCTGCTGTAACGGTTCCTCCTAAACCAAATGGATTTCCAATAGCAATTACCCAATCACCTATTCTAGCTTTATCAGAGTCACCAAAAGCGACCGGTATAAACTTTTCATTAGTTTCTAATTGCAAAACAGCTATATCCATTAATGGATCTGCTCCTAAAACTTTTGCCTTAAACTCTTGATCGCCATTTACTCTAACGATTATGTCGTCTGCGTCTTTAATTACGTGATTGTTAGTTATAACAACTCCTTTTTCATCAATTATAAACCCTGAACCCAATGCGGATGATTGTCTTTCTTGAGGGTCGCCAAACTCTTTAAACATATCTCCAAACGGTGATCCTGGAGGAAATTGAAATGGAAGTGGATTAGACTTAGTAACAACTGTTGTTGAAGTCGAAATATTTACAACAGATGGCATTAATTTTTCAGCAAGATCAGCAAACGACTCTGGAACGGGCTTGGAATAAGATTGAGTTAGGGGACTCCATGATAACATTATAGCTATAAAGATTATTTTGAATTTTTTCATTTTAACTTTTTATATAATAAATAATTATAAATCCGATAATTGCAAAGATAAGACCTCCTGATCTCAACTGACTATCTTTTACAAGTTCTAATTTTTTTAACATATTTTTCATTTTTGATGGAAATATGGCATACAAAATTCCTTCAATGAATAAGAATAAACCAAAAGCTATGACTAGCTCATTCATTTAAAGATTATTGTTGAATTTCAGGTTTTATATTTCCGAAAAATTTGAAGAATTCACTATCAGGAGATAAAATCAGAGAAGTTTCTCCTCCAATTAGCGCTTTTTCATAAGCCTGCATTGCTCTATAAAATGCAAAAAATTCTGGATCTTGACCGAAGGCATCAGCAAAGATTTTGTTTCTCAAACCATCACCTTCTCCTTTCATAATCTCCGATTGCTTTTGTGATTCTGCTAAAATAACCGTAACTTCTTTATCTGCAGTTGAAGTAATAGTAACTGCCATCTCTGCGCCTTTTGCTCTGAATTCTTTTGCTTCTCTTTCCCGCTCTGTCTGCATTCTTCGATAAATTGCATCACTGTTAGCCTGTGGAAGGTCAGCTCTTTTAATTCTTACATCAACAATGGTTATTCCAAAATTTTGTGCTTCATTGTTTACACCTTCTTTTATTAATGCCATTTGTTTTGATCTATCTTGAGAAAGTAAAGTTTGTAATTCTTCCTGACCTAAAACATTTCTTATTCTTGAATTAATAATTGTAGACAATCTTGATCTTGCAACCCTTTCATCTCCAACGGAAATATAAAATTTTAATGGATCAACAATCTTAAATCTGGCAAATGCATCAACAATTAAACGTTTTTGATCAGATGCAATTACTTCTTCTGGTGGTGTATCAAGATTTAATATTCTTTTATCAAGGTAGACTACGTTTTGAATAAATGGAATTTTGAAATTTAATCCAGGTGTGGTTATTATTCTTTTTGGATCTCCAAATTGAAGAATGATTGCCTGATTAACTTCTTTAACAATAATTACTGATAAAAAAGCTAAAACACCTAATGCAATAATTAACCCACCTAAAATTTTTCCAGCTTTCATTTAATTAGTCGCTTTCTTTTTTAATTCGGGTAGTGGTAAGTAAGGAACTACACCTGAACCTGCATTTTTTTCTATAATCACTTTATCAATATCTGCTAATACTTTTTCCATTGTCTCTAGGTACATTCTCTCCTGAGTTACTACTTTTGCATTTTTATATTCATTGTATATAGATACAAATCTACTCGCTTCACCCTCTGCTTTTGCTACCACCTCTTTTTTATATGCTTCAGCAGCTTGCAAGATTTTTTGACCTTCCCCTCTAGCTCTTGGGATCACATCATTAGCATAAGCCTCAGCTTCATTTTTAGATCTTTCCATATCTGCTCTTGCAGCTTGTACATCTCTGAATGCATCTATAACTTGATCTGGTGGATCTGCTTTTTGGGTTTGCACTTGTGTAATTTGAATTCCACTTTCATAATCATCCAAAATATTTTGAATAATTTCTTGTGTTTCAACCTCAATTTTAGATCTACCTTCAGTTAAAATCGGTTGAATATTACTTTTGGCAATAACTTCTCTCATAGCTGTTTCTGCAGCTGCTTTAACTGTTCCTTCAGGGTCTTGAATTTTGAATAAAAAGTTTCCTGCATCTTTAATTACCCAAAATACAGAAAAATCTATATTCACAATATTTTCATCCCCAGTTAACATTAAACTTTCTTGAGGAACATCAGCAACTCCTCCACCTGTTGAAAAACCGCTGTCTCTTTCAGATCTAAAACCAATGTCTATTCTATTAACTTTGGTAACCTTAGGCGTAAGCACATTTTCTACTGGGAAAGGTATGTGATAATTCAATCCTGGTTGAGTGGTTTTAACAAACTTACCAAATCTTAATACAACACCTTGTTCATCAGGTAGAACTCTATAAAGTCCACTTGCTAACCAAACAAAAGCTAACACTAGTATTATTAATCCAACAGACTTCCCACCTGATGATTTGCCACCAGGTAAAAATTTTTTAATTTTATCTTGAATTTCTTTTAAGATCTCATCAATGTTCGGAGGTTTGGGACCTCTTCCTGAACCATTATTATTTCCACCTCCTGGAGGTGACCCCCAAGGACTTCCACCTCTGCCTCTGAAATCATCTGACATATGCCAAAGTATATAGTGTCTTTATTATAAAAAACAAGTAATGATAGTCCTATGTCAGATAAAAAGCCTGAACTTAGTGCCGCAATGAAGCAAAAGCTTGAACCTAAGAAATTCACAAAAAATCCTATATTAGGAACTAAGTTTACAATAGCTATTTCGAGTGCAAAAGGTGGTGTTGGCAAATCTACTTTCGCTACAAATCTAGCTTTGGCCTTAAAACAAGTTGGTTGCAAAGTTGGATTATTGGATGCAGACATTTATGGTCCCTCAATTCCAAAAATGTTCAACATTAATGAAAAACCTAAAAGTGATGGCCAAAAATTGGAACCTATTTTAAAATACGATATTCAATGTATGTCGATTGGCTTCTTAGCTGACCAACAGACCCCTATGATTTGGCGTGGCCCAATGGTTACAAGCGCAATTAAAACTTTTACTCAAAAAGTTAATTGGAAAGATTTAGATTTTATTATTGTTGATATGCCCCCCGGCACAGGAGACACGCAATTAACTTTTTCACAAGAAATAAAAATGGATGGTGCAATAATAGTTTCCACCCCACAAGAAGTTGCTCTTTTGGACGTTAAAAGAGGTATTAAAATGTTTGATAAGCTTGGAGTAAAAATTCTCGGATTAGTTGATAATATGAGTTTTTTTACCGGAGATGATGGTAAAAAATATAAAATATTTGGCGAAGGTGGTGTTAAAAAAACTGCAGACGACTTTGAAAAAGAATTTTTAGGTGAAATACCAATTAATCCAGAAATAGGGAAAACCTCAGATGAAGGAAAACCGATAGTAGAAGCAAATCCAGATCACGAAATTTCAAAATTATATTTAGATTTTGCAAAAAAAATTAAATCAACTTATCTTTAAGATCAAAGGCAATCATTAGCTCATTCCACTCTCTTTTTGATAGACCTGAGCTATCTAAATCAACATTTTCACCTTTAATAAGTTTTTGAATAATTAATTTTCCTTTAGCTGAAACTTCCGTACCTCCAACTCTATAATCCATAAATGCATCGTAAGTTATTGGAACCCATTTTTTAACAGTATTTAACATTATATCTGCATAAACCCGTATTTCATATTGTGCATGACTATCAGCCCTCAATCTTAAAAAATTCATTAAGTTTAAAAGGTCGGTTTTCCAGTACCATTGAGTATAAGTATTTAAAGTCAAATTCATTCTGGCAAGTTCTCTTGCTAGGCCTTTTTTATTTTCATCTATTGTGGAGCCATCGAATCTTTCATTGAGCATTTTTTCATAATTGTTATAGGTTCTCTCAGCATCTCTTTTTAAAAGTTCTAAAACTTCCTCTGCTTGTTTGCCTTCTAATATATCTCCTCTACCTTGTCGATTACTCTTTGACTGAGCAGCTAAATTTTCTTGTGTAGGTAAATAAAATTCTTTATCCAGAATAGAATATCTTGCAGAGTACTCATTAACATTAGCAGTTCGATGTCTAATCCATTGTCGCGCAATAAATATTGGTAACTTGATATGGTATTTTATTTCACACATTTCAAACGGAGTACTGTGCCAATGCCTCATTAAATATTTGATTAATCCTTTATCAGTTGAAACTTGCTTAGTTCCTTTTCCATATGAGACCCTAGCAGATTGGACAATTGAAGTATCATCCCCCATATAATCAACTACTCGAACAAAACCATGGTCTAAAGCAGGAATTGCCTCGTATAGTATATTTTCAAGTTCTGATACTGTGACTCTTTTAGTTTGATTGCTTTGAGATTGTTGATTTTTTATTTCTTCAGCTTGTTCTTTGGTAAGTTTCATGAATGTTATTGAATCTATTGTATTTCCTTTTATATTAATAATGTTGGTTTTCCAACTACGACGATAAACGAATTTCGTAATAACCATTGCGGACGTGGGGGCAGTACCCACCACCTCCACCATTACAACTTATGGGGGTGAACTAGATTCGACGAATGACTAAAAGTTATTCTTTCGTTCGGGATTGTTCCACCGTGACGGGCTAATTTATAATTGCTAACGAAAGTTACGCACTTGCTGCCTAATTAACTTAGTTAATTAAGCAAACGGGGTTCGGGGCACCTGGCAACAGAACGCCCCCTAATTAAAATATTATTTTTTTAACTCTGCTTGTGCTGCAGCTAGTCTAGCGACTGGAACTCTATATGGGGAACAGGATACATAATTAAGTCCTGCTTTCGCACAAAAAGAAATACTTTTGGGATCACCTCCGTGCTCACCACATATCCCTAGTTTTATCTTTTTATTTTGGCTCTTTCCTTTTGCAACAGCAATCTCAACTAAATCCGAAACCCCTTCATCAATTGATATAAAAGGATCAATAGAAAATATTTTGTTCTCTAAGTAGTCGTTTAAAAATTTTCCACTATCATCTCTACTTATTCCAAAAGTAGTTTGTGTTAAATCATTTGTACCAAAACTAAAAAATTCTGCATGTTTTGCTAATTCTTTTGCCTTAATAGCTGCTCTTGGAAGCTCAATCATTGTCCCAACCATAAAGTCTATTTTTAATTTATTTTCCTTTTGAACTATGCTTGCTATTCTTTTAACTAAATCTTTCATAATTTTAATTTCAGCCTCAGTAGAAACCAGTGGTATCATTATTTCAGGAAATGCTGACTTAATTTTATTTTTTTTAAGTTCACATAATGCTTCAAAAATTGCTCTGCATTGCATCTCATATATTTCAGGAAATGATATGGCTAATCTACAACCTCTGTGGCCTAGCATTGGGTTTTGTTCATGTAGTTCCTGTATCCTTGTTTCAACCTCTTTTACCGAAAGATTAACAATTTCTGCTAATTCGCTAATTTCTTTATTTGTACTTGGTAAAAATTCATGTAAAGGAGGATCTAACAATCTTACTGTAACTGGTAAGCCGTTCATAATTTTAAAAATTTCAGTAAAGTCTTTTTTTTGATGTGGTAAGAGTTTATCTAAAGCTTTAGCTCTGTCTTCTTTAGTTTTGGAAAGAATCATTTCCCTAACAGATAAAATTCTCTCTTCATCAAAAAACATGTGTTCAGTTCTACAAAGTCCAATTCCTTCAGCACCAAAATCTTTTGCAGTTTTAGTATCTTTTGGAGTTTCTGAATTTGTTCTTATATTTAATTTTCTATAACTATCAGCCCACAACATTAATTTTGAAAAATCACCAGATATTTCTGGCTTTACAGTAGCAACACTTCCTTCGATTATTCTTCCTGTTGAGCCGTCTATTGTTATTATATCTCCTTCTTTAATTTCAATCGATGATGTTTTAAATGATTTATTTTCATAATTGATATCAATTTCACTCGACCCAGAAACACAAGGCCTTCCCATTCCTCTTGCTACAACTGCTGCATGGCTTGTCATCCCACCTCTTGCTGTTAATATTCCTTTGGCTGCATGCATTCCTTGTATATCTTCTGGAGAGGTTTCTACCCTAACTAATATTGTGTCCTGCAACATGGATGTTAGCCTTTCTGCTTCTTCAGATGTAAATACAACTTTTCCACTCGCAGCGCCTGGTGACGCAGGCAGGCCATTTGCAATTACATTTATTGAGCTTTTTTCATTTAGAGTTGGATGTAGAAGTGTATCAAGTGAGTTTGGATCAATTCTTAAAATAGCCTCTTTTTTTGAGATTAACTTTTCTTTAACCATATCGACTGCAATTTTAACTGCAGATTTTGCAGTTCTTTTTCCAGAACGTGTTTGAAGCATCCACAGCTTTTTATTTTCAACTGTAAACTCTACATCCTGCATATCTTTGTAATGCTTTTCTAATTTTTTAAGGATTTTATAAAGTTCTTTATAAACTTTTGGCATAGACTCTTCCATTGATGAAGCTTTAACTTTAGCATTTTGTCTAGCTTTTTTAGTTATGTATTGTGGAGTTCTTGTTCCAGCCACAACATCCTCTCCTTGTGCATTGATTAAATATTCACCATAAATTTCATTTTCACCATCTGATGGATTTCTTGTAAAAACAACACCAGTTGCACAATCGTCTCCCATGTTTCCAAAAACCATTGATTGAACATTGACCGCTGTACCCCACTCTGCAGGTATGTGATTTAATTTTCTATAGATTTTTGCTCTCTTACTGTCCCAAGACAAAAATACTGCACTGATTGCTCCCAACAACTGTTCGTTAACATCTTGTGGAAAATCTTTATCTGCTTTTTCCTTAACTGTTCTTTTAAAATCCTCAATTAATCCATCCCAGTCATTTTCATCTAAATCAGTATCCAACAAAACACCCTTTGTGAGTTTATAATTCTCGATTAATTCCTCAAAATGATACCCTTCAACACCCATTACTACATTACCGTACATTTGAATAAATCTTCTGTAGCTATCTTTGGCAAATCGACCATTAGAAGTTTTTGATGCTAGCGCTTTAACAGTTTTATCGTTTAGTCCTAAATTCAAAATTGTATCCATCATACCAGGCATAGAAACTCTTGCTCCAGATCTAACTGAAAGTAATAATGGATTTTTTAAATCACCAAATTTTTTTGAAACTTCTTTTTCAACAGACTTTAATTCTTTTTTAATTGATGTGATTATATTTTTATTAAGTTTTTTTTTATCTTTATAAAATAATTCACATACTTTTGTAGAAATAGTAAATCCAGGTGGAACCGGTAATCCCATTCGACCCATTTCTGAAAGATTAGCACCTTTTCCACCTAAAAAATTTCTGGGGATTTTAATTTTTTTACTCTCTTTTGATTTAAAATTTAAAATTAGTTTTTTCATTTTTGGGAGTTTAATAAAGAAAAATTAACATAGTTATTGAAGGTTTTACATAAGATTTGGATAAGTTCTAGTCTATTTTTTCGAATACCTGGGTCAACGTCATTGACTATAACATTGTCAAAAAAATCGTTAATTACTTTTTTGGCATCTAATAAATTATCTAGAGTTTCAGAATAAACTTCATCTTTATTAACTGAAGAAAAATATTTCTTTAAATCATTCATTTTTTTAAACAAATTTTTTTCAAAATCTGTCTTGAAAACACCAGGGTCAGTTGTATTTGAAAGATCAAAATTCTTTCCTTTCAACTCTCTTTCTAAGATGTTTGAAGCTCTTTTGTAAATTGATATTATTTCGTTTCCATTTGACTTAGAAATTATTTTGTCTAAATACTTTGCCTTTTCAAAAATTACTACAAGCTGATCTATGTTATGTGAATTGATAGATGCTTGAATAATATCATTACGAATATTTTCCTCCTTCATATAAAATTTAAGTCGGTCCATTAGAAATTCAGAAAGTTCTTTTTGAAGTAGTTTATTTTCAAATTTGAAGCCTTGATCTATGTAAAGTGAAGCTGAATAGTTAATCAAATCTCTTATTTTAATATGTTTTTTATTTTCGACAATTATTCTAATTACTCCTAAAGTTAATCTTCTAATAGCAAATGGGTCTTTAGAACTTGTTGGCTTTTGGTTAATTCCAAAAAACCCTACAAGGGTATCTATTTTATCTGACAGAGCTAGTGCTATACTAAAAGGTTTTTTGGGTACCTTAGACCTAGACCCTGAAGGTAAATATTGTTCACTTATTGATAGTGCTACATCCTTATCAAAACCTTGTGCCTCAGAAAAATAACCACCCATTATCCCTTGAAGCTCAGGAAACTCACCAACTAATTCAGATAATAAATCGACTTTAGAGATTGATGCTGATAATTCTGTTTTCTCTTTGCTTATTAATAGTTCATCTGAAAGCATTCCTGCTAGCTTTCTCATTCTTTGAACTTTATCAAAATAACTTCCCAAACCTTGAAAATAATTCATAGATTTTAAATTTGAGACTTGTTTTACTAAATTTTGAGATTTATCTTTTTGCCAAAAGAATTTAGCGTCGGTGAGTCTTGCTTCTACTACCCTCTCGTTACCTAACTTTATTAACCCTTTTAGATCTTTTTTGTTTGAAACAACTAAAAATTCGTTCGTAATAACACCCTTATTATCAAAAGTAGGGAAATATTTTTGATGGTATTGCATTGTGATTATTAAAATCTCTTTTGGTATTTTTAAAAACTCTTTATTAAACTGACAAACAAGTACATTGGGTTGATCTATTAAATCAACAACTTCTTCCAACAGCTCTGGATTTTGATGTATAGTAATATTTTTCTTTTTTAAAAGTAATTGAAATTTTTTTTCGATAATTTTTTTTCTTTCAACATGGTCGATTATTATTTGTTTCTTTTTAAGGAAATTTTTATATTTTTTGAAATCAGAAAATTTTATTTTCTTTTCTTCAAAATCTTTATCTACAAAAGTTAAATTAGATGACTGAATATGATGAAATTTAAATATTAGTGTTTTTTTGTTAAAGATTGCCAAAATAGACTTGAGCGGTCTACCCCAATTTAAGCTAAAAGTCCCCCAGCGCATTGATTTTTTCCATTGAATTTTATCTAATATTTTTGGAACAAACTCTTCTAATAACTCATGGGTATAAAGTTTTTTTGATTTTGTTTTAAAGAAGAAAAAGTTACCTTTTTCTGTTTCTTTTTCATAAATATTTTGTTTTAGAGTTTGATTTGATCGTATAAAGCCCTCTATAGCTATATCTGGGGCTTTTGAACTTGGACCTTTTATTTCCTCAGACTTCAGAATTATTTGTTTTTGAAGTCCTTCAAATAATATTATCAATCTATTCGGGGTTGAATAGGAAGAGCTTCTTTTAAATGGAATAGATTTCTCTTCAAAGAAATCATTAAAAGATTTCAGTAAGTTTTCTCTTAAATTTTTTTGAAGACCTGCGGGTATTTCCTCGCTAAATAGTTCTAAAAAAAACTCAGACATTTTTAATTTTGACTATCTATCCAAATTTTAGCAGCAGACTTAGTGATATCGCGAATTCTTCCAATATAACCTGCTCTTTGTGCAACACTTATTGCTCCCCTCGCATCTAAAACGTTAAATACGTGGCTTGCTTTTAAACATTGATCATATGCGGGTAGTGAAACTTTTTTTTCAACTAATGATTTTGCCTCTGATTCATGCATATCAAACATTTTGAATAATTGTTCAACATTAGCATACTCGAAATTATAAGCAGAAAACTCTTTTTCAGCCTGATGAAAAACTTCTCTGTATTTTATATCCTCATCGTTCCATAACAAATCGTAGACATTTTTTTGTTGTTGAGTAAACATACAGATCCTTTCCAAACCATAGGTAATTTCCACTGAAACTGGTTTACATTCATAACCAGCCATCTGTTGAAAATAAGTAAATTGAGTGATCTCCATTCCATCACACCAAACTTCCCAACCTAAACCAGCTGCACCTAATGTAGGACTTTCCCAGTCATCTTCAACGAATCTGATATCATGATCATTGTGATGAATTCCAATCGTAATAAGACTATTTAGATATAGCCTTTTTATATTTTCAGGAGAAGGTTTAATCAAAACTTGAAATTGGTAATAATGTTGAAGTCTATTAGGATTTTCACCATACCTACCATCGGTTGGTCTTCTTGATGGCTGAACATAAGCAGTTTTCCATGGTTGAGTTCCCAAAGATCTAAGAGTTGTAGCAGGATGAAACGTACCAGCTCCAACTTCCATATCGTATGGCTGAAGAATAATACATCCTTGTTTGCTCCAAAATTTTTGAAGATTTAAAATAGTGTCTTGAAAAGTTTGGAATTTTGGTTTTTGTTTTTTTTTATTATTATTTTTATTTTTAGAAACCATATCTTTGCCAGATTGACCTCTCATCTAAAATGTTTGCAAATTGATCTACTTGATTAGAGGAAGACAGCTTTTGACTTAGCCATCCTTTAGTCTTTTCAAATTTTTTAATTATTACATCTTCTCCATATTTTTCTCTCAAAATTTCATGAGCATTTCCTATTCCGTCTATCAAACCTAACGTTTTTGATTTACTTCCTGACCAAAATTCGCCAGAAAAAAGTTCGATATCAGATTTATTTAATTTAGTGCCTCTACTTTTTTCAACAACATCAATAAAATCTTTATGTAAATCTAATTGAATATTTTTAAGTCTCTCTATATCTTCATTCTTTTCTTCAAGAAAAGGATCGAGGGTACTTTTATTTTTACCAGCAGTATGAACTCTTCTCTCAACACCAATTTTTTTGATTAATTCTGTAAAACCAAATGATGAATAAATAACTCCAATGGATCCGATAATAGAACTTGAATTTGCATAAATTTCATCTCCAGCACATGCTATAAGATAGCCTCCAGATGCTGCAACATCCTCTGCAAATACTATTACGTGCTTATTATTTTTTTTAGCTTGCCGTCTAATAAAACTATAAATTAGGTGAGATTGAACAGGTGATCCACCTGGTGAATTTATGGTAATTGCAACACATTTGGCTTTTTTCAATGAAAAAGCTTTTTTAATTAACTCCTCCTGGCCAGCAAAGTCTATCCCCTGTTTAAATTTTCCTGCATTTCCAATCACACCACTCAGCTTCAGATGAGCTACTATTTTTTTCTTTTTAAAAAGAGAGAACATAAATATTTATTATAGAATTATTATTTGAATATAAAGACTACTTATAATTGAAGAATAAGGTGCGTCAATTGATAAGTAATAAATAAAAGTTAATTATACTAGTTTAAATTTATTATGGGATCAGTTGTTCAGCTCAGAAATCAGATAAATAATTCTTATTTTCACTTAAAAGATTCTGTTGAAGATAAGCTTATTTTAACTGAGGAAAAAATTAAAATTAAATTAATTAGCGATGTAGAGCTAGTTCAAAAAATGACTGACTATCATATAAAAACTGGTGGTAAAAGGTTGAGAGCTCTACTAACTTTAGGAACTGCAAAATTATGTGGCTATGAAAAAGGTTCAAGAGATGTGAATCTTGCTGCATGTGTCGAATTAATTCATAGCGCAACTTTAATGCATGATGATGTTATAGACGAGGGTGTGGTTAGGAGAGGAAAAGAAACCTTAAATAAAGTTTGGAGTAATCATTCATCAGTTTTAGTTGGTGACTATTTGCTAAGCAGATGTTTTGAATTGATGGTTGAAGATGGAAATATAGAAGTTCTTAAATTATTATCATCTACCTCATCAAAAATAGCTCAAGGAGAAATTTTACAGCTTCAGCATAAAGGTGAAGTTGATATGTTAGAAGAGACTTATCTAAAAATTATTTCTGCAAAAACTGCTGAGTTGTTTGCAGCGTCTACAAAGGTTGGTGCAATTTTATCTGATAGTAATAAAAAAGAAAAAGACGCACTTGAATTTTATGGTAGGAATCTTGGACTTACTTTTCAAATTGCTGATGACACCCTTGATTATAACGCTGAACTTAAGTTATTTGGAAAGAAAATAGGACAAGATTTCTTTGAGGGAAAAATTACACTTCCAATAATTTTACTCTATCAAAAGCTGGATACAAATGAAAAAAATAATTTAATTAAAATATTTAGTAAAGATACTAGAGATAAAAATGATTTAGATAAAACAATTGATTTAATTAATAAGCACAAAATTATAAATGAGTGTTACCAAAAAGCTCAACATTATATTAATCTTGCTTCAAATTCATTGAGTGTTTTCAAAGATACTAAAGAAAAAGAAATTTTAGAAAATCTCACAACATTTAGCATATCTAGAAATTTTTAAGGACTCAAAAGACATTTGATCCATTCTCCTCTAGAATTTTTCGTATATTTTAATCTTTCGTGTATTCTATTGTCTCCATCAAGCCAAAATTCAATACTTGAGGGAGATAAATTCCAACCCGACCAATAATTTGGTCGTGGAACCTTATTCTTGTCTGTATATTTTCTTTTATATACTTTTATAGAATTATCTAGCTGATCTCTATTTTTAATTTCTTTGCTCTGTTTGGATGCCCATGCTCCTATTCTGCTTTCATAACTTCTTGAATTATAATACTCATCTGCAACTTCATTAGGCACCAATGAAACGATCCCACTAACTCTAATTTGTCTTAACAAACTTTTCCAATGAAAGCACATTGCTACATTTGGATTTTCTTTGAGTTCATGTCCTTTTTGACTGTCCAAATTTGTATAGAATACAAATCCATTTTGATTAAAGTCTTTTAACAAGACCATCCTAACAGATGGGATGTTATTATTGCTAGATGTTGCTAGCGCTACTGCGTTGGGGTCGTTTGGCTCAGTTTTTTTTGCTTCCTGCATCCAAGTATCAAATAAATCAATTGGATCATCTAAATCCAGAAAACAGCTATTAAGCCCAAGTGAGTTTTTTTGATTCATAATTTAAACAAAATAATCTATACAATATAAATAATGTCATTTAATACATTTGGAAAGCTATTTCGTTTCTCTACTTGGGGTGAATCTCATGGTCCTGCAATTGGTTGTATCGTTGATGGGTGTCCCCCAAATATTAATTTGAGTGAAAAAGATATACAAAAAGAACTTGATAAAAGAAAACCAGGTCAATCAAAATTTACAACTCAAAGAAAAGAAGACGATAAAGTTCAAATATTATCTGGAGTTTTTGATGGAAGAACCACCGGTACACCAATATCTTTAATTATTTATAATAAAGATATGAGATCAAAGGATTATGGAAATATTAAGGATAAATTTAGACCTGGGCACGCTGACTTTACCTATTTCAAAAAATATGGAATTAGAGACTATAGAGGTGGTGGAAGATCTTCAGCAAGAGAAACTGCATCAAGAGTTGCAGCTGGTGCAATAGCAAAGTTGGTCTTACAAAAAAAATTAGGTAAAAAATTTAAAGTTATTGGTGCTGTTACTCAATTAGGTATATTAGGATGTGATACTGACAAATGGAATGACAGAATAATTACAAAAAATCCTTTTTTTTGTCCTGATAAAACAATGATAAAACTTTGGGAAAAATATTTATTAGGGGTAAGAAAATCTGGATCTTCATGCGGTGCAGTGATTGAAATAAGAGCGAGAGGAATTCCAGTAGGATTGGGCGCACCTATTTACTCAAAACTAGACTCTGATATTGCATCTAGTTTTATGAGTATTAATGCTGTTAAGGGAGTGAATATTGGGGCAGGGATGAACTCTGCACAACTAAGTGGTGAGCAAAACTCAGATGAAATTTCACAAAAAGGTAAAAAACTTAAGTTTAATTCAAATAATGCTGGTGGAATTTTGGGTGGTATTTCAACTGGACAAGAAATTATTGCTTCATTTGCCGTAAAACCAACATCTTCAATCTTAACAACGAGAAAAACAATTGATAAATTTGGAAAAAATACAACGATATCTGTAACAGGAAGACACGATCCATGTGTTGGCATAAGAGCTGTACCTGTTGGTGAGGCAATGATGAATTGTGTTTTATTGGATCACTATCTGATGAACAAAGCACAATGTCATTAAAACAATTTAATTTTTTACGACTTTTATTGAATTTTTGTTAAATAAAATATCTAAAATTTTCTCTGAAATTTGAGAAGCATTTAACCCAGCAATTTCATACATTTTTTCAGGGGTATTTTGTTCAATAAATTTGTCTGGTAGATTCATTGATCTAAATTTTAGACCTTTGTCAAATATCCCTTTCTCTGCAAGTAAGTTTTTAACATGTGAACCAAAACCGCCAATTGACCCTTCTTCAACAGAGACTAAAATTTCATGCTCTCTAGCGCATTTTATAATTAACTCTTCGTCTAAGGGTTTTGCAAACCTTGCATCAACAATAGTAGTTGAAACTCCTTTTTGTTTTAAATGTTCTGCCGCTAATTTACACTCTTCTAACCTTGTACCCAAGTTTAACAGACATACTTGACTACCTTTTTGAATTATTCTTCCTTTTCCAATTTCAACTTTTTCCTCTATTGAGGGAAGTTCAACTCCAACACCTACTCCTCTTGGATATCTAATTGCACTTGGTCTGTCATTAATATCTACTGAGGTATTTATCATTTTAACCAATTCAGCTTCGTCACTTGCAGCCATTACAATAAAATTCGGTAAAGTTGATAAATAAGTAATATCAAATGAACCAGCGTGTGTGGATCCATCAGCTCCAACTAATCCAGCTCTGTCAATTGCAAATCTCACAGGTAAGCACTGTATAGCAACATCATGAACAACTTGATCGTATGCTCTTTGTAAAAAAGTTGAGTATATTGCAGCATAAGGCTTGTATCCTTCAGTGGTCATCCCGGCAGCAAATGTGACTGCATGTTGCTCAGCTATACCAACATCAAACATTCTTTTTGGAAACTCTTTACCAAAAATATCCATTCCTGTTCCACCAGGCATGGCAGCTGTTATTCCAACAATTTTACTATCTTTTTTGGCATGTTTGACAAGTGTATTTGCAAATACTTTTGTATATGAAGGTAAATTAGATCCACTTTTATTCTGTTCACCAGTGTCTACATTAAATTTTGAAACACCATGATAATGATCTTTAGCTTCCTCAGCGAAACTATATCCTTTGCCTTTTTGTGTTTTAATATGAATCATAATTGGACCTTCATGATTTGAATCCCTTGCATTTTTTAAGATTGGAATGAGAGTTGATAAATCATGTCCGTCAATTGGTCCCACATAATAAAAACCTAATGAATTAAACATAGTGCCACCAGTGAATGCAGATCTTAAAAAATCTTCTGCTTTTCCTGCTTTTGCACTAAACCTTTTTGAAAATGCTGAGGTAATTAATTTTATAGTTTCTCTAAGACTAAAATATATTTTTCCAGTCAATAACTTTGCAAGATATGTCCTCATCGCTCCAACAGGTTTTGCAATTGACATATCGTTGTCGTTTAAAATAACAATCATTTTGGTTTTAGAGGCACCTGCATTATTCATTGCTTCATAAGCCATACCAGCACTTATTGCACCATCTCCTATTACCGCTATAACGTTTGAAGATTTATTTTCCAATTTATTTGCCACAGCAATTCCTAGCGCAGAAGAAATTGATGTTGAACTATGAGCGGCACCGAAAGGATCGTATTCACTTTCAGTTCTTTTTGTAAAACCTGATAATCCATTCCCCTGTCGCAATGTTCTTATTTTATCCTTTCTTCCTGTTAAAATTTTATGTGGATAGGATTGATGTCCTACATCCCAAATTAATTTATCATTTGGAGTGTCAAATACATAGTGAAGGGCCACAGTCAGTTCTACAACACCTAAACCTGCACCTAGATGGCCACCTGTTTGGGATACAGCATCTATCATTTCACTTCTAACTTCATTTGCAACTTTTGGTAAATCCTTTTCAGCAATTTTTTTTAAATCTGAGGGGAAATTTATATCTTTTAAAAATGTGCTTTTGTATGTCATCTATCTCTATTTAAAATATATTCTAAAGTCTGTTTTATTTTTTTTGAATTAGAACCATATTTTTGCAATTTTTTATTAATATTTATAATTAAATTTTCAGAATATTTAACTGCATTATTATAACCAAGTAAACTGATAAGTGTTGCTTTACCTTTTTTTTGATCTTTTCCTGTTTTTTTACCCACAATTTTCGAATTTCCTTTGTGGTCAATTAGGTCATCAGAAATTTGAAATAGTAAGCCTATATCTGATCCAATATTTTCAAAAAACCTGAGCTCTAAATTTTTTTTATTTTTTATTATTGCTGGTGCCACACAACAAAAACTAAATAACATCCCTGTTTTTTTTATTTCCATTTCAATAACCTTATTTTTTGAAACTTTTTTTTTTTCATAATACAAATCTAAGTATTGTCCGCCAGCTATACCAAGATGACCTGAACATTCAGACAATTTTTTTATTAAAGAAACTTTTGTTTTTTCAGATAATTCTAAATTTTGGTTTGATAAAATTTCAAATGCCATCGTCAACAATGAATTCGCAGCTAGCACAGCTGTAGACTCGCCGTATTTTATGTGTGTAGACGCTTTTCCTCGTCTAATTTTATCATTATCCATACAAGGTAAATCGTCATGAATAAGAGAGTAAGCGTGTATGCATTCTACTGCTGCACCAATCTGTACTAAAGTTTTGTAACTAATTGAAAATAAATAACCAAAATCTACTAGTAATTTTGATCTAATTTTCTTTCCTCCAGGAAATAAACCATATTTCATCGCGTTGATAAGATGAGAACTATTTTGATTATTAATAAATTTTTTTAGAAAATAATTTGTGTCCTTTGCAATTTTATGAATTTCATTTTTCATTTTTTTACAATTTCCTTAATTTTATTATTTGTTTTTTCACTTATAAATTTAAGGTTTTTTTGAAATTTTTTTTCGATAAGATTATTTAACTTTAATAACTCTTGATAACTATCAACTGAATTACTTAAATTATTTTCATTCTCCAATGACTCAATTATTCTATTTGCTTTTTCAGTAAGATCCTCCAAGGAGTTGTGCTGATAATCAAGTGGTAAATTTTTTTCTTTCATATATTAATAATTATTACATGAAATCTAATCAATCAAATATCAAAAAAGCAAAAAAGTATTTAGACAGTAACGAATGTATAGCAGTACCAACAGAAACGGTTTATGGATTAGCTGGGAATGCTTATTCTGACTCCACAGTAAAAAAAATATTTAAATTAAAGAAAAGACCTTCAAACAACCCTCTAATTGTTCACTACTATAATCTTAAGGGTCTCAAAGAAGATTGTATAATTAATGAAGATTTTAAAAAACTGTATAATAAATTTTCACCTGGTCCAATTACATATGTTCTAAAATTAAAGAAAAATTCAAAAATATCAAAATTTGTGACTAATAATAAAAACACCGTTGCAATTAGATTTCCAAAACATCCTCTACTGCGAAGATTACTTAAAATTTTAAATTATCCCTTAGCTGCACCAAGTGCGAATATTTCCTCAAAACTGAGCTCTGTCCAGCCCTCGGATGTTAAAGAAGAATTTGGAAAAAAATTAAAATATATACTCAGAGGAGGGAGGTGTTCAATTGGAGTAGAGTCTACAATTATAAATCTTGCAAATAATTTATCAATATTAAGACTTGGAGGTTTAAATGTCTCAAAAATTAGAAAAATAATAAAGAAACAAATATTAATTAAGAATAAGTCTAAAAACAAAATTTCTCCAGGATTGTTTTCTCTTCATTATTCTCCTGGCATACCGTTAAGGATGAATGTAAAAAAACCAAATAAAGAAGAAGCGTTTGTATTAATAAAAAAAAGAAAAATAAATTCTAAAAATTATTTTTTTCTCAGTAAAAATAATAATCTAATCAAAGCTGCAAGAAATTTATATCCACTCATAAGGAAAATTAAAAATAAAGGATACAAAAAAATTGCTGTTGAAAAAATTCCTAATATTGGGATAGGACAAACAATAAATGATCGATTAGAAAGGGCGTCAAAATATTAAATGACAAACTCGATCGAGGTAATAAACCTCTCTAAAAAATATAAGTCAAAATATGCTGTTAGTAATATAAATTTTAAAATTGGTGAAAATGAAATTGTCGGCTTATTAGGTCCTAATGGATGTGGAAAGACAACCACCATTGGAATGCTATTAGGATTATTAAAACCATCTAACGGTGAGGTTTTAATTAATGGAGAAAATATAGAGTCAAACAAGATATCATTATTACATAAAATGAATTTTATATCTCCTTATATTGAGCTTCCTAAAAAATTAAAAGTTAGACAAAATTTAATTGTTTATGGAAAATTATATAACGTTGATGATTTAGAAAATCGAATTGATTATCTTTCAGATAAACTTAGGCTTTCTGAACTTTTAGATAAAATAACGGGTGAACTTTCTTCAGGACAAAAAAATAGGGTCAGTTTGGCAAAAGCTTTGATAAATGATCCTACAGTACTTTTACTTGATGAACCAACAGCTTCATTAGACCCTGAAACAGGAGATTTTGTAAGATCATTTTTAGAAAATTATAAAAAAGAAAAAAAAATATCAGTTTTACTTGCTTCGCACAATATGGATGAAGTTAAAAGATTATGTAGCTCTGTTTTAATGATGAAAGAAGGAATTATTGTAGATAGTGGAACACCTAATGATTTAATATTGAAACATGGAAGAAAAAATTTAGAAGAGGTTTTTTTGGAAATAGCGAGAAATAAAAGATGAATTTTACAAGAATTTATGGTCTTTTTTTAAGACATTTTTACTTAATCACAAGATCATTTCCAAGAATACTTGACTTAATATATTGGCCCTCAATTCAAATAACTTTATGGGGATTTATTTCTAATTTTTTTGCAGAGTACAGTACTTACTATAATGGCGCTGTGGGTGTAATTCTATCTTGTGCAATTCTTTATGATTTTTTATTCAGAACAAGTATTGGATTCAATATGTTATTTTTAGAGGAGATATGGAGCAGAAATTTTACTAACCTTTTCATTGCTCCCATGAAAATTAGTGAAATTATTATTTCTTTAATCTTTACTGCCTTAATAAGAGCCTTAATTGGGCTAGTTCCAGCAATATTACTCACCTCTCCACTATTTGGTATATCTTTGTTTGAACTAGGCTTACCTTTAGCATTTCTTTTTCTCAGTCTGTATATTTTTGGAATCACTTTAGGTTTATTAGTTTCAGCAGGACTGTTGAGATTTGGACCCTCATTTGAAAATATTGCATGGTCTACAATGTTTTTATTGGCTCCATTTGGGTGTATTTATTACCCAATAGAAATATTACCTGAAATCTTCCAATCATTCGCATATGCACTACCATTAGTATACATTTTTGAAGAAACAAGAAACATAATGGTAAATCAAATTGTAAATTATGAAAATATTATTGATGCTTTATATTTAAATTTGACATATTTAATTTTAGCAATTTTAATATTTTATTACTCTTTTGAAAAAGCTCGTGAAAAAGGAACTTTAATTAATATTGGTGAGTAAAAAATTACATTTTCTATTTAAAGAGATTATAATAAATAACACACCTTATAGCACTGAAACCATCTTTCCAAGTAATCTTCTTTCCATCTTTGTATTTCCGGCCATAATATTTCACACCAACCTCATAAATTCTAAGGTTTTTTTTTGCTATTTTGGCTGTAATTTCTGGTTCGAAACCAAATCTATTTTCATTTAATCTTATATTTTTAACAATATTAGATCGAAAAACTTTAAAACAATTTTCCATATCAGTAAGGTTGAGATTAGTAAAAATATTAGATAGTAAAGTTAAAAATTTATTTCCTATTGTGTGCCAAAAAAAAAGTACTCTTTTTTCATCTGACCCTATAAATCTTGATCCATAAACAACATCAGCATCATTGTTTAGTATTGGATTTATTAATTTGTCATAATCGGAGGGGCTATATTCTAAATCTGCGTCTTGAATTAAAATTATATCTCCTTCAGCTGAATTAATACCTTGTCTTACTGAGTAACCTTTTCCAAAATTTTTTTCGTTTAATAAAATCTTATCAACTTGAAATTTAAGTTTGTTTTCAATTAATTCTCGACTTCCATCCGTTGAATAATCATCAATTAAAATTATTTCTTTATCTATATGAGTCTGATTTTTAACTCTATTTAAGATTTCCTCTAAAGTTTTAACTTCATTAAAAACAGGTATTATTATGCTTAATTTCATGGGTATTTATTAATTTTTAATATCTTATTATATTTACTATGATCAATAAAATATAGAGTTATTACATATAAATAAGTATTATTTGATTTACTTTTGATAATATTCTTTACTAAAAAATATTAATTTCAAAATATGCAAATAATTTTTTCTATCTTTACTTTTTTCATAGTATTCACTACTCTTTACTCTTACGGATCAGTTTTATCTCAAAAAATTTTTAATAATTCAAATATAGATATTTTTTTTAAAATTCTTACAGGTTATGTTTTTATTGGATTTATCACTATAATTTCTCATTTTTTTTTTGAAATAAATAATATTTTTTCAATAGTGGTTATAATCATTGGCTTAATAATTTTTATTTTCAAACGTCTGTTTATCTCACAAAAAAAATATTTTTTACCTCTTATAGTTATTATTTTCTTGTGTTTTTTTTTATTTGCCTATTCAGATCACCCAATAGATACAAATATGTATCATCACCCGTATGTTTCATATTTAAAATCAGAAAAAATAATTTTTGGTATTGCTAATATTCAATTTAGATTTGGACATATTTCTTTTTTACAATATGTCCAAGCAGCGTTTACTAGTGATTATCTTCACAATATCTCTCTAGCAACTATAAATATAATATTCTATCTCTCATTTTTAATATTTGTTTCGATCAAAATATTTGAGGCAAAAACAATCAATTTCAATTTATTGATTACTATTTTGTTTTCTTGTTTTTTGTTAATTAAA
Organism: uncultured Pelagibacteraceae bacterium; assembly: GCA_902599995.1. GTDB lineage: Bacteria > Pseudomonadota > Alphaproteobacteria > Pelagibacterales > Pelagibacteraceae > Pelagibacter. The sequence continues at coordinate 97,141 of CACKHN010000002.1, forward strand.
TTTGCAAGATATAGAGAATACGGTAATGACTTAATACCACTATTAGTTTCAATATATTTTTTAATAAATATTATTAATTTTCAAAGTAAATTTTCATTATCACAAGATAATCTGATTAACTTATTTTTACCTTTTGTTGCATTCATGTTTATGCATAAACTTTCATATATATTTGCTTTTTTAATTTTTTTACCTCTTTTTATGAATCTTAAAAAAAGAAGAGTTGATAAAAAAAACATATATTCATCGTTTATTTTTATATTTTTAATCATTCCTTGGCTAATAAAAAATTATATTACTACCAGTTGCCTGGCATATCCTATAGTATCTAGTTGTTTTTATAACTCATTATTTCAATTAAATGGATTAGCAGCTGCTGAAAGTGCCTCTTGGTTAACTGAAATATGGGCTAAAGGATTTATGGCCCATCCTGACTGGCAAAATATAAATCTGAAAAATTATGCAAGTGGTTTCAATTGGGTGCCAACATGGATTGACAGTCATTTTTTAAAAATTTTAGAAATAATAGCACCTCTTTTACTAATTATTTTTATTTTTTCTATATATATATTTTTGAATAAGGGTAAATGTATAAAAAAAAAAATATTTCATTTTAATAAGACATATATTTATCTTTGGATTTCAATTTTTGTAGGGTTGATAATATGGTTTTATAAAGCTCCAGTTTTTAGATTTGGAAGCTTTTATATTATATCTATAGTTATTCTTTCATACATTATATTATTAAATTTTTTTTTTGATTTAAAAAAATCATTAAAAATCAGATTTTTTAAAATAATTTTTAGTATATGTCTTATATTTTTTTTATCAAAAAATATTTTACGAATGTATGATTCGAATAATTCTTTATTTCCAAAAACATCCTTTTATGAAAATCTTGAACAATTTAAAATATCAAGTAATTATGAAATTTTATTTTTAAAACCAAAACAAAGTGGTTTATGTTATTATACAAACTTGATTTGCTCTCATGAAATTCCAAAAAGTATCAATATAAAGAAATTTAAAAATTATTATATATTTACAAATTAATTTTGTAATTTAATAGATAAATTTCAGCTAATTTTGGCGCGCCTGCTAGGAGTCGAACCCAGAACCTCCTGATCCGAAGTCAGGCGCTCTATCCAGTTGAGCTACAAGCGCATATAGTATTAATATTATATTTTATGAAAAAAAACATTAATTTTATAGTTGATAAGAATGAAGATAATTTAAGAGTTGATATTTTAATATGCCAAAGAAATAAGTTAATTAGCAGAACTAGAATCAAAAATTTAATATTAAAAGACAAACTCAAATTGAATAATATAATTATAAATAATCCTTCTAAAAAGGTTAATGCCGGCGATCAGATTGTTCTAAAAATACCAAAACCAAAAGTAGCATCATTAAAACCGTATAATTATGATTTAGAAATTATACATGAAGATAAAGACTTAATGGTTATAAACAAGCCAGCTGGTATAATTATGCACCCTGGTGCAGGTAACTATGATCAAACAATTGTTAATGCCTTAATGCATTATGATAAAAATTCCTTGTCTAATATCGGTGACGAATTAAGACCAGGAATTGTTCATCGAATTGACAAAAATACCTCAGGATTAGTAGTAGTTGCAAAAAATAATCATACCCATGAAAATTTATCAAAACAATTTAGCGAACATACTATTTTAAGAGAATACCAGCTATTAATATGGGGGAAATTAAGACCATCAAAAGGACAAATAGTTACTTTCCTAACACGTAGTTCAAGAAATAGGCAATTAATGGAGGCTAGTCGCTCCAAGGGAAAGAAAGCAATTACCAATTATAAAACTCTTGAAATTTTTGAAAATAAAAAGATACCCACATTAAGTTTAGTAGAGTGCAAACTAGAGACAGGTCGTACCCATCAAATTAGGGTACATATGAATTATATGGGAAATAGTATAGTTGGTGATGATAAATATAAAAAAAAATATAAAAGACATAAAGATATAGATTTAAAAATTCAAAATTCTATATCTGATTTAACAAGACAATTTTTACATGCTAAAACTCTTGGTTTTATACATCCAAAAAATAATAAAAAAATGTATTTTTCCTCAAAATTGCCACATGAGTTAAATATTATTTTAGAAATGCTTAGAAACACTAATAAATAAATTGTTGAAAATTATTCTAAATTAACTAAATAAATCCTTCTATGAATACAACTGTCAGCAATAATTTACCCTCTCTATCTAACGAAGGAGGTTTATCTGCATACTTGGATCAAATTAAAAAATTTCCAATGCTTGCTGCTGAGGAAGAATATATGCTAGCAAAGAATTGGAAATCTACAGGAAATATCAAGTCTGCTGAAAAATTAGTTACAAGTCATCTTAGATTGGTTGCTAAAATTGCAATGGGATATAAAGGATATGGTTTACCAGTTAATGAAATGATTTCTGAAGGCAATGTGGGATTAATGCAAGCTGTAAAGAAATTTGAACCTGAAAAAGGTTTTAGGTTAGCAACATATGCTATGTGGTGGATTAAAGCTTCAATTCAAGAGTATATATTAAGATCTTGGAGCCTAGTAAAAATTGGAACCACAACAGCTCAAAAGAAATTGTTCTTTAATCTGAAAAAAATCAAAAATCAAATTGCGCCTCAACAAGAAGGAGATTTGAGAGATGAACATGTTGATCATATTGCTAACAAGCTTGATGTAAGTAAAGAAGAAGTTGTTTCAATGAATAGAAGGTTGTCTGGCAAAGAGTTTTCTCTAAATGCTCAAGTTGGTGAAGATGGTGATGAGTGGCAAGATTGGTTAGTTGACAAAGAATTAGACCATGATCTGAAGTTTGCTCACCGTGAGGAAATGGAGCAAAGAAAAGATTTATTAAAAGATTCTATTAAAGTTTTGAACGATAGAGAAAGAGAAATTTTACACTCAAGAAGACTGAATGATAATCCAACAACATTAGAAGATTTAAGTCAGAAATATAAAATTAGCCGAGAAAGAGTAAGACAAATTGAAAATAAAGCTTTCGAAAAACTTCAAAAACATATGCTTCTTTTAGCAAAATCTAAAAATTTATTGCCAGCTAATTAAATTTCAAAAGGATTTTCAACTAATATTGTATCTTCTCTTTCAGGACTAGTAGATATACTTGAAATCTTTGCACCTATAAAATCCTCAATTGCAAAAATATATTTCTTTGCATTTTCTGGTAAAGCATCCATGTTTTTTATTCCACTTGTTGAAGATTTCCATCCTGGGAAAGTTTTGAAAATCGGTTTTATTTTTAATTGATCCTCAACGGCTGCTGGTAAATATTCAATTTTTTTTCCATTTAATTCATAATATATACACATTTTAATTTCATCCAATTCGTCTAATACATCTAGTTTAGTAAGTGCAATTCCATCGATCCCAGAAATTTTAATAGTTTGTCTTACCAGAACACCATCAAACCAACCACATCTTCTTTTTCTGCTAGTAACAGTTCCAAATTCTTTTCCCCTTATACCTAGTAATTCTCCAATATCGTCTTTCAACTCAGTTGGAAAAGGTCCTTCTCCCACTCGAGTAGTGTAAGCCTTGGTTATTCCTAGTACATAATTTATTGAATTTGCTCCACAACCAGTTCCTGTTGCAGCGCTTGAGGCTACAGTATTAGATGAGGTGACATAGGGATAGGTTCCATGATCTACATCTAATAAAATTCCTTGAGCCCCTTCAAATAATATTTTCTTTTTTTGTTTTTTAAATTCATCAATTTTAAGCCATACAGGTTGAGAAAATTGTAGTATTTTTGGAGCAATTTTCAGTAACTTTTCTTTTAATTGTTCTTTTTCAAAAATTTTTTTTCCTAAACCTTTTCTAATGGCATTGTGATGTATCAAAACTGACTCTAACCTATGATCTAAATTTTGTTCAGATCTTAAATCCATTACTCTTATAGATCTCCTACCAACTTTATCTTCATAAGCTGGTCCAATTCCTCGTCTTGTAGTCCCAATTTTTCCTTTTCCAGCTGCATCTTCTCTTATTTCATCCATTTCTCTATGAAATGGTAAAATTAAATTTGCTGTCTCTGAAATAATAAAATTATCAATATTAACCTCTACTCCTTTTAATTTTATTTCTTCTACTTCGTCTAATAGTGCCCAGGGATCAACAACTACTCCATTGCCAATAATTGAAATCTTATTTTTTCTTACTATTCCTGACGGTAGTAATCTTAATTTATAAGTTACACCGTCAATAACAAGTGTATGTCCGGCATTGTGTCCTCCTTGGAATCTTATCACAACGTCAGCCTGTTCAGATAGCCAATCAACTATCTTACCCTTTCCTTCATCACCCCATTGCGATCCAACAACTACTACATTTTTCATTATTTAAATATTTTATTTATGCTCATAGAGTTAAGATGATTTATAGGACCATGACCCTTGCCATAATTAGGATTAGATTTAATGGCTAAATTTACATATTTAATTCCAAGCTCACAAGATTTCTTTACTGGTTTTCCACATGATAAAAATGTTGCTATAGCACTGGATAAAGTACAACCAGTTCCATGGGTATTTTTTGTTTTAACTCTTTTACTATTAAAAATTTTGATATCTTTATTGTTTACATAAACATCATGAACAAATTCTCCTTTTAAATGACCACCTTTAATAAGAACATTTTTTGCGCCCATTTCAATTAACTTTTTTGCAACAACAATCATGTCCTGTTTTGTTTTTATTTTGGTATAAGTTAAAATTTCTGCCTCAGGAATATTTGGAGTTATCATCAAAACTTTCTTTATCAAGATAGATTTAATTAAATTTATCGCCTTATTATCAATTAAATTTGCTCCACCCTTTGCAACCATCACTGGATCTAAAACAATATTTCTAACTTTAATTTGATCTAATGACTTAATTACTGATTTGATTACCTTTACTGAATGCAACATTCCAATCTTTACAGCATCTGGCCTAATATCATTTGAGGAAAATATAACTTGGTTATAAATTTCCTTCGGATTAATTGGAACAATTGATTTGATACCAGTAGTATTTTGAACTGTTACAGCTGTAATAGCGGTCATCGCATATGAACCTAATGCAGTAACAGTTTTTATATCTGCCTGTATGCCTGCACCACCAGAAGAATCAGATCCAGCTATTATTAGTACTTTTGATTTTGTCTTCAATTTATTTAATTTTTTCTGTAATTATGTTTATACACTTTGCTAAAAGATCTATATTTTCACTCTCACCCATAACTCTTATCTTAGACTCTGTTCCTGATTTTCTAACTAAAATTCTCCCTTGTCCTTTGATTAATTTTTCTGCAATTTTAATAGAATTTTTAATATCTGATTTATTAATTATATTTTTATCTTTTACATCTAAATTTTTTAAAATTTGTGGAATTTTTTTAAATTTCGAAAAAAATACACTGGCTTTTTTTCCTTTTCTCAGTGCAAATAGAGCCTCTAAGGCAACTAACAAACCGTCTCCAGTGGTTGCAAATTTTCCAAGAATAATATGGCCTGATTGCTCACCGCCTAAATTAAATTTATGTTTTTGCATTTTTTCTTTGACGTACCTGTCACCAACATTTGCTCTAATAAAATTAATATTAAGAGTTCGAAAGTATTGCTCTAAACCATAGTTAGACATTAAGGTGCCAACGACACCCCCTTTTAACATTTTTTTATTTTTCCATCTTGAAGCCAAAGCAGCGATAATTTGATCGCCATCAATTATATTACTTTTCTCATCACACATTATAATTCGATCAGCGTCACCATCTAATGAAATACCAATATGAGCTTTATATTTTTTTACTGCTCTTTGAATATTCTGTGGATAGACTGATCCACAATTTTTGTTAATATTTGTGCCATTAGGCTTCACTCCAATAGCAATAACTTTCGCTCCTAATGATTTTAATAATTCAGGGCCAGCTTTGTAACCTGCTCCATTTGCACAGTCTATAACAATCCTGAGTCCTCTTAAATTAAATTCATCAGAAAAGTTTTTTTTTAAAATTTTAATATAATCTCTAGTTCCTGTTTCTAATCTTTTTACCCTTCCTAATTTTTCAGGCTTAGATAAATTTTTTTCAATATTTTGATCTATTAAATATTCAATTTGCTTTTCAATTTTGTCAGATAATTTCATTCCATCTGGGCCAAATAATTTTAATCCATTATCATAATGTGGATTGTGTGATGCAGTTATCATAATCCCCATATTAGCTTTCATGTTTTTAGTAAGCATTGCTAAACCATTTGTTGGTAGAGGTCCCAAAGTGTATACGTGCATACCAGCTGATGTTAATCCTGATACCAACGCTGGTTCGAGCATATATCCTGATAGTCTTGTATCTTTGGCAATTACAGCAACTTGTTTATTTTTTTTTTGTGATTTAAAAAAGGTTCCTGATGCTAGACCAAACTTAAAAAACATATCCCCATTTATATTTTTGCTATTTATGGCACCCCTAATTCCATCAGTTCCAAAGTATTTTTTTGGCATCAATTATTAATTATTTTTCTATAAACTTTTATACCCTGCATAATTTCATTAACATCATGGACTCTTAAAATTTGAACACCCTGGGTCATCATATAAATTGAGGAAGCTACTGTACCTCCAATCCTTAATTTACTATCATTATTTTTAGATATATCTTTAATGAACCTTTTTCTTGAGTTTCCTACAAGTATAGGAAAACCAAGTGAATGAAAAATAGAAATATTCTTTATTAAATTCATATTATGTTTCAAATTTTTTCCAAAACCTATTCCTGGATCAATGATTATCTTATTATGAGTTATTCCAATTGATCTTAAAAATTTTAATTTTTTCTCAAAAAAATCATAAATATCCAACAATTCATTTTTGTAAGAGGGGTTATTTTGCATATCCTCGGGACGACCTTGAGAATGCTGCAGCACAAATGGAATATTATTAAGCTTTAATACATTTGTAGTTCCTGGGTCATATTCCAAACCAGACACATCGTTGATTAACTTTACTCCAAGTTGAATTCCTTTTTTCATTATGAATGATTTTCTTGTATCTAGGGATATTGGTATTTTTTTGCTCAATAGTTTTAATATTTTACTTATTCTGCTCCATTCTAAATTTTCATTTATAGGTTTAGATCCTGGTCTAGTAGACTCTCCTCCAATATCAACTAAGTTTGCACCTGAGTTAAATAAATTTGTAGCATGTTGTATAGCTTTTTCCTCTTTATTAAATTTTCCTCCATCCGAAAAACTATCAGGTGTCAAATTTAAAACTCCTAGTAAGTTTGGAATTGAGTTAAATTTTAAATTACAAAAACTTTTTTTTTTTGAAACAATTTTCTTTAAATCAGAATTTATTTTTTTTTTTAGTGAATGTGATAATTTATTAATTTGGTTGATAAATACTGTTTTTTTTGATCTTCTTGTAATTATTTCAATTTTATCAAAAGATATTTCTTTAAGACCATGAAGTGGTAGTGTTTTATTCTTCTCTAAATAAATTTTAGACTTAGACCCATAATAGAAATTACACACTCTTGTGTAATATCTTGTCATCTATAATTTTAGTGAACTATCTTTGGTTTAAGTCCTAATGAACTTAGTGCAGAACCTTTGTCATTATCATCGACCTTAATATCCTCTTTATCTTTTGGATAAACATTTTTATTTATCAAATTTTCTATTTCCTCACCTGAAAGAGTTTCATATGTTAGAAGTGCTTTGGCTAGCTTATGCAAATCGTCAATTTTTTCAGTGAGTACTTTTCTTGCTCTTTCATAACCTTTATCAACTATTTTTCTTATCTCAGAGTCAACTTTTTGTGCCGTTTCCTCTGACATATTTTGTTGTCTTGCAACTGATCTACCCAAGAAAACTTCTTCCTCGTTTTCTCCATATGCGACTGGTCCAAGTTCCTTGCTTAATCCTGCTCTCATGACCATTGCTCTAGCTCTTTTAGTTGCTTGTTCGATATCACTCGATGCTCCAGTAGTAACTTTATCTTCACCAAATATTATTTCCTCTGCAACCCTTCCACCCATAGCAATAGCAAGTTGGGCGTGTAGCTGCTCACGCGTTTGTGATAATTCATCTCTTTCAGGTAATTGCATAACCATACCTAGAGCTCTTCCTCTAGGTATTATAGTAGCTTTATGAATTGGATATGCTGCACTTTCGTTAATAGTTACAATTGCATGTCCAGCTTCGTGATAAGCTGTTAAAGTTTTCTCTTCCTCAGTCATTACCATTGATCTTCTTTCAGACCCCATCATTACTTTATCTTTCGCGTCTTCAAATTCTGCTAAAGTAACAATTCTTTTATTTTTTCTAGCTGCTAATAACGCTGCCTCATTAACAAGATTTGCTAGATCCGCACCTGAAAATCCTGGAGTACCTCTTGCAACTGTTCTCAAGTTAACATCCGGTGCCATTTTAATTTTCTTAACATGAACTTTTAGAATTTTCTCTCTCCCTATTATATCTGGATTAGAGACAACTACTTGTCTATCAAATCGACCAGGTCTTAATAATGCTGGATCAAGAACATCAGGTCTGTTTGTTGCAGCAATTATAATTACTCCTTCATTAGTGTCGAAACCATCCATTTCAACCAACAATTGGTTTAATGTTTGTTCTCTCTCGTCATTGCCTCCTCCTAGACCTGCTCCACGACTTCTTCCAACAGCATCAATCTCGTCAATAAAAATTATACATGGTGAATTTTTTTTTCCCTGTTCAAACATATCTCTTACTCTTGATGCACCAACACCAACAAACATCTCAACAAAATCCGAACCTGAAATAGTAAAAAAAGGAACACCTGCTTCACCAGCAATGGCTCTAGCCAAAAGAGTTTTTCCTGTACCAGGAGGTCCAACTAATAATGCACCTCTTGGTATTTTGCCTCCAAGTCTACTGAATTTTTTTGGATCCTTCAAAAATTCAACTATCTCCTCAACTTCTTCTTTAGCTTCTTCTACCCCAGCAACATCGTTGAATGTAACTTTTCCCTTGAGTTCATTCATCATTTTTGCTTTTGATTTTCCAAATCCCATTGCTCCACCTCTTCCACCTTGCATCTGTCTCATGAAGAAAATCCAAACAGCAATTAATAACAGCATAGGAAACCATGATAGTAATACACCAAATAGAGATGGCATTTTTTCTTCTAAAGGAGCAGCTGAAATACTCACTCCTTTTTCTGATAACTTTTCTATTAAATTTGGGTCGTTGGGAGAGTACGTAGAGAATGAATTACCATTAGAGTAAACTCCCTTGATGTTGTTTCCTTGTATCTCAACCTTTAAAACTTCTCCATTGTCAACTGATGTTAAAAAATCAGAAAAAATTATTTGGTTACCTCCTCTAGGACTTGATTGAGGGCTTTTGAACATGTTGTAAAGACCTATAGTCAAGAAGACTATTATTCCCCACATTGCGAGATTTTTTAAATTCATTATCCTAAAATAAGAATTATTATTTATTAAACAAGTGACAAAATATCAATGAAAAATATTATATTTAGTGCTCTTTTAGGACTATGATTGAATGGTGCACTTTATGAATAATGCAATTTCCAAGCGTAAATTTAAGAGAAATACTTGTATCGCCTTTTAATTTATCAATAATCGTATTAACTTTTTTCCCTCTAACAAAGTAATATTTGTTTCCAACAAATTTAATTATTTCTGTTAAAGATCTAAAAGTTACTTCATGAGGTTGGTTAAAAAATTCTTCATTTAAGATAATTTTACTTTTATCTTTATAAATATATGAATTATCATTTAAATTTTTTGCAACATAAAATTTTATAGTTTTATTAGAGTCTTTTAAATTTTTAATTGTTAATAAAAATTTATTCTTATCCAATCCATCTTTCTGAAGATGTTTTATTAATTTTCTTATCTTTACTCTTTTAAATTTATTATTCTCATTAGAGGGATCCTCAATATAAGTTTTAAAAACATTTTTGGTAACATAATTTAAATGTTTTTTTTCAAAATTGATCAATGGTCTAACTATATTTACTTGATCTCTAAAAGTTTTTCCACTAAAAGAAACCAAACCTTTAAGTCCACTTCCTCTTGTAATTCTTATAAAAAAATTTTCATACAAGTCGTCTAAGTGATGACCTGTTAAAATAGTTTGTATATCCAATTTTTTAGCTTGACTAATCAAAAGACTATATCTTTTATCTCTAGCTAAAGACTGGATATTACTTACAGGTTTTTTTCCATACCACTTTAAAATATTTGACTTTATATTATATTTTTTTAACAACTTTTTTACCGACTGTGCTTCAGAGGATGAATTTTTTCTTAGTCTATGATCAACTATGTAATAATATACATTACATGATTTTTTAATTGAATAAATTTTGGTTAAAAAACATAAAGCCAAGCTATCTGGGCCGCCAGAAACCCCAACAATAAAATCCTGTTTCAATTTAAGAGTATCCTCAAATTTTCTATAAATTTGAAATATTCTTTTATCTCTTAATTTGTTTAGTAAATTTTTATGAGTCTTGTTTGATGCATTCAAATTTTTTTGACTCATATTTTGCTTTTTGTATTACTGATTGATTTGCTTTTGGATATTGAAGAGCTACACCATTAATCATTTTACATCCTTGATCTTTTTCTCCAATTTGTACCATTGATACACCTAGTTTTAATAAGTTTATTGGCGCCTTCTTTCCTTTTGGATATTTTTGATATCCCTCTAAATAAGCAGTTGCGGCATCAGTATACAATTGTCTTATCCTAAATGTTTCTGCATACCAATACTGAGCACTTCCAGCTAATTCGTGATCTGTATTTGAAAGAACAAATTCTCTAAAAGCTCTCTCTGCTGTACTATAGTCTCCCACTTTTAAAAAACTAGTTGCAAATTCATACTGTTTTTCTGGTGAAACATCTTGGGGTAATAGTTTATCCTCTGATTGAAAACTTTCCGTTACAATTGTGGCAGTAGTTTCAATTGATTGAATTCGCTGAGATGTATCTGAAGTTTCTGAATCTTTATATGATATTGAACCAAGATCTTGGGGCTGTGAACTTCCTGGAAGATTTTTATTCTCATTTATTTTAGGTTTTAAGGTTAATTTAGATGAACCTTTATTTAAAGTTTCTGAGTTAAGTGATAACTCAATGTCTTGAAATCTTACTTGATTATCGGCTTGAATTTTTGACAGTCTATTAGAAAGTTTATCTAATTTAAAATTTATCTCTTCAAATTTATTTGTTAATTCTCTAAACTGTCCTTCAATTTCAGATAATTTAAGTAAATGTCTTGTTAGAACATCTTCTGAATTTGGATCAATTTTTAGCTCTGAGCTACTTACAGATGAATTTTCTACCTCTATTGATCCAGAGTAGACTGCTCTCTCAAGAGTTTTAAGGTCATTCTTAATAATCTCTAAAGTTTCATAGATATTGTGATTATCTGCAAAGGAATTACTGATTATAGCAAAATTAAAAACAAAAATAATTTTTAATCCAATTAATTTAAAAACTAATGCCATATGTATATTCCTTTATGAGTATAAAAATGGCAAAAAAAAGACCCCAATGCTACTGACATAGCCGGGGTCTTTCTTCTTAAATTTTTAATTTGCTTTAACAGTAACTGATCTTCTGTTTTTTGACCAAGACAATGGATTTGAACCAGAGTCAACTGGTCTTTCTTTTCCATAACTTAACACTGTTATTCTGTCAGAAGATATACCATAAGTCATTAAATAATCTTTAGCTGCATTAGCTCTTCTCTCTCCAAGTGCTAAGTTGTATTCTCTAGTTCCTCTTTCATCTGCATGACCTTCAAGCACTACATTAATACCTGAATTTTTTCTTAACCATGCTGCTTGTGCTCTTAAAGTTTCTCTAGAAGCTGTAGTTAATATTGACTCATTTGTCGCAAAGAAAACTCTGTCTGGAACACCTTCAGCTAAATATTCAACTGTGTCTGTACCAGTATAAACATCACCTTGCATTGAACCTTTAATATCTGATGCTATTTCTTTTTTGGTCGCACACGCGGATAAGACCAGGCATGCTGTTAATACTAAAAGCGAGTTTTTAAAAATTTTGCTTAATGTCATTAAATTGCTCCTTGCTGCTAATTTCAAAGTAATACTTTTTCACAACTAATTAGAGGTTTCAAGTGTAAAAATCAAGAAATTTCAATAATTCTAAGGTTAAATTTATATTAATTACTTAATAAAGATGACCATGATGGGTCAGATGCATCCGTTGGTGTCTTTATTTGACGCTCATTGTAACCCGTCAAATCAATAGACCACAACTTTGCAGTAAACCCTTCTCCTTTGTCGTTAGTCTTTGTTTCTCTGTAAAAAATTAACACTCTGCCATTTGGTGACCATGAAGGAGCTTCTTGATAGTAATTTTCAGTTAACAACCTTTCACCTTTTCCATCTGTTCTCATAACACCGATATAAAACTTACCTTTGTGTAACTTGGTAAAGGCAATTAAATCCCCCCTAGGTGACCAAACTGGAGTTCCATACAGTCCATTTCCAAATGAAATTCTTTTTACGTCGCTACCATCACTTTTCATAATATAAATTTGCTGATAACCACTTCTATCAGAGTTGAATGTTACATATTTTCCATCAGGTGAGTAAGAGGGTGAGGTATCGATAGATGGATGATTTGTAATTTTTTCAACAATTCTATTTTCAAGGTCCATAGTATAAATATCTGATTTTCCATCTTTTGCTAGACTCATAATAATTTTTTTTCCATCCGGAGAAAATCTTGGTGCAAATGTCATACCAGGAAAATCTCCTACAACTTCCTGAGTCCCTGTCTCTATATCTAACAGGTAAACTCTTGGAAGATTTTTAAAGTAAGACAAATAAGTAACCATTTGACTTGTAGGATTAAATCTAGGAGTGAGTACCAATTCATTACCTAGTGTTAAAAATTTGTTATTGAAACCATCTTGATCCATGATTGCTAATTTTTTTATTCTTTGTGTTTTGGGACCTTCTTCAGCAACATAAATAATTCTAGTATCAAAATATCCTTTTTCTCCAGTCAGCCTTTCATAAATTTTATCAGAAATTATGTGGCCTACTCTTCGCCAATTATTTGGAACTGTTGTAAATGCTAATGCCATCATTTCTTTAGCAGCTAGCACATCCCACAATCTAAACTCAACTCTTAATTTTTTATCTACATGACTTACTTTACCTGTAATAAGTGCTTGTGCTTTAATTAAATTCCAATCCTCAAATCTTGGTTTTAGATTAGCAATATCTGGGGCTTGTAAGAAAGCTTCTTTATTTAGAGGATTAAACAATCCTGATGTTCTTAAATTATTTTCAACAATATTTGAAATCTCTTCTCCAATGTTATCTTTATTTAACATCTTATTAAAACTTTTTCGAGATTTTTCATCGATAGACAAAGGTGAAACTGCTACGGGAAGAGGATCCAAATTACCTCGGGTAATATCAACCTCAATTAAAGCAAAGGAATTTATCGGAATTAAAATTAAAAATAGTGTGATAATTTTTTTTATCATATATAATTTATATTATCCTTCCAACATCTCTCTTGCATCAAAATTTAATTGTAATTCCTTCCATCTTTCGTAACCAGTTGTAGGAACTCGTAATGGCTGACATAACTTTACAGCTCTTAAGGCGCTTTCAGCTAATACTTTGTAAAAACCTTGACCTGGTTTATTCATTCTTGCGTGATCCAGAATTTCAGTTTTTGTGACCGATCCATCAGGTTTTAATTTTAATTTAATTCTGACTAAGAGATTTTCATTATAAGGTAACCCCAAAGGAATACTCCAGCATCCAAAAATCTGAGCTTTAAGAGCATCTTCTTCACTTAATGTAAGACCTGTGTTATCAATATTTCTTTCTTGATCTTGAGTAATATTGTTATTTTTTTTTACTACCTTGGCACTTTCCTCTTTAGATTTGTCAATTAACGCCGCAATATTATTAGGATCAAATAAATCTTTTTTTTCAAACTCTGAAACTTGCTTTACTTCCTTATCAACTTTTTCTGGATTTTGTTTATTTTCCTCTTTTGTTAGAACTTTTTTAACTGTTTTATCTGGGAGCGGAATTGCCTCTGGAGTTTGACTTTCAATTTTATTATTTTTTTGATCAGGAGAAACTACAGTTTTGGTTTTGGTTTTTTTAACTTTTTTTGGTGGAGCTTGCTCAGAAACTAACTTTTCTTTTTCTTTAACTTTCTCAATTATTTTTTTTGCTTTTGGAGCAAAAGGAATATTTGTTTTTTCAGCGATCTGGATTAATTCGACAGATACTATAGGTGGAATATTTAAAGGTTTTTTTGATAAAAAGGGTAGGCTTAATGCAGTGACAATTATCAATACAGCATGAAAAACAAAAGAGATAAATATACTACTATTCACTTTAGCTATCTCTGTTTGTAAGGTTCCGAAATTAATGCTACCTTTGTAAAACCTGATCCTGAAAGAAGTCCCATTATTTCAAGAACTCGTCCATAATTTATAGTTTTGTCACCTCTAACATAAATTCTTGTATCCGTTCTATTTTTTGAAACTGCCAAGACTTTTGCTATAATGTTTTTATATTCTACTTTAGACTCTTGTATAAAAATTTCACCTTTTGCATTTATGGATAATGTTAACGGTTCTGTTTCTTCAGGAAGAGAGTCTGCTGAACTCTCTGGTAAATCTACTTGAACACCGACAGTTAATAAAGGCGCTGTTACCATAAAAATAATTAATAATACCAACATTACATCAACAAATGGGGTAACATTAATTTCACTCATAGGTTCCTTTGAGGAGCGATTTAATTTAAATGCCATTTAAATTATAGTTAAAAACCTTTTTGAAAAATTTTCTAATTTTTCAAAATATTTCTTAGAATCATTATTAAATTTATTGTAAGCAACAACTGCAGGTATTGCTGCTAATAAACCTAATGCAGTTGCAAATAATGCTTCGGCAATCCCTGGTGCTACTATTGCAAGACTAGTGTTTCTTGAAATTGCAATTGATTGAAAAGAATTCATGATGCCCCAAACAGTTCCGAATAAACCTATAAATGGGGCCGTAGAACCAACGGTTGCTAAAAAAGTAAAGCCTTTATCAATTTTTGACATTTGTTTTTCGATTCCACTTTCTAAAAGAGCGCTAGTTCTTTCACTTAAATTATGTCTTGTTTTTTTTTTTAAGAGACCTTCCATTGCATTTTGAAAAACTAATGCCATTGGATCCTCAAGTTTCGATGGTAAACTATTATATAAATTTTCAGCAGACTTAGAATTCCAAAATTTTTCCTCAAATTCCTCGGAAGATTTATTTATTTTTTTAAACAATCTAAATTTATCTATTATCACCGCCCAAGAGTATACCGAGCAAAGAATTAAAATAATCATCACTGATTTCACGACTATATCTGCTCTTAAAAATAAACTAAATAAAGAAAAATCTGTATTAGTCGCTAATTCGACAGCTTTAGCTGCAATATCTGCTTCCATAATTATCTTTCACACTTAAATGTGTCATGAATTTGACTTAAATTATGCTGTTGTTACTCTTCTTTAAATGTTTCAAAGAAAAAACTAGCAATTAGAATAGCATCTGCCTTGTTAGAGTCCTTTTTTTTTGAGAGATGCGATGAATAATATGGAAAAATTTCAATTGCCCGTGTTCTACTTGCATCTTTTTCAGAATTAATTAAGTTAAAATATTTTTTCCACTTTGCAGGTCGAACAAAATAGACTGAAAGCTGCATTGCACTACAAATTCCTTTAAGTATTCCAAAAGATTGACCAAAATTAAACATACTAGTAACTCCTTGGCCTGGCATCGCCGTAACATGCTCTATAACTACTTTTATATTTTTTTTGTCAATTTTTTTTATTTTCTCTGATATTTCATTGAATATCTGAGATCCATTTACTTGCTTCTTATTCTTTTTACCTTCAGTCATAGTGGGCATTTCAACCACATCTTTTATAACTCCGTCTTGAAAGAAACAAATTGAACCTGAAACTCCTGGATCAATTCCTATTATAAGCATCAATTATCCTCTAAATTTAAATTAGAAAAAACATTTTGTACATCGTCATCATCTTCTAAGCTATCCAGAAATCCTATAACTTCATCTTTTTTTTCACCAGTAATTTCTACGCTATTTAGAGGTATCCATTCTATTTCAGTTGAAATAAAATTAGCTATCGTTTTTTCCAAATTTTTTTTAACATTATAAATCTCGCTAACTGGACAATGAATTTCATGAAAATCGTTGTGAGATAGACACTCATCTGCGCCAGCTTCAATTGCTAATTCCAAAATATTTTCTTCAGAAATTTCTTTTTGATCAATCTTAATAATCCCCGATTGTTTAAAATTATGTGATGCAGATCCTTGCGTTCCTAAACTTCCTCCATTTTTTTGAAAAATTGTTCTAATATTTGAGGCTGTTCTATTTTTATTGTCTGTTAGTGTTTCAACAATAACAGCAATTTTATCAGGTCCAAATCCCTCATACCTTAAATTCTCGAAATTTGAACCAGATACTGCAGAAGATTTATCAATTGCTCTCTCAATATTATCTTTAGGCATATTAGCAAATCTTGCAGCTTGTATAGCCGATCTTAACCGAGGGTTCATCGCAGGATCTTTGTCGCCAAGTTTTGCAGCAACTGTAATTTCTTTTGATAATTTTGAAAAAATTTTAGAACGCTGTTTGTCTACTTTTCCTTTTTTATGCTTGATTCCAGCCCAGTGAGAATGTCCTGCCATAGGTTTTTACTCAATTTTTAATAAGATTTCCATATATATAGCTCTGAATGTTATTTGCTAAGCCAGTTTCTATATTACATTCAACTATAACACCACTTAAAGTAGCTTCCCCAACAGCTGGAAAATGTTTTGTGGAGTTTTTTTTTAAAAATCTATTTAATGAATTTTCTTTGTTCATGCCAATAACTGAGTCATAGTCACCGCACATACCAGCATCAGTTTGGTATCCTGTGCCACTCTTCAAAATTCTTGCATCATTGGTTGGAATATGGGTATGAGTTCCAACCACGAGAGTAGCTTGGCCATCAAAAAAATGACCAATAGCATTTTTTTCACTTGTGATTTCACCATGAAAATCAACAACAAGAATATCATAATCTTGTTTTAATTTGTTTTCACTCAAAAATTCCTTTGAAGTTTGAAAAACATCTTCACACTTTTTCATAAAGACGTTTCCCATCAAATTTAAAACACCAATTTTTATATTTTTATTTGTTTTGTAAATATTAAATCCTCTTCCTGGCGCAGGTTCAAAAAGATTTTTAGGGCGTAATAATCTCTGTTCTTTATCAATATACTCCATAATTTCTTTTTTATCCCAAACATGATTTCCTGTTGTGATGACATTTACTCCACAATTAAAAAAATCTTTACATATTTCTTTTGTAAGTCCTACCCCTTGAGAAGAGGCATTTTCACCATTTACAATCACAAAATCAATATTTTTTAATTTAATTTCATTTAAGAGACTGTTAGTCAGTTTTGAACAACCTGCAACACCTACAACATCGCCTAAAAACAATATTTTCATTAAGTAATATCTTTCTCAGTTATAATTATATCTAGTTTCTTATCATGTTTGTTAATTGGTATTGTTTTTAATTTTTGAAAAGAAAAAGCAAGACCAACTTTTACTATTTTTTTAATCTTTGATATTTTTTGAATATAACGATCATAGAAACCGCCTCCATAACCTAATCTATTTAATTTTTTATCAAATGCTACCAAAGGAACAAATATAAGATCAGGATAAACTCTGTAATTACCCCCTGGTTCTGGGATACCATATTTATTTATAAACAGGGGTTCATTTTTGTGCCATTTATAAAATTCCATTTGATTTTTTTTTTTAATTTTTGGAAGTGAAATCGTTGAACCTTTTTTAAAAAAAAAATTTAAAATTTTTAAATCCTCAATCTCATAATTTGTTGGATAATATCCACCTATAATGTTTAAATTATATTTTTTTTTATAAAGATACGAATAAATTCGACTTGGATTTAGATTAATTTTTTTTTTTGAGTTATTTTTTCTTAATTTTACTAATGTATCTCTCAACTTTGCTTTAATCACGGATTTATTTGGATAAGTTGTCTATTTTTGCTCTTTTAACAAAATTTGATATTTGATCAGCCGCTTCATCAATTAACTGCTCATATTTTTTTTGATTATTCTCAATCTCAACTTTAAAATCTTCATGATTCAAATTGAGTCTTTTTATCTCATCCTCTTTCTTATCTCGATACTCATATATTAATGATTTAAGTTGTTTAAATTTATTTGACAAATCTTTAAATTCATTTTTTCTTTGCTCAACCTTCTTTTTAGTTTCATAATATTCATCCATTATTTTCACCGCTGTAATTAACAGAAGCTTGTTCTCTCCTAAATTGCCTAGATCATTTTTTAAATTGTTAAACTTTTTGCTGATTTGAATCAGTAATTCTTCTAGATGTTCCTCTTGCCCATCATCACAGGACAATATGAATTCTTTGTTGTTAAATTTAATACTTACATTTGCCATTTATCTATTTCTTCTAATAAAGTATCTGTTTCTTGACTCAATTCATCAATTTTTTCAGAAAACTCCATTTGCTTTCTTTCCTCGTATTTTTCTTTATTTTTAATTTCATCTATTTTTTTTGATAAAATTTCATGCTCCTCTAGTAATACTTTGTATTTATTCTCCAATTCATTTTTTTCAATTTCTAATTGATTTTTTTGTTTACTTAACTTTTCAACATTACTTTGCAATTCTGGATTAGTAAGTTTTAAATTTTTTAATTCATCTAAAACTGAAATTAATTTTTTTTCTTTTTCGTTCATAGAATTCATATATATAGATATAATATTAAATAGATTCTTCTTAGTCTAGTCAGGATAATTTTGAATAAACTACATAATGATTTAGCAAATTGTATCAGATTTTTATCAATTGATGCAGTTCAAAACGCCAATTCTGGTCACCCAGGCATGCCAATGGGTATGGCTGATGTTGCAACTGTGCTTTTTAAGAATTTTTTAAAATTTAATCCTAAAAATCCAAATTGGATGAATAGAGATAGATTCGTTTTATCTGCAGGTCACGGATCAATGCTGTTGTACTCTTTACTGTTTTTAACTGGATATAAAAGTATTTCATTGAATAGTATAAAAAATTTTAGACAGCTAAACTCTATTTGTGCTGGTCACCCTGAATACCATCCAAATTCTGGTATAGAAACAACAACAGGACCTCTTGGTCAAGGAATAGCCAACGCAGTAGGATTTGCAATCGCAGAAGAAATTTTAAAAAAAAAATTAGGAAATGACATAATTAATCACAAAACTTATGTTTTAGCTGGAGATGGTTGTTTAATGGAAGGTATAAGTCATGAAGCAATGAGCTTAGCGGGTCACTTGAAACTCAAAAATATAGTAGTGCTTTTTGATAACAATTCAATTTCAATTGATGGGCCTACTGATCTTGCAGTTTCAGATAATTTTAAACAAAGATTTAAGAGTTATGGTTGGGATTATGTTTTAATAAATGGACATGATGAAAAGGAAATATTTAAAGCATTAAAAAATGTGCAAAATGCAAAAAAACCTACAGTTATTTCATGTAAAACAAAAATTGGATATGGCTCACCAAATAAATCAGGTAAAGCATCTTCTCATGGAAGCCCTTTAGGTTTAGAGGAAATTAAACTTGTTAGAAAAAATCTTAATTGGAACAATAAGCCTTTTTATATTCCTAAAAAACTTTTAAAAGAGTGGAGAAAAATTGGTCAAAAGGGTAAAATTATAGAAAAAAAATGGATTAAAATATTCAATAAAAATAAAATAAAATTTAAAGAAATAAAAAAAAATAATTTTTCAAGTATATTAAAACAACAAAAAAGAGCTGCAATAAAAGAACCTAAGAATTTAGCTACAAGAAAATGTTCTGAAATTACTTTGACGGCATTAACAAGCCAAAAACATAACTTAGTTGGTGGTTCTGCTGATTTGGCAGGATCAAATAATACAAAAACAAAACATCAAAAAATAGTTAAACCGGGAGATTTTAATGGAGATTATATTCACTACGGAGTAAGAGAACATGCAATGAGTGGTGTTATGAATGGTATTGCACTTTATGGAAACTTAATTCCTTACGGTGGTACTTTTTTAATATTTTCTGATTATTGTAAACCTTCTATTAGATTATCTGCGTTGATGCAAACAAGGGTAATTTATGTAATGACTCATGACTCAGTAGGGCTTGGAGAGGACGGACCAACCCATCAGCCAATTGAACAACTCTCAGGATTACGATCAATTCCAAATTTAAATGTTTTTAGACCAGCAGATAGAGTTGAAACAATTGAATGTTGGGAACATGCACTAAAAAGTTCAAAAACACCAAGTATTTTGTCATTAACAAGACAAGGTCTAAATCCGATAAGAAAATCTTATACAAATTTAAATAAATGTTCTTCAGGGGCTTATGAAGTTTTGAGGACTAACAATAAAATTATTTTAACAATATTTGCAAGTGGTTCAGAGGTTAGTTTGGCTATTGAAACCAGTCATAAATTAGCCAAAGATAAAATATATTCCAAAGTTATATCTATGCCATCTATGGAGCTTTTCGATCAACAATCAAAATTATATAAAAATAAAATTTTAAACGAAACTAAATTTAAAATTTCAATTGAAGCCGGATCGAGTGATTATTGGAAAAAATATGTAGGAAGCTTAGGTTTAACATTTGGAATTAACGAATTTGGTAAGAGTGCACCCTACAAAGATATTTTTGAACATTTTGGATTAACAGTTTCAAATATTGTCAGTAAAACTAAGAAAATGCTAAAAAATTAATTATGGTAATGAAAATTGGAATTAATGGAATGGGTAGAATTGGTCGAATGATTGTTAGATCAATTTTTGAAAGAAAGAACAAAAGTTTGAAAATTCAACACATTAATAATAGATCAAATTCAGAGAGTACAAGTAAATTAATTAAATATGACTCTATCCATGGAAAATTTAATGGTGATGTTAATTTTGATAAAAATCACTTAATAATAAATGATCAAAAAATTTCATTTTCTCAAGAGCCTAAGATCGAAAAAATTAATTGGAAAAAATATGATGTTGACTATGTTTTAGAATGTACTGGTAAATTTAACTCAAGAGAAAAACTTAAGGCCCATGTAAGAAATGGTGCGAAAAAAGTAATTGTTTCCGCTCCTTGCAAAAACGCGGACAAAACAATCGTTTTTGGTGTTAATCAAAATACTTTATCTAAAAAAGATAGAATAATCTCAGCTGCCTCATGTACTACGAATTGTTTGGCACCAGTTGTAAATGTTATCCACAAAAAATTTGAAATTGAAAAAGGTTTTATGACAACAATTCATTCATTTACAAGTGACCAAAGAATTTTAGATAATTCTCATAAAGATCCAAGGAGAGCACGATCTGCAAGCCAATCGATTGTACCCACATCCACAGGAGCATCAAAATCGATAGGTGAAATAATTCCAAGTCTGAAAGGAAAGTTAGAAGGTGTGGCGATGCGAGTGCCAACACCAAATGTTTCACTTTTAGAATTGGTTTTTTGTACCAAAAAAAAAATTAATATTAAAAGTATTAATAATGTATTTGAAATAGCTTCAAAAAAAGAATTAAAAGAAATTTTAGTTGTCAATCAGGAAAGATTAGTTTCAGTTGATTTCAATCATAATTCAGCCTCTGCAATTATTGATGCGTCTTTAACAAGTGTGGTCGGAGCCAATATGGGTAAAATTTCAGCTTGGTATGATAACGAATGGGGTTTTTCTAATAGAATGTGTGATATTGCAGAAAATTTGCATAAAATCTCTTAATGAAAAGTATCAGTAACGAAACAAATCTGCGTGATAAAAAAATACTATTAAGATTGGATTTAAATGTTCCTTTAATTAAAGGAAAAATAAGTGACACAACTAGAATTGATAAAATTCTACCTACTTTAAAATTTCTAAATAAGCAAAAAACTAAAATTATTATTTTATCTCATGTAGGAAGGCCAAAAGGTAAAATTTCAAGAGAGCTTTCATTAAAGCCAATTTGTGAAAATTTACAGGATCAATTAGGTTTAAATGTCAGATTAATCACACAAAATATCAATGAAATTGAAAAAAAGGATTTCTTCGATAAATTTGAAGAAGAAATTTTAATGCTAGAAAATATAAGGTTTTATCCAGAAGAGGAAAAAAATGATAAAAATTTTGCAAAACACCTAGCAAATCTTGGCGATCTTTATGTTAATGATGCCTTCTCTTGCTCTCATCGGTTACATACGTCAATTGTTGAAATTTCAAGATTCCTGCCTTCGTTTTCTGGGTTACAACTAGATTTAGAAGTTGATGCTCTTACTAAAATTACATCTCAAATCACAAAACCAATATCCTGTATAATTGGTGGGTCGAAAATTTCTACCAAAATTGAAGTTATTAAAAATCTAATACCTAAATTTGATAATATTATTATTGTTGGCGGTATGGCTAATAATTTTATTGAATACTTCGGTCACAATATTGGAAAATCTATTAAAGAAAAAAATTGTAAAAAGATAATTGAAGAAATTATTTCATTTTCGAAAAAAGAAAATTGTGAAATAATTTATCCAGAAGATGTGTTAGTATCTAAAGATCTAGATGGATCAAGTGAAAAAAAAAAATTAAATGAAATTTTTAACGATGAAATGATTTTAGACATTGGCCCAAAAACCATAAATAAAATAGCTAGTATTATTAATTCAAGTAAGACCATATTGTGGAATGGCCCTGCTGGATATTTTGAAAACCCTAACTTTGCAAACGGCAGCATTGAAATAGCAAAAACAATAATTAAAAATAATAAATTAAACAGAATTTTTTCAGTTGCTGGTGGAGGAGATACGGTCTCATTATTAAACAACATCAAGGCTATAGAAAGTTTTAACTTTGTTTCAACTGCAGGTGGAGCGTTTATAGAATATCTTGAAGGTAAAAAGCTTCCTGGTATAACCGCTTTAAATAGATAAATGTCTGAACTAAATAAAATTGCACTAAAAATAATTTCTAATGGTAAAGGTATACTTGCTGCAGATGAGAGCACTGGCACCATGACCAGGAGACTTAAAGTGGTTAACATAAATTCAACTCCTGAAAATAGACTATTGTTTAGGGAAATTCTTTTCTCATCTGAATGCATGAAAGATTGTATTGGAGGGGTCATTCTCTACGATGAAACAATAAATCAAACTACAAGTTCTGGAAAATCCATCCCTGATCTAATTTCGGACACAGGCGCTGTACCTGGAATAAAAGTTGATTCGGGTGCTGTAGAATTAGCAAACTCTCCTGAAGAAAAAATTACTGAAGGTTTAGATGGCCTCAGAAATAGATTGAAAAAATATTATGAACTCGGAGCAAGATTTACAAAATGGAGAGGGGTTTATTCTATCAGTAATAAATATCCAACTAAGCTAGCAATAAATAGTAATGCTCATGCACTTGCGAGATATTCAGCACTGGCTCAAGAAAGTGGCATGGTCCCAATAGTGGAGCCTGAGGTATTAATGGATGGAGAACATTCTGCAGATATTTGTTTAAGTAAAACATCAGAGGTTATAAAAAAATGCTTTGAAGAATTAATATTACATAAAGTTGATCTTTCAGGAATTATTTTAAAACCAAATATGATAGTATCTGGTAATCTATCTAAAGAAAAAATATCCAGTGAAGAGATTTCAAATAAAACACTTGAGTGTCTCAAAAATTCAGTTCCTAGTGATGTGCCTGGGATTGCTTTTTTATCGGGGGGTCAATCAGAGTTAGAGGCCACAGAAAATTTAAATTTGATAAATAAAAATAATAATACTAATTTTATTATGACATACTCATATGGAAGAGCTCTTCAGCAAAGTGCTCTTAAGGTCTGGTCTAAAAATATAAAAGACAAAGAAGGAACTCAAAAAACTTTTAATCACAGAGCTAAAATGTGTACATTGGCTGCTCAGGGCAAATGGGCGAGTGAACTTGAGATTAAATAAAAAGAAATTTATTTATCTTATTTCTCCTAACAAAATATATAAAAATTTTTTTAAAGATCTTCAAAAAGTACTAGAAACTGGAAAAATCAGTTTTTTTCAATTGAGACTTAAAAAATATTCCTTCAAACATAAAATTTTGATTGGACAAAAAATAAAAAAAGTCTGTAAAAAAAATAAAGTAAAATTTTTAATCAATGACGACCCAATACTTGCAAAAAAATTAGGTGCTGATGGTTGTCATTTAGGTCAAAAAGATATGAATATAAAAGAAGCTAGGAAGATAATTGGCAAAAAAATTATAGGTATTACCTGCCATAATTCTATAACTTTAGCAAAGATAGCTATAAAGGCTAAAGCAAGCTATTTAGCGTTTGGAGCTTTTTACTCTTCTAAAACTAAAAAAACCAAACATACAGCAAATATCAAAATTTTAAATAAGATTAAAAAAATTACTAAAACTCCTATTGTAGCTATTGGAGGGATTAATTCCAAAAATTATAAAAAACTGTTATTGAACAATGCAAATTTTTTAGCTATCTCAGGCTACGTTTGGAGTAATAAAAAATTTAAACCCTTAGAAGCAATAGAAAGAGTAGAATGAAAATTAATGCTGGTGAGATAAGAGTTGGAATGCTTTTAGAATATAAGAATGATCTATGGCAAGTTTTAAAAACTCAGCATGTTAAACCTGGTAAAGGTGGTGCCTTTGCACAAGTTGAAATGAAAAGTGTAGGAAAAAATACTAAGTTAAATGAAAGATTTAGATCAAGTGAAACTGTTGAAAAGGCTTCTTTAGAGGAAACAAAATTTAATTATCTTTATGAGGATGAAAATTATTATTTTTTTATGGATCCAAAAAGCTTTGAACAAATACAAATTAAAAAAGATATGGTTGGAGAAAAGGGAAAACTTTTGACAGAAAATCTTGAGGTTTCTATAAATTTTTATAATGAAAATCCAATTTCAATTGAACTGCCTAATCAAATAAAGTGTAAAATAGGTACAACTGATGCAGCTTTAAAAGGACAAACAGTTTCGTCATCATATAAACCTGCAATTCTTGATAATGGATTAAATATTCAAGTACCTCCATTCATCGAGTCAGGAGATGAGGTAATAATTGATACAAGAAATTTAGAATACGTAAAAAAAATTTAAAATATGATTTCAATATCCTCAAATCTGAATATTATGATAAAGGCTGTGGAGAAAGCATCTAAATTAGTAATAAGAGATTTTGGAGAAGTTGAAAAATTACAAATTTCTAAAAAGGGTCCTAGAGATTTTGTAACTAAAACAGATAAACGTGTTGAAAATATTATAATTGATGAACTTAGTAAGACAAAAAAAAATTACTCTTTCCTTTCAGAGGAGATTGGAAAAATTAAAAA
The DNA here is from genome assembly GCA_902599995.1 of uncultured Pelagibacteraceae bacterium. GTDB lineage: Bacteria > Pseudomonadota > Alphaproteobacteria > Pelagibacterales > Pelagibacteraceae > Pelagibacter. Next base: position 122,679 of record CACKHN010000002.1, read on the forward strand.
TAAGGATGAGGAAAATATTTGGATTATAGACCCGATTGATGGAACAACAAATTTCCTCCATGGCATTCCACATTTTGCAATTTGTATTGCTTTACAGTCAAATGAAGAAATAATAAGTGGTTTAATTTTTGATCCTATCAAAGACGAAATGTTTTTTGCTGAAAAAAATAAAGGTTCTTATCTCAATAACCAAAGATTAAGAGTATCAAAAAAAAATGTTATAGGTGATTGTTTGTTTTCGAGTAATCATGATGGAGTAAAATTTAGTAATTTTAATATGCGCTACACTGGTTGTTCAGCTCTAGACCTAGCTTATGTGGCCGCTGGTAGATTTGATGGTTTTTTTCACAATAATATTAACCTTTGGGATGTAGCAGCTGGATCACTGATGGTACGGGAAGCTGGTGGAGTCGTAAATGATCTAAATAAATTTAGCAGTAATGGAATTAATATTAGAGCCTCAAGTGACGGAATTAACAATAAAATGCTTAAAGAATTAGAGAACTTTTAATTGTGTTATAAATTTCCTTTGCTATAAATCTCGTTATGAAAAAAAATATTCACCCTAATTACCACTTAATTAAAGTAGAAATGACAGATGGTAGTCAATTTGAAACTAAGTCCACATGGGGCGCTGAAGGAGACTTACTGAAGTTAGAAATTGATCCTAAATCCCATTCTGCATGGACAGGAGGAAAACAAAAATTAATGGATAAAGGTAGAATAAGTAAATTTAATAAAAAATTTCAAAATTTTAAATCAGAAAAAAAAAATTAAATGTCAAATGCACCCCTAATGCCAATGGCTACTGCCGTTTGGCTAGTTGAAAACACAACATTAACATTCAAGCAAATTGCAGATTTTTGCCAATTACACGAAGTGGAGATTCAAGGTATTGCAGATGGTGAGGTAGCTAAAGGTATTAAAGCTTACAATCCTATAATATCAGGTCAGTTATCAAGAGAGGAAATTGAATTATCTTCAAAAGATGAAAACAGACCATTACAAATTAAAAGTAGAGATATTGAAATTTCAAATTCAGAAAAAAAAATAAAAAAATATGTACCACTTTCAAAAAGACAAGATAAACCAGACTCCGCATTATGGCTTATCAGGCAGCATAATTTACTTAAGGACTCTCAAATTGCAAGGCTTGTTGGAATAACAAAAAATTCAGTCACTTCAATCAGAAACAAAAGCTATTGGAATTATAATAATCTAAATCCAAAAGATCCTGTTGCATTAAACTTATTTACTCAAAAAGATTTATTAGGTGCTATAGAGAAAGCTGAGAGAAGAATAAAAAGAGAGAGGAAACAGAACGTAAAAAAAGAAAGTAATCTTACATCTTGATAACAAATAAAATTTATAGACATAAAATTATAATAGTGATAGTTAATAATTTTTTTTGGAGGTAGTTATTAAAATAGAAGTTAAAGATAACAATATTGAGCAAGCCCTAAGAGTTTTAAAAAGAAAACTTCAAAGGGATGGTTTTTTTAAAGTAATAAAATTAAAAAATACTTATGAAAAGCCTTCAGAAAAGAAAAAAAGAATTCTTCAAGAGAATATTAAAAGGGTTAAAAAATTAAATAAACTTAAAAATAGAATATAAGTATACCGCGGGGTGGAGCAGTCTGGTAGCTCGTCAGGCTCATAACCTGAAGGTCGGCGGTTCAAATCCGTCCCCCGCAACCAATCCAAAACTAAATTTTAAAATTAGATTTTTTACTATCAATTAAAAAAGCTTTGACAGTTTCTTTTGTAAGCTGATCAAACGATTTACCAAAGTTTTCTATTTTTTCAATAATCGCTGGTGGCACAGTAATGATATGGCACCCTAACTGTTTTGCCTGCAAATAATTATAAGGTTCTCTAACACTTGCCCATAAAATCTCAACATTTTTAAAGGTTTTTGCTAATTTGATACTTTTTATGAACTCTGGCACAGGATCTTTTCCTACATCCCCCGCTCTTCCAGCAAAAATAGAAATAATTACTTTAGTCTTTTTATTAATTAACTTCAAAATCTTTTCTGCCTGTTTAGCGTTATAGACAGCTGTTATATTAAGTTTAATATTTTCATCATTTAATTCTTTAATGATTCGACCCATAAATTTACCTTTAGAATTTGAAATTGGAACTTTTATATAAACATTTTTTCCCCAAGTATTTATCTTCATTGCTTGAATTTTCATCTCATAATATTCGTCAGCAAATACTTCGAGAGATACTGGTTTATTGTTACAAATCTTTAAGATTTTTTTTGAATATGCTTTGTAATCTTTTGCTCCTGCTTTTCTCATTAAACTTGGATTAGTTGTAAATCCTTTAACAATTTTTTTTTTGTTAAATTTTTTAATTTGATTTAATTCCGCAATGTCACAAAATATTTTAGTATTCAAATTTATACCTATAGATTTTTAGTAATGTCTTCTGTCATTTTTTTTGCGTCTGAAAACAACATCAAAGTATTTTCTTTATAAAATAGATCATTATCAATTCCAGCATAACCAGGGGACAGGCTTCTTTTTACAAATAATACCGATTTACATTTTTCAACATCTAGAACTGGCATTCCATAAATTGGACTTTGCGGATCTGTTTTTGCAACTGGGTTTGTTACATCATTAGCGCCTATAACAAATGCTACATCTGCATTTGCAAAATCGTTATTAATTTCCTCTAATTCAAATACCTCATCATATGGAACATTTGCCTCAGCTAATAATACATTCATATGACCTGGCATTCGTCCAGCTACAGGGTGAATTGCATAAGAAACTTTTATTTCATTTTTTTTTAAAGTATCAACCATTTCTCTTAAAGCGTGTTGTGCTTGTGCGACAGCCATACCATAACCTGGAACAATTATTACTGATGAAGCATTTTTCATTAAAAAAGCAGCATCATCTGCATTTCCACTTTTAACTGGTCTTTGCTCTCTATTTTGTGATGAAGCTGACTGCTCAGTTGCTCCAAACCCTCCTAAGATTACATTAAAGAATGACCTATTCATTCCTTTACACATTATATAAGATAAAATTGCTCCAGAGGATCCTACTAATGCACCAGTAATTATTAATGCCGTATTTTCTAAAGTAAATCCAATTCCAGCTGCAGCCCAACCTGAGTATGAATTTAACATTGAGATCACCACTGGCATATCTGCTCCACCAATTGGAATTATTAATAAAAAACCAATTAAGAATGATATAACAAGTAATATCCAAAATAAATTCGAGGACTGAGTTGAGCAAAGTAAATAGGTTATAACAATTATTGAAATTAAAATTAAAGCATTTAATGGATGCTGACCTTTAAATGTTATAGGTGATCCTGACATTATTCCTTGAAGCTTTAAGAATGCAATAATTGAACCTGAAAAAGTTATCGCACCAACTGCTGCACCGATTGACATTTCAATTAAGCTGCCAAGTTTAATGTTACCAGGAGATCCTAGATTAAAAGCTTCTGGGTTTAGAAAAGCAGCAATAGCAACAAATACAGCTGCTAACCCTACTAAACTATGAAATCCAGCAACTAATTCTGGCATTGCTGTCATTGGAATTTTATAAGCAATAAAAGCACCAATTAATCCACCAATTAAAAGAAAAATTAAAACAACTGCAAATCCAGTTGAAAAGTTACCAATTGAAAAAAAAGTAACTACAACTGCAATAATCATTCCTAAAATTCCAAAGAAATTTCCTTGTCTCGATGTTTCTGGTGAAGAAAGACCTCTTAAAGCTAAAATAAATAATACACCTGAAATTAAATAAAATATGGCTGATAAATTTGCTGATAACATTATTTGTCTTTTTTCTTTTTTTTATACATTGCAAGCATTCTTTGTGTTACTAGAAAACCTCCAAAAATATTAATTGCTGCTAATGATATTGCTAAAAAACCAAATATACTTGAAGTATTAAATATAGTATCTGAATTTCCAGCCAATCCTGCAATAATTGCCCCAACAATTATTACTGATGAAATTGCATTAGTAACAGACATTAAAGGAGTATGTAGTGATGGAGTTACACTCCAAACCACATAGTAACCTATAAAAATTGAAAGGATAAAAATGCTTAATCTAAATACTAAAGGGTCTATTTCCATAATTTTTATTTTATTAAGGTTTTCTCAATTATCTCATCTTGTAAATTTATGTTTATTTTTTTGTTCTCTTTATCATATAAATTTGAGACAAAATTGAATAGATTTTTTGCGTACAAATTAGATGCGGAGGTTGGAAGCTTGTTTAAAATATTACTTTCACCCATTATTTTAACACCATTTATATCTATAATTTCATCAACTTTAGTATGTGATGTATTTCCACCTTGTATCGCGGCTAGATCATAAATTATTGAACCAGAATTCATATTATGAATCATTTCTTCTTTAATAATCACTGGTGCTTTTTTTCCAGGAATCAAAGCAGTACAAATTACAATATCAATTTTCTTCAAGGTTTCAGACAATAATTGTTCTTGCTTTTTTTTAAAATCATCTGATGCTTCTTTTGCATATCCACCCTCTGTCTCTAGATTATCTGCATCCTCAACTGTTAAAAATTTTCCTCCTAAACTTTCAACTTGTTCTTTTGAAGCCATTCTAACATCTGTAGCAAATACAATTGCTCCCATTCGTTTTGCAGTCGCAATTGCTTGGAGGCCTGCTACTCCTGCACCAACTACTAATACTTTTGCTGCAGGAATAGTACCTGCTGCTGTCATCATCATTGGAATTGCTTTTTCAAAATTAGCAAACGACTCCACTACCGCTTTATAACCAGCAAGGTTTGCCTGAGAAGATAATATATCCATAGATTGAGCTCTTGTTATTCTTGGAAGCAACTCCAGTGAAAAGATATTAATTTTTTTTTTAATTAAATTATTTATTTTCTCTTTGTTTTCATATGGGTTTAATACTCCAATAAACGTTTGATTTTCTTTAAAAAAAGAACTTTTATCATCATCTAACAAACTTAATTGAACTATAACATTCGCTTTTTCTATAATCTCTTTTTCATCGTCTAAAATTGAAACTCCTAATTCTTTATATTCATTGTCTTTAATACCTAAGTGACTGCCATAATTTTTGCACAATGAAACTTCAAGACCTAGTGAAATATATTTTTTTGCGATATCAGGGGTAATTGCAATTCTTTTTTCTATTGTTTGATTTTCTAAAATAGATACAATTTTCATAGATCAGTTTTATAATAAGAATATTGCCATTAAAACTAAAACTAATATAACTGTAATAGATCCCCACAACACAAATTTTGTAAAGTTATTCCAAGTTTTTTTATGGTTTTCATTATCCATAAAAAATTATTTTTGTCTTGCTTTAAATTTTGGATTAGTTTTATTAATCACGTAAACACGACCTCTTCTTCTAACTAGTTTTGAGTTAAGATCTCTTTTTTTAATTGATTTTAGTGAGCTTTTAATTTTCATAATTTAGAGGATTTAATAAAGGAACTTATGTAATCTTTCAATTGTAATTTTCCATATTTTTGTATTATTTGATTATTATTAGTAATTTTTGTCAAAGCTGAGGCATATCGTTCGCCTAATCTAGGTTTTAAAAATATTAATTTTGTTTTGAACATTTTTGCAACATCAATAATTGAGTAAGAATTTTTATTAGTAATGCTATAATATTTGCACTTATTACTCACAAATGCCTCATAACAAACCTTGATTGTATCTCTTATGTGAGTAAATCTTCTAGTTTGACTACCTGGTCTTACGACACTTATTGGTTTTTTGTTTAAGTATTGATGTTCAAATATCCCTATAACAGTAGCCATATCTCCGATCTTAATCTGTCTAGGTCCATAAACATTATAAAAGAAAACTACTTCAAATTTGAAATTAAACCACTTTTTTAAATTTTCTAATAATTCAATATTCTTAGATTTTGTAAATGCGTATGGTGATAGATTTTTATCTTTTCCATTATTGCCCAAACTTGCTGAAGTGGCAGAATAAATAAGCTTGATATTATTTTCTAAACAAAATTTGAAAACAGCATTTGATCCAATTGAATTAGACTCGAAACACTCATCAAATTTTTTAAAGCTTTGATAAATTCTAGCGAATTCTCCAAAATGAAAAATAGCTTTAATTTTCTTTTTTTTATTATTTAAAATTTTTTTTATGTCTGATGTTTTGCCTTTAATATATTTAACATTTTTGTTTTTAATGTGATTTTTTTTACTCCCTGAAGAATAATTATCCAAACTTATTACTTTATATTTGGTTTTATTAAGAAAAAAATCAACTAGGTTTGACCCCACAAAACCAGCTCCACCTGTAATTATAATTAGATTTTTCATGGTAGATCAGCCTGGCAATGTCCTACTCTTCCGTGCCTTAAGACAAAGTACCATCGGCGCTGAAAGGCTTGACTGCCGAGTTCGGAATGGGATCGGGTATGACACTTTCGCAATAATTACCAGGCAAGCCTAATTACTATTTAATTATTTAAATGTAAAGAAATTATTAAAAAAAAAGTATTTTTATGTGCAATATTTAGGGATAATTTGCAAAATTTGATAATAATTGTTTTATATTAATCCTAAAATTTTTTATGAATTATACTGGACTTACTGTAGGTAACAAAAATTTTATTAAGAGATTTTCTCACTCTCGAAGATTTAAATTAACGTCTGAATTTGTATCAAAATATAATTCTAATAAAGTTCTGGATTATGGTGCAGGTGATGGTGAATTATTTAAATATATAAAAAGATCTAAGAGAAAAAATTTTTACTTTTTTGAACCAAATATTTTGATGGTTAAACAGCTTAGAAAAAATTTGAAAAAATATAAAGTTAATAAAGTTTTTATAAATTCATCAAAGATTTTTAAAAATTATTTTGACTTAATTTTCATAAATGAGGTTTTCGAACATGTAAATATAAAAGAACAAAAAAAAATAATTGAAAATTTGAAAAAAATATCAATAAAAAATTCTACTTTTGTAATTTCTGTACCTATAGAGGTGGGCATATCAAGTTTATTAAAAAATTTTATCAGAATCATATCCTCACAAACCCATAAAAATACTAATTTAGAAAATATAATAAAGAGTTTATTTTATATTAAAATTAATAGATCATCAAAAAAATATAACAGTTCTCATATTGGCTTCGATTACATTAAATTTCTTAAATTTTTAAAAAAAGAAAATTTTAAAATTTTAAAAGTACATTATTCTCCTTTTAATTTTTTAAAAGGTTTAATTAACTCTCAAATTTTTATAATAGCAAAAATTTAAATACAAATTAATATAAACAATATGAATATCTGTTATGAATCCTCACTAAATGAAAATGATTGGGATAAATTTGTTCATAATAAAAATGGGGATTATAGGCAATTTTATAAATGGGGAATTTTGAAGGAAAAATATAATTGGAAAATCTTAAGATTATGTATTTCAAAAAAAGAAGTACTAGTGTCTACTTGTCAATTATTAGTTAAAACAAAAGGCCCTTTAGTTTTTATCTATTTACCTGGATCTTTAAATGGCAATCATGAGGATCTTTTATATGTCATTGAGTATATTAAAAAAAAATATAAAAGATTTTTTTTCAAATATTTTAGAGCAGATCTAACAAATATAGACGCAGATAAATATATATTCTTAAAAAGAACTATTGGTATTAAGAAAGTTTTTTATAAACGATCTGGTAATACAAAAATTACTTTGCCTCTTTTTCAAAATATTGATGATCAGCTGAGAAATGCTACTAAAAAATGGAAAAAAAGTTTTAGAATTTCAAACAATAATAAGTTAAAAATTATTGTAGATAAAAATCCAGATGTAAATCTTGTATATAGACTAAGTAGACAACTAGAAATAGATAATAAGCTAGGGAAAGGACATAGTCATGACGAAGTAAAAACAATATTTTCATTATTTAAGGAAAATATTGTTTTCTCTAAAGCATATGACCAATTTGAAAATATTTTAGGCTTTAGGGCAGCAATCATTCAAAATAAAAATGCATGGGATTTTTTTGCAGTCACAACTAAACATGGTCGAAAATTTAAAGCTGGGTACCCTTTAATGTTAAGTGTTTTAGATGAAGTACGGAAAAGGAATGTAAAAAATTACTATTTTGTTGGTGAAGATCCAGATAGAAAGAAAAATGTATATTTTTTTAAAAAAGGATTAAATGGTAAAACTGAAAATTATTTAGGTGAAGTTGAATGGAGTAATTTTTTTATGATAAAAATTTTAATTAATATTTTTTTTATAATGACTTATTCAAAATTTTTACCAAATTTTATTAAAAAGCATTAATTCCTAAACCAACTTTTTTGCAAAACAATTTCTTTTTTATCGTGTACACAAGGACGATCAAGTAAACTGGGAAATTCGTTCACATATTCATAGTTACTTACACAATTTTTATTAACAAAAGTAGCCTCGAGTAAATGTGGAATTTCGTAGTCAGAATTTACCAAAACATTAGAGGAATTATTCACATGTAAATGCACTGGAGAAAAATATTCCAAAATTCTTTCAAAACAGCTTATAATATATTTTTGATATTTATGATCTAGAATTCTTGTTAAATGATGGAATTCTACAATCATTATTTTAGTTTGAAGCATAGTTTTACTATCTATTGTTGGAATTACGCTATACTCGTCTCCTTCTATGTCAATTTGTAATAATATATTACTTACATAATCGTCACCTAAGTAAGTATTCTTCCAATCATCAAATCTTAGTGAATAATTTGAGTTATATGATTTTACAAATTTTTTTGTAAACTCAAAATTCATACTTTCTATTTTTGGTTTATTTACAGAATAGTCCGCTGAAAAACATTTAATATTTTTTTTTATCATGTCTTCCTCAAATGAAGTTTCATTGCCTACTCCAAGTGAAAATACATATTTAATATCATTAAGTATATCTGGAACTAAATAGCCTCCATCGCCACTTGGATTTCCAATTCTAACCATTTTGGTATTTTTTAATTTTATTGGGTGTAATCTATAAATTAAATCTTTTATATTTATCTTTTCTGAGTTTAATTTTGAAATATCATAATTTAATTTCCATAAGAGGTTCTGAATAGTTTTTTTTAACATTTATTTATCTCTTTTAGATAGAATAGGCTTAGAGATTGGCCACTTTATCTTAAATATTTTGTTGTTCCATTTATATGTAAATTGTTTATCAAAATCGTTGTACTTACCGTTGAACAAATTTTTGTAAAAAATTATATTTTCTTTTTCAAGACATAAATAAGAATTTCCGACATTTGGTGGTATTATTATGGATTTTGTATCTTTCCCCATAAGAGTAATTTTATAATATCTCCCAAAATTTTTATTTTTTCTATCACAATTTACCAAAACAACTAAGATTTTTCCTTTGATGCATGATAACACTTTCCATGTTTTTTTATCTCCATGAATGCCTGTCAAAGTATTTTTTCTTCTGATCATAATTTTATCAGAATAATTTGTAAATTTTTTTTTAATTATTTGAGTTTGAATAGATTTATCAACTATAGTTGAAATTTGTCCACGCAAGTCATTAAACTTTGAATTTTCTATTAGTGTAGTATTATTAATTAAGTAAAACTTTTTTTTTTTGAAATAGAATGTCATTTTAATTAAGATATAATTAATAATAATTTAAATAAACAATATAAATTAAATTATATGAATAAAGAAGATATTATAAAACAATTAAAAAAGAATGGATTTTATATTGTTAAGAATTTTTTAAATAAAGATGACTTTAATATTATTAGAAATTTTTGGATAAACTATTTCAAAAATGAGCCAAATAAAGAGATTAACTCTAATATTCATAAGACTGGAATCGTATTAGGTGATAAGAATTACTTAGCCAAATCAAAAAAAAATAGCAAAGAAAATAATATGCTTAGATTGGTTCAATACCTTTGGAATGAACCTGAGCATCAATTGACCGCAGATTATTCAATAAAGCTGCATAAAATTAGAAATATGTTAACTGATAAAGACGAAAATTACGGATTACATTATTCTAAAGATGGGATTGCAATGTATTTGCAGACAAATTTTTATCCATCAAAAAAAGGGTTTATGTTTCAACACGTAGATGGCTATTTTAAAGAAATGATGTTGAACGTCACTTTTAACGTTACTTTTAAAAATCTTGATTTTGAGGAGGGTGGAATAATTTTAACCAAAGATAATGAAAAAATTAATTTGGATAATTTGGTTGAACCCACTGATGCTTTAATTTTTGATGGAAACCTTAAACATCAAATAGAAACTATTAATTCTAAGAAAAATATTGGACGAATAGGTGTATTTCCAATAATTTCAAAATTATATAATTATAACGAAATACCAGTTTATCTTAAGAAAATCGCTCATGGCCACAATGTTATAAAAAGAATTTTTGGAATTAAAAAAAGAGAAAAGTTACCTAATGAGCTCTAAAGAAATTGTTTTAATTTTGCGAATTTTTTAAAAAATAAAATTACTAAACAATAAAAATAATCAAAGAAATTATTATAGAAAATTTTTTTGATTATCTTGAAGTCATTTACTGATTGTAAGATTAAATTTTTTAAATTTGTACTTGTTCCTCCTGCCCTCATTCTAATTATATTTTTATTCAAATAGTAAATATTAAATTGATTTTTAAGTAAAATTTTTATTGTCCAACCATAATCTGAACTTGTTTTTAGTTTATGATCATAATAGGGAATTTGATTGATAATTTTTGTATGAAAAAAAAATGATGTATGAGGAAATGACCAACCAAATAAAAAATCTCTCTTGTAAAAATTTCTAAATTTATATAATTGACCTTTTATTTTAATTTGTTTTTTTGGATAATTAGAAATCCATTTCCTAAAAATGTCATTTTTATTTTTTTTAAAAAATACCACATTTCCGCATAATGCAAAAATTTTGTGATTTTTAAAAATATTACTTATATTTAATAAAGTGTTATTATTGAAAAGAATATCGTCTGAGTGTAAAAAAAAAATTATATCATTCAAGTATCTTTTTTTTAAAATTTTAATTATTTCATTATAGCAGACAAATATACCTTTTTTATTTGTTTTAATAATTTCTTTTTTCAATTTTGATGCTTTTATAATTTTTAGAGTATTATCTTCAGAGTTTTCGTCTATTATTACCCATTTGATATTTTTATAAGTTTGATTTTCAAGACTCCTTATAGTGTCTAAAATTGTTTTCGAAGAATTTTTTGTAATAGTAACTATTACCATATTACTTATTTGTATAATTTAAATATTTGTAAATTATAAAGTTAAATATGACAGAAAAATAACCAGTAAATCTTAATACCAGTTTTATGAGGAAACTTTCATTAAAATATAAGCCCAAAGGAACAGAAAAAATTGCAAAAATGGTTTCATTAAGACCAGGAATATTTGATAGTATGGGAATCCTATCTAATATAAAGCTTATTGAGAAAAGTATAATTAATATTTCAATATTAACTTGATCCATAAAAAGATCATAAGATAGATAAAACAACAAAAATTCAAAAAAGTGAGAGATGGAACTAAAAACGAAAACAATTAATAAGGTTTTACTTTTTTGAACACTTGTTTTTATAAAATCAATGATAATTAAACTTATATTTGCTAGTTTTTTAAATAATTCGAATTTAAGGAAATTGAAAATCCTTATAAAAATTTTAGATAATCTTGGAATAGATACAGAAATTAAAAGTGTAAATAAAAGTATAATGAAAACATATAATTTAAATTTTTGAGGAACTTCATCAATAAATAATATTTCTAAATTAATAAGTAAAATATTTACGATTAAGTATCCTAAAAAAGATATATAATATAAACCTAAAAATTGTTTATATTCCACATTTCTCTTTTTCAACTCTACAGCTCTATACACTGATCCTGTATGACTTATTAAGATATTAAATGTTAAACTATCAAAAAAAATTTGAGCCCAATTAAAATATGAACCTATATAGTTAGTACAATTTTTAATTAATAAAAATAATCTAAGGTTTAAGAAATTATGATGAATATTGTGAACAAAAAAAATAATTAAAATTAACGGAATATTAAGTAAAATTTTTTCTTCAAAAAAATTAAAATTTTCATAAATTTTGTAAATGATAAATATAAAAAAAATTGTAAATACTATTCCCTTAAAATACCTGTATAATTGAGAATAAAAATAAGTATTAAAATTTATCATCTACTTTAAATTAAAATATGGTATACTCAAATAGTAACAGAATTAACTTCAAATAATACCTATTTAAGAAAATTAATACTTTTTTTTTTTAAGAAAAACATCATGACACCAATTGAAAAAAAATTCAAACAAGATAACCAATTGTTAAAAATATTTCCTGAAGGAGCAATTGGTAGAAAAATTATCAATATTGAGCTGCACATTATATAAAGTGGAAATGAATGATCTTTAGAGGATTTTTCAAATATTAAAAGTTTAATAAAAAGTAATAATACGCTTAAATAAAATATTAACCAAAACAAAAATCCGATTAAACCTGTTTCAGATAAAATCTGTAATAAGTAATTATGAGGATGTGTTGAGCAAGAAAATTGGTCTATAACATATTTTTGATCTGAACATTTTACTCTAAACATTTTAGGCCCATGCCCTAATAAGGGTTTATCTTTAAACATTTTATATGCAGTTTTGTAATGACTGTCATGTGGTCTTGAGTATATATATTTTCCATCAGAGTAATTTTTTGCAAATTCTTGAATTAATCTTTTATTGAGAGATTGACTAGAAAATAAAATTAAACTTATTAAAGATGCAAAAGTAATAAATAAAAGTAATCTATATATTGCAATTAGTTTTATCTTTAAAATAAATAAAACAAATAATAACATTGTCATAATTAATGCAGTTTTTTCAGCACTTAATAAGACTATTACAGAACTTAGAAAAATTAATAAGATTGAAAAAATGATTGTTTTGTTTTGTTTTACAAAGAATAAAAATGCTAGTGCAATTGGTAATAATTTAATTGTAAAACTTCCTAAGATTAACTCACTCCCAAAAAAAGAACTAACTCGTATTGCGTGCTGCATGTCAATACCTAATAGATTTTTTCCAAAAGTTTTTTGAAAAAGACTGTCAATAAAAAATACAAGAATAACTAAACAAATGCTGTAGAAAAAAAATTTGATTCTATTTTCATTTTCCTCTAACAAAAATACAATTGCTAGTGAAAACAAAAAAAATCTAATATAGAAAATTGATGATTTTATTGATAAAAAATGTTTTGCAACAAACAATGAATTGAAAATAATATAAAAACAAAAAAAACAAAATAGAAAAAAATAAATATTCTTAAATTCATTAAAACTTTTTCGTAAGAATGTTTCATATATAAAATATAATGATAAAATAATTGCAACTAGATCTGATAAAAATGGACCACTAATTAAAAACCAAGGATAAAGACAAAAAATTAAAAAAAAAATATTTTTTTTACTTAAATAGTTGAATATTATGTTGTTCATTTAATAAACCTTAACTTTATTAAAAATTTAAAAATAAAAAATAAAAAATTTAAATTTTTTTCAAATATCGCAATTTTGACGAAACTAGTTATAATTCTGAATTTTCTAAGTGTGATCTTAAATTTTTTTTTTTTAAAAAACTTTTCATAATTCTTTAAAAGGGAAATAGTATTTAAAAAATGAACTATTCTTTTTTTGGATATACTAAATTCATTATTGTTGATAGTACCAAGTATTTTTGTAATTAAAAAAAATCTTCCTTGATTATTTGCAATTTGGAGCCAAAAATCATAATCCTCAACAGAAAAAAAATTTTTTTTTTCATTAAATTTTATTTTTTTTTTTAAAAGAAAATTTTTCTTAATACAACTTGATGATAAACAAATTTTATTACCATTAAAAATTAAATCTTCAAATGGTGTTTTTTCACTAATTATTTTGCAATAAAGATTCTTTTTCTCATGTTTAAGATATACATTGTGATAAAACACATCAGAATTATTTATTTTTATTAATTTATACAAACAATCTAGTTTATTTTTGTGAAATGTGTCATCACAGTCTAAAAAACATATATATTTTCCTCTAGATTTTTTAATACCCACATTTCTTGATCGAGCAGGTGATCCACTATGAGGGAGATTAAGTATTTTAAATTTATATTTTTTTTTTATTTTTAAATTTTTAATAATTTTTAAAGTATTATCAGTGGATCCATCATCGACTATGATAAGTTGAAAATTTTTAAACTTCTGTTTAAATATACTTTTTATTGCTTTATTTATAAAATTTTCTGAATTGTAAGTTGTTA
>CACKHN010000003.1 GCA_902599995.1 uncultured Pelagibacteraceae bacterium
ATTAAATTAATGGCAAAAGTTCTAATCAAAAAATTATCTTCATCTGTTCAATTACCTACTTATAAAACTAGTGGAGCTTCAGGCATGGATTTAATGGCTTTTATTTCTGAACCAATAATTCTTAAATCACAATCTTCTTGTTTAGTACCAACTGGTATTTCTGTTGCATTTTTAGAGGAATTCGAAATACAAATAAGACCAAGATCCGGTTTAGCAGCTAAAAATAATATTAGTGTATTAAATACTCCTGGCACAATTGATAGTGATTATAGGGGTGAAATAAAAGTTATTCTCTTTAACCATGGAAATAAAGAATTTATAATCAATAATAATGACAGAATAGCACAAATGATTTTGACACCTGTTGTTAAAATGGAATTAGAAGAAACAGAAACTTTGCCAGAAACAATTCGAGGAGAGGGTGGATTTGGCTCAACAGGAAAATGAGCACAAAATTAAATAAAAGAGAAATAGAAAAATTTTCTCGTCAAATTATTTTAAAAAATATCGGTGCACTTGGTCAAAGAAAGATACGAGATTCTAAAGTTTTGATTATTGGAATGGGTGGTTTAGGCTGCCCTGCTGCTGAATTTTTAACACGCTCAGGAATTGGAATACTTGGTATTGTAGATCACGATAGGGTTAGTTTGTCAAATATCCATAGACAAACTTTGTATACTGAGAAAGATGTTAATAAATCAAAAGTTAAAATTGCAAAGAAAAAATTGAATGAAATTAATCCGAAAACCAAAATAAATATTTATTATTATAAATTAAATAAAATTAAATTTAATAAAATTATTAAAAATTATGATTACATCATTGATGGTACAGACAACTTTGAAAGTAAATTTTTAATTAATGATATAAGTTTAAATTATAAAAAATTTCTTGTTGTTGGTGCTATAAGTAAGTTTGATGGTCATATTTTTTGCTTTGATTTTAAAAATAAAAATAATCCTAGTTTAAGAGATTTTTACCAAGAAGAGGTTGTTACTAATGATATTTTAAATTGTGAATATGATGGTATTTTAGGAACAGTAGCAGGAATTGTTGGAACAATACAAGCAAACGAAATTTTAAAAAAAATTATTAATATTGGTGATAATTTGCATGGATTTATTTTAATTCTAGATTTATTAAATTTAAATATAAGAAAAGTAAAATTAAAAAAAAGAAAATAGTGCTCTGTAAAATAAAAAATAAAGAAATTTCTATATTGTTTTATTTATTATTTTTTTGCACAATTAGTTCTGCAAATGAAATTTTTGTCTCTTTGAAAAAAAATAAAGTTAATGTTCGTTATGGCCCAAGTTTCGACTCTGATATCAAGTATGTTTATAAAAAAATAAATCTTCCAATAAAACAAATAGATAAAAAAGAGAACTTTAGACGAATAATTGATCTAAAAAATAATAGTGGATGGATACATGTTTCGCAATTAAAGAAAAGTAATTCAGTAATTGTTATTGAAGATAAAGTTTTATTTAAAAAACCGACATCATTTGCAAAACCCATTGCATTAATAAAAAAAGGTAGATTATTAATTGTTCGAAAGTGTGAAAATAAATGGTGCGAAATAGAGACTGATAATTTAAGTGGATGGATAAAAACTGGTAATCTTTGGGGCTCTATTAACTAAAATCTGCTGATAAAGAAGCTATATTCTCTCTAGTAAGTTTTGTGGTGTGTGAATATTCTTTGTGGTCAATGCCTAATTGAATTTCAATATTGTTTGATTTAAATTTTTGAATTAATTCGTCTGTAAAATTAAAATGCACAAATTGAACTGAAGAAGCTTTACCTTCAGTAGATGTTCTATCAACGTCTTCCTCTGGTACAGCTTTTACAGTTTCACCATCTAGTTTCATAAAAACCAACTGTTCTATTCCACCAACTTTACCTAAAAATGCTGCTCTAGATACCGGATTGTCTATTTCAAACATTAAAGTAGCGGTTAATTCTTTTCCATTTGGAATTAGAGGGTTGTAGGCCATTAGTTCATCTTTTAATTGTTCATCTCCCCCCTTTTCGATGTAGAGCATCTCTTGAACTTGAGCTAGCATAGTTTCGTAACTCTCAAAATAGAATGTTGCGTAAGGTCCTAATGCAATTCTTCTATCTTTTTTAAAACTTACAATATTTTTTCTTAACTCTTTTCTATTTTTAATATATGCTTCTAATGGCATTATATCAGATTTTAGTATCTCTCTTTTATCTTTAGGCACTATTATAACTTATAACTTTTTGCTATTAACTCTATAGGGTGTAGTGCCTCATCATTAGAAATATTTGTATCTACTTCTAATTGTTTTAAATGCTTTCCAGCTAAAGGACAATCGGATGCCATGTATTTATTATTTTTATTTTTTATTTGCCTTGCGGTTGGTCTCCCAACTTTATTTGCTAGATCATGTGTTTCCTTCATCACTCCAAAGGTTCCACCATGTCCTGCACATCTTTCGACAACATCAATTTTAACGTTTGGAATGTGTTTTAGCATGTCTCTAGCTTTTATTCCCATGTTCTGAGCTCTTGCATGACAAGCATGGTGAACAGTTACTCCACCATCTATTTCTTCTAGACCTTCGGCTAAACCTTCGTTATTAGCTATGTCAACAACATACTCATCAATATCCATAACGTTTGAAGATAATTTTTTTATATTTTCATCTGCAGGTAATAATAATGGCCATTCAAATTTTAACATTAGTCCACAACTAGCTGTTAAGGTTATAACTTTATAACCTTTATCAATCCACTTAATCAAATCACTTGATACTTTTTTGGCTTGTTCTACGACTTTTGGAAGATCTGCTTGTTCTAAGAATGGCATACCACAACAGCCTGGATAAGCCTCTTGAACTTCAACACCATTTTTTTTTAAAACTTTTAAAGCTGCTACACCTGTATTTTTTTTATTAAAGTTCACAAAACAAGTAGAATAAATAACAACTTTTCTATCTTTTGTGATCGTGTCGTATTTAATTTTATCGTTATTATTTTTAAAAAAATTAGAAAAAGTTTCTGAGTTGTATTTTGGTAGCTGAACCCTTTTATCTATTCCAGATATAAATTCTAAAATTTTTCTTATAAATTTATTTTTTATATTTGATGCCCAATTTATAAATTTAGAAAACATCACACCAATTTTAGCGTTTCGGTCAATCTTTGCTAATTGTGTTGGTACACCTGGTAATTTTCCTAACTTTTTTTGTGCTGTTCTATATCTCAACATCAAGTGAGGGAAATCTAGGTCAAAATCATGAGGAGGTACATATGGACATTTGGTCATAAAACACATATCACATAAAGTACAAGCATCTACCACAGGAGCAAATTGATCACTGGATAAACTTTCAACATCCTCATTTTTAGACTCATCAATCATATCGAATAATTTTGGAAATGAGTCACAAAGATTAAAACATCTTCTGCAACCATGACAAATATCGAATACTCTTCTCATTTCTGAGTCTAATTTTTCAGGATTTAAAAAATCAGGGTGCTCAAAATCAATCGGGTGCCTTGTTGGGGCGTCTAGACTGCCTTCTTTACTCATATAAATTTGAAATTTTATTGGATGTTTTAGTGGGCAATTTAATGCCCACCAAAAAAAATGTATTAACTGATCGATTCTAAAGTTTTTTGAAATTTACCAGCATGAGATTTTTCAGCTTTTGCTAAAGTTTCAAACCAGTCAGCAATTTCTTCAAAACCTTCTTCTCTAGCTGTTTTGGCCATACCAGGGTACATATCAGTGTACTCATGTGTTTCACCTTGAACAGCTGATGCTAAATTTGCTTTAGTTTCACCAATCGGCATACCAGTTCCAGGATCTCCAACTTCCTCTAAGTACTCTAGATGACCATGTGCGTGACCTGTCTCACCTTCGGCAGTTGATCTAAAAACTGTAGCTACATCATTGTATCCTTCGATGTCAGCCTTTTGTGCGAAGTAAAGATATCTTCTGTTTGCTTGACTTTCGCCAGCAAATGCTTCTTTTAAGTTTTCCTCTGTTTTACTTCCTTTTAATGACATTGTATTCTCCTTAATTTAATAATTGCTAACCATATAATGGTTTTAAATTGATTGTCAACAGTTTAGAATAATTATAATATATAATTTAAGTTATTGATAATATTAAATTAATTTTGATTTTGATTATCACTCGCAACTCTAACCAGAACTTCCACTGAATTAATTTTTTTTCCAGTTATATTTTTTTTAATATTGACTGTTTCTATCTCGTTTTCATCACAGTCAATTAATTGATGAGTATCTTCATCGTAAAAATGGTGATGGACAGAAGTATTTGTATCAAAATAACTTTTATTAGAGTTGATTGATATTTCTTTCAAATATCCTTTTTTTTGTAATGCATGAACAGTGTTATAAACTGTTGCAAGAGATATTTTTTCGTTTAGCTCTTCAAATATTTTTTTTGCAAGATCATTAATTGTAAAATGAAATGTTTTTTCTCTATTAAACAAAATCTCACAAATTTTAACTCTTTGCTTTGTAGGTCTAAGCCCAGTTTCTCGCAATTTTTCAATAAAATTCATGTTTTTTAACATAGTTTTTTATAACAATTCTAAACTAAGAACAATATATACTGTTTTATTATATTATATTATCATTAAATCAAGTAATAAGGGAATTCAATTTTTATGAAAAAAAACTCCTATAGCTACGACGACCTAATTACTTGTGGAAATGGTGAACTTTTTGGGCCTGGTAACGCTAAATTACCACTTCCTCCAATGCTCATGTTTGATAGAATAACTGAGATTAACGACAATAATGGGACTTTTAATAAGGGATCCTTAAAAGCTGAATTAGATATTAAAGACAATCTTTGGTTCTTTGATTGTCACTTTAAATCAGATCCTGTTATGCCTGGTTGTTTGGGGTTAGACGCCATGTGGCAGTTGGTCGGTTTTTACCTGGGTTGGCTTGGTAACCCTGGCAAGGGTAGAGCACTAGGAGTTGGAACTGTAAAATTCACAGGTGAAGTGTTGAAAAATGTTAAGTTAGTAACGTATAAGATTGATATGAAGAAAATTATGTCCCCAGGAGGAACAACTGTAGGACTTGCAAATGGGTTCGTTTTCGCAGATGATAAAAAAATATATTCAGCAGATAGCTTAAAAGTAGGATTGTTTAAATAATGAGAAGAGTAGTTATCACAGGTTTAGGAGTTGTTTCGTGTTTAGGTAATAATCAAGAAGAAGTACACCAATCTTTAGTAAATTCGAAATCAGGCATTTCTTATGCAGAAGAATATAAAGAACACAATCTTAAATGCCATGTTCACGGAAAACCAAATATAAAACTTGAGGATCATATTGATCGAAAAACAATTAGATTTATGGGTTCAGGTTCTGCATACAACTATATAGCAATGAAAGAGGCTATAAACGATTCTGGATTAGAAGAAAGTGAAGTAAGTAATTTTAAAACTGGGATAGTTATGGGTTCAGGTGGTCCATCAATTGAAAATGTAATTTTAGCAGCAGATAAGACTAGAGCTAAAACTCCAAAACTAATGGGACCATTTATTGTTCCAAGAACAATGGCAAGCACAGCATCAGCTACACTTGCTGTTCCTTTTAAAATCAAAGGCACTAACTACACAATGAGTTCTGCATGTGCAACTAGTGGCCACTGCATCGGCAACTCTATGGAATTAATTCAAATGGGTAAACAGGATGTCGTTTTTGCAGGCGGAAGTGAGGAAATTCATTGGGCAATGACCGCTATGTTTGATGCTATGACTGCACTATCATCAAAATATAATGATACACCCGAAACAGCCTCGAGAGCTTATGATAAAACAAGAGATGGATTTGTAATTGCAGGTGGAGCAGGGGTATTAGCACTTGAAGAATATGAACATGCTAAAGCAAGAGGGGCTAAAATATATGCGGAATTAACTGGTTATGGAGCAACTTCAGATGGTTATGACATGGTAGCGCCATCCGGTGAGGGAGCAGTGAGATGTATGAATATTGCTAGGGCAACATCAAAAAATAAAATTGATTATATTAATACTCACGGAACATCTACTCCAGTCGGCGACATTACAGAATTACATGCGATAAAAGAAGCTTTTGGAAATAAAATTCCAAAAATTAGTTCAACAAAATCTTTGTCAGGTCATCCTTTAGGAGCTGCATCGGTTCATGAAGCGATCTATTGTTTAATTATGATGAAAAATAATTTTATAGCAGGATCTGCTAACATTAATGAAATGGATGAAGAAGCTAAAAAATTTCCTATTGTTGCTAAAACCGAAACGGAAGTAACTTTAAATACTGTGATGTCGAATAGTTTTGGCTTTGGTGGAACCAATGCAACATTAATTTTTGAGAAAGTTTAATCATGAGTTTAATGAAAGGCAAAAAAGGATTGATAATGGGAGTTGCCAACGAAAGATCAATTGCATGGGGTATTTCACAAAAGCTTGCTGCAGCTGGAGCAGAACTTGCGTTTACTTATTTAGGAGACGCTCTTAAGAAAAGAGTCATTCCTTTGGCAGAAAAATTAAATTCAAAATTCACATTTAGTTGTGATGTTGAAAAAAAAGAAGATATTTCAAAACTATTTAAGGATATTAAATCCAAGTGGGGTGAGATCGATTTTGTAGTTCATGCAATTGCATTTTCAGATAAATCGGAATTATCTGGTGAGTATTTAAATACAACAAGAGAAAACTTTTTAAGAAGTATGTTAATTTCATGCTTTTCTTTTACCGAAGTTGCGAAAGAAGCATCAGAGGTGATGAAAGATGGCGGAAGTCTAATTACTCTAAGCTATGAGGCTAATAAAGCCATTCCTAATTATAATGTAATGGGTGTTTGTAAAGCTGCATTAGAGTCTAGTGTTAAGTACTTAGCAAGAGATCTAGGTGCAAAAGGTATGAGAGTTAACGCTATAAGTGCTGGACCGATTAAAACGTTAGCAGCTTCTGCAATTGGAGATGCAAAATTCCTATATAAATGGAATGAAGATCATTCGTTTTTAAAGAGAAATGTCGATATTCATGATGTTGGAAATTCAGCGTTATATCTTCTAAGCGACCTTGCAAATGGTGTTACAGGTGAAATTCATTACGTGGATGCTGGGTATAACAAGGTTGGTATGCCACATCCTAAAAATATTTCTTGAAATAAGTATTAAATTCAAAAAATTCCTAATATCTTTAATCTTTTGGTAAAATTATCTTTTAATTTCTAACCACATTTGATTTTGCATGAATGATATAGCATTAATAAAACGCAATTTATTGTTTACCTTGATTGTCCAAGACCTCATATAATCTTTCTTATTTTTTTTGATATTGATTTTAATTTCAAAAGGATATTTGATAATTTTTTTTTTAAGATAACTCTGTATAGTTTTGATACTCCATAGATTCCAGCCTGTCTGAAAATTTTTAATTTTTGAATTTAAATCCTTATATGCAACTCTTGTATCAAAATCATATTCGTTAAATGATCCAAAAAAATACAAAAAAGAATTTTTTGCAAAACTTTGTTTAATATTTTTCATTACAATATCTAAATTGTCAAAAATTGAAATAACTCCACTACAAATAATTATATCATATTTTTTTTTAATAATTAGCTTTTTGTTAAAATCCATCTTTTCTAATTTAATTTTTGAAGGTAGTTTCTTCTTTGCTAGATTGATTAAATCTATCCTTACATCGACGCCGTGAAAATTTATATTTTTAAAGTTTTTATTTAGATAATAAAGCAACTCACCATTTGCACATACAATATCTAATAAATCATATGTCTTATTTTTTTTTAATCTTTTTTTAAAATATTTTTTAAAAGTTTAAAACATTCTTTAGGTTTATTGTATCTATTTGATTTTAAATAAAGCTTGTCATGGATTCTGATTTTCTCCATATTTGTTAAATCTAAGATTTTAATTCTAAAGCTTGTTTAATAGAAAGTTTAACTTTACCTCTATCAAAACCAATTACTTTAACTTTTACTTCGTCGCCTTCTTTGACGACGTCAGTAACTTTGGCTACTCTTTTATCTGCTAGTTCTGAAATATGAACCAGTCCATCTTGTTTTCCAAGGAAATTTACAAATGCACCAAACTCCACAATTTTCATCACTTTACCTGAATAAATTTTGTTCATTTCAGCTTTTGCAGTAATATTTTTGATCATTTGCATAGCAATGTTTCTGGACTCTTCATCAGGAGCAGCAACTGTTACAATTCCTTCATCATTTACATCTACTTTTGCACCTGATTTTTCAACGATCTCTCTAATAGTTGCTCCACCTTTTCCAATTACTGCAGCAATATCTTTTTTATCAACATTAACCTGTTCCATTTTTGGAGTATGCTTTCCAACATCAGATCTGGATTCTCCTAAAGCTTTATTCATTTCTCCCAAGATATGAATTCTCCCATCTTTTGCCTGGCTTAATGCCTGCTCCATAATTTCAAAGGTAATACCAGTAATTTTGATATCCATTTGTAGTGATGTAATTCCATCTTTAGTTCCAGCAACTTTAAAGTCCATATCCCCTAAATGATCTTCATCACCTAGGATGTCTGATAAAATGCTGAAGTCATCACCTTCTTTAATCAATCCCATTGCTATACCCGCAACTGGCTCTTTGATTGGAACACCAGCATCCATTAATGCTAATGATGTTCCACAAACGGTCGCCATTGATGACGAACCATTAGATTCTGTAATTTCTGAAACTACTCTAAAAGTGTAAGGAAACGTCTCCTTTGAGGGTAGTGAAGAGTTAATTGCTCTCCAAGCTAATTTACCGTGACCAATTTCTCGCCTACCTGTTCCAATTCTTCCAGTTTCACCGACAGAAAAAGGAGGAAAATTGTAATGAAGCATAAATCTTTCTCTCTGAAGACCATCTAAGCTTTCAATTTTTTGCTCATCATCAGATGTTCCTAAAGTAGCTACAACAATTGCTTGAGTTTCTCCTCTAGTAAATAAAGCTGAACCATGGGCTCTCGGTAAAACACCAACTTCACATTCAATAGGTCTCACATCTGCTAAACTTCTTCCATCAATTCTGTTTTTATTTTTTAAAATATCATTTCTTACAATTGATTTTTCAAGATTTTTAAGCTGACTATTTACATCAAGATCAGTATAATTTTCATTCTCCTCATAAAGCCGTTTTGCTTTATCTGTTATTTCAGAAATCTGATTTGATCTGTCCTGTTTGTCTCTTGTTGCAAAAGCTTTTCTAAGATCATCTGTAAAAGTTTCTTCTAGTTTTTTCTTAATTTCAGATAGGTCTTTTTTCTCAACAGTCCACTCTGGTTTTCTGCATTCTTTTGCAAGTTCCTCAATCATTTCAATCACTGGAACAAAACCCTCATGACCAAATTTAACTGCATTTAACATTTCTTCTTCTGTTAAACCATTAGCCTCTGACTCAACCATAAGAACTGCATCTCTTGTGCCTGCCACAACCAAATCTAGACTTGAGTTTTCTAATTCGGCTTTTGAAGGATTAAGAATATATTTACCATCAATAAATCCAACCCTGGAAGCTCCTACTGGGCCCATAAAAGGCATTCCTGAAATTGCTAATGCAGCTGATGAGGCTGTAATTGATAAAATATCAGCCTCATTTTCTTTGTCATATGAGATTACTGTTGGTAATAACTGAACTTCATTTTTGAATTCATCAGGAAATAAAGGTCTAATTGGTCTATCAATTAATCTTGAGATTAATGTTTCACTTTCAGTCGGTCTTGCTTCTCTTTTAAAATATCCACCCGGAATTTTACCAGCTGCATAATATTTTTCTTGGTAATTTACAGATAATGGAAAGTAATCCATATCAGGATTAACTTTTTTTGCTCCCACAACCGTAGCTAGTACAACCGTTTCTCCACATGTTGCAATTATTGCACCATCTGCTTGTCTTGCTACTTTACCTGTTTCTAAACTTATCTTTTTTCCTGCTACTTCTATTTCCTTCTTATGTACTTTAAACATTTTATTTCCATTTCTTTTCGTTTCACTCTACTCAGTTCTATCTATGTTGACTTCTATTTTCTTAAATTCAATTTCGACAGTACATTTTTGTAAGAGTCCATTTTTGTTTTCTTTAAGTATTCCAACAATTTTTTTCTTCTATTCACTGCTCTCAACAATCCAACAGATGAATGTTTATCTTTTTTGAATTGCTTAATATGTTTAGAGAGAGTTTCAATTTTCTCTGTTAACAAAGCAATCTGTATCTCAGAAGATCCAGTATCTTTATCATGCATTGCTAATTCTTGTGCCTTTTTGTTCATGCCTTATTTTTCCTATTTATTTGTTTGTTTTATTAAGTTTTCTATTTTTTCCGCATACTCGAAAGACTCGTCTTTTCTAAAAAGTAATTTTGGTAAAAATTTCATGACCACTTTCTGTGATAAAATTTTTCTTATTAAAAATGAGTATTCTTTTAACGTATTTATTGTATCCTCAGCATCTTTTCCCCCTAGTGGCAGTACGTATGCTTTAGCAATTTTTAAATCTGGACTCATTCTAACCTCAGTGACCGTTATTGTGTTTGTTTCTAAGTTCGGGACCTTAGCCTCATTCCTTATAAAAATCATACTTAAAGACTGTTTAATCATTTCACCTACTCTAAGCTGTCTATGTGAGATTGGTTTTCCTATTCTATCTGCCATTAAATTGACCTTTCAGTAGATGTAACACTAAAAGCCTCTATTGTATCATTTTTTTGGAAGTCCATGTAATCTTTAACTGTTATTCCACACTCTTGACCATCACTAACTTGTTTTACCTGATTTTTTTCTCTAAAAATAGTCCCGACTTTTCCTGTATAAATTATTGCTCCGTCTCTGATGATTCTAACATCTGATGTACTTGTAATTTCCCCTTCAGTAATTTTTGATCCTGCAACTTTACCTGCTCCAGAAACTTTAAAGATTTCTAAGATTTGAGCTGATCCAGTTATTGTTTCTTCAACATCGGGCGTTAGAAGCCCTGACATTTTTTGTTTGATATAATCTAATACTTCATAAATAATATTGTAAGAAGAAATCTTTATTTTTTCATTTTCTGCAAGTTTTTTTGCTTCTTTGCTTGGTTTAACATTGAAAGCTATTAATACAGCGTTGGACGCTTTTGCCAATGTAACATCAGTCTCTGTAACCATTCCAATATCAGCTAATATAATTTTAGGTTTAACTTCATCATGTTTAATTTCACCAATTGCATTTTTAATTGCTTCAGATGATCCATGAACATCAGATTTAATAATTAAATTTAACTCCTCTGAGGATTTATCTGAAAAAGCTGACTCTTGGGTGGCAAATGTAAGAGGATTTTTTCTATCTTTTGTTTCTTGAGCTCTGTTTTGACTTAGCGTTTTAGCTTCTTTTTCACTATCTAAAACAATAAAATCGTCACCTGCTTTTGCGGCTCCATTCATACCTAAAATTTCGACTGGAGTAGAAGGAGAGGCTTCGTCTAAATTTTTACCTTTATCATTAATTATTGCTCTTATCTTTCCCCACTTCAATCCACTAACAAAAAAATCTCCTTTTTTTAAAGTCCCTGTGGTTACAATAACTGTTGCGACTGGGCCTCGACCTACATCGATTTTAGACTCTAAAACAATTCCTGTAGCTTTTGATTCATAATCAGTTTTTAAATCTAAAATTTCAGCCTGAAGAATTATAGACTCAACTAATCTATCTAAATTTAGTTTTGTCTTTGCCGAAATCTCTACCATTAAAGTATCTCCTGATAAATCTTCTGCAACTAACTCATGTTCTAACAGTTGATTTTTAATTTTTTGTGGATCTGCTTCTGGAAGGTCACATTTATTGATTGCTACTACTATTGGAACATTCGCCGCTTTTGCGTGTTTAATTGACTCAATTGTTTGAGGTTTTACTCCATCATCTGCGGCAACCACTAACACAACTACATCAGTTAATTTTGATCCTCTTGCTCGCATTTCCGTAAACGCAGCGTGACCCGGTGTATCGATAAATGTAATTTTGTTATCTTGGTTTTCAATTTGATAAGCACCTATATGTTGTGTAATTCCTCCAAACTCACCTGAAACAACATTTGCACTTCTTAATACGTCTAGAACTGAAGTTTTACCATGATCTACATGACCCATTACAGTAACTATTGGTGGTCTATTTTTTAAATTTTCTACTCTTGTTGCTTTTATTTTCTGAATTATTTCCTCTGCTTTTTCTTCCCTAATTGGGTTGTGCCCAAATTCCTTAACTAAAAATTCAGCAGTATCTGCGGCGAGTGTCTGATTAATTGTAACTGTTACACCCATACCAAACAAATATTTTATTACATTACTTGATTGCTCAGCCATTCTGTTAGCTAATTCTCTAACAGTAATTGCTTCAGGAATTTTAATATCTCTTTTAACTGGTTTTATATTTTCTTGATTTTGATCTTTGGATTGACTTTTATTCTCTTTTTGTCTTGCTCGTTTTACAGACGCTAAACTTCTCTCTCTTGCTTCTATTTCGTCGCTAAGTGCTCTTGAAACTGTTAACTTTAATTCCCTTTTTTTTGTTCCCGGCTTTAAAGTTTTTTTATCTTTTCCATCACTCTCACCTTTTAGTCTTTTTGTTGCTCTTTGCTCAGCCAGCTTACGTCTCTCAAAATCATTTGTTATAGGGGATGATTTAGGGACAAAGGATGGTTTAATGTTAGTTCCTCTACTAAACGATGATATTGGTTTTGATTTGCCAGAATTAGATCTAAAAGATGCTCCTCTATTCGTAAATTTGCCAGTTTGTTTTTCTATGACAACTGCATTTTTACCTTGAGTTTTGGCAAGCTCAATATTTTTGATCGATTTTTTGGCTGAGCCTGATAATGATAATTTTGTTTTTTTCTCCATATCTCATCACTCAATCTTTATAAACAATTTTTCTAGCAGACATAATTAATTCATCTGCCTCTTCTTTTGATAAAGCAAAATCTTCAAGGTAACCTTGAATCTTTACTCTCTCACCTTTTACTACATCAAAACCACCTGTTAATTCATCTGATGCTAAATCTGCGAAATCTTCCAATGTTAAAATTTTTTGTTCTCCTAATGTAACCAACATTCCTGGTGTTAAATCTTTCAAATTAATTAATGCATCCTCAAGACCCAATTCTTTAATTCTTTTAGAAATATCCTCTTGATCTTTTTGATGAAATTCTTGAGCTCTTTCTATAAGTGCTTTTGCAGTATCCTCCTCAATACCTTCTATCTTTGCTAGATTTTCTGCTGAACTATCTTTAATATCATCTATCGTTGAAAAACCTTCTGCTACAAGAAGCTGACCGAGAGTTTCGTCTAATTCTAAATTTTTTACAAAGTTTTCTGTTTTTTCTTTAAATTCTAACTGTCTTCTCTCAGAGTCCTCCGCATCTGTCATTATATTTATCTCATAATTTAATAACTTTGTTGCTAGTCTTACGTTTTGACCTCTTCTTCCAATTGCTTTACTTAAATTTTCATCTGTTAATATTACGTCAAGTTTTTTTCTTTCGGCATCAACATTTACTCTTTGAACTTCAGCCGGAGATAGTGCATTTGATACTAAAATTGCTGGATCTTCTGACCAGTTTACAATATCAATTTTTTCACCCTGCAATTCGTTTACTACCGCTTGAACTCTGGATCCCCTCATTCCAACACAAGCGCCAACTGGATCTAATGAAGTATCAACAGCCTTAACGCATATTTTAGCTCTGCTTCCTGGATCTCTTGAAGAAGATTTAATTTCAATTAATCCATCATAAATTTCAGGCACTTCTTGAACAAAGAGTTTTTCCATAAATTTAGGGTGAGCTCTTGATAAAAATATTTGTTGGCCTCTAGGTTCTCTTCTTACGTCATAGCAATATGCTTTTATTCGATCACCAGCCTTAATATTTTCTCTGGGTATTAACTCATTTTTTTGTATAATTGCCTCAGTTCTACCTAAATCAGCAATAACGTTTCCAAATTCTAATCTTTTAACAATACCACTTAAAATTGTATCTTTCTTATCTATAAAGTCATTAAATTGTCTTTCTCTTTCAGCCTCTCTAACATTAAAACTAATGACTTGTTTTGCAGTCTGGGCAGCTATTCTTCCAAAGTCAAAAGATGGTAGAGGTTGAAGAACTTCATCGCCAACAGACTTGTTCTTATTAATTTGGTTTAAATTAATCGCATCTTCTAATTTAATTTCTGTATTTGAATTTTCTGGATTTTCAGTGATTATTAATTTCCTAAAAAGTTCTATGTCTCCACTATCTCTATTTATCGAAACTTTAATTTCATTTTCCTGACCAAATTTAGATTTGGCTGCTTTTGCGATACCTGTCTCCATTGAACTAATGATTAACTCTTTATCAATTGATTTTTCTAGCGCTACAGCTTCTGCAATTCTTAATAATTCTAATTTATCTGCTCTTTTGTTTAACATTTTTATTCGATCCAAAAAAAAATGGGCATAAGCCCATTTTGATAACACAATGATTTAAATGGAATATAGTAAAGTTTTTCTTTAATTCAACACAAACTATTTAAAAAAAGCTTTTATTTTATCTATTTTTTCCCACGAAAAAGAGCCATTTTCCTCTGGACTTCTACCAAAATGCCCATAAGCGGCTGTTTTTTCATATATAGGTTTATTTAGATTTAACATTTCTCTTATTCCCCTAGGACTTAAATCAAAATTTTCATTTATTTTTTCTACTACAAATTTATTTTTTTCAATATCACTATCAAATAAGTCAACATAGATTGATAGAGGTTTTGATACACCTATTGCATAAGCTAATTGAATCAGACATTTATCTGAAATTTTAGAAGCAACTACGTTTTTTGCAATATATCTTGCAGCATAAGCTGCTGATCTGTCAACTTTAGTAGGATCTTTGCCTGAGAAAGCTCCGCCACCATGAGGTGCTGCTCCTCCATAAGTGTCAACAATAATTTTTCTTCCTGTTAATCCAGTGTCACCATCAGGTCCACCTATTACAAAATTACCAGTTGGATTAACATAAAGTTCTTCTTCATTAAAACCTTCGAGAAATTTTTTTGGGATAGCTTTAATCATATAAGGTTTTAACAATTCTCTTACTTCTGATTGATTAATATCGGGTGAGTGTTGTGAAGAAATTACAACAGATTTAACTTTAGTAGGTTTTCCATTAACATATTCGAAAGTGATTTGGCTTTTATTATCAGGTTCTATATTTTTTAATTTTCCAGATTTTCTATCTTCTGCCATCAACCTGAGGATTTTGTGAGAATAATGAATAGGTGCTGGCATATATTCTTCTGTCTCATTACATGCATAGCCAAACATAAGACCTTGATCACCAGCTCCTTCGTCTTTGTTACCTGATGAATCAACACCCATAGCAATGTCGGAGGACTGAGAATGAAGATAGCTTTCTATCTTAGTGGCTTCTTTCCAGGTAAACCCATCTTGATCATAACCAATGTCTTTTATACATCCTCTAACTTTTTCAATTAATTCATCTTTTTTGATTTCAGGCCCTCTTACTTCACCTGCTAATACAACTCTATTGGTGGTTGTCAATGTTTCGCATGCAACCCTTGAAAATGGATCTTTTAAAAGATAACTATCTAAGACCATATCTGAAATTCTATCAGAGACTTTATCTGGATGTCCTTCCGACACTGATTCACTTGTAAAAAAAAAATTTTTTTGATTAATCATTTTTAATTTTATTAAATGAAAAAAATAAAAAAATATACAATAAAATTATTAATCCAAAAATTGTATTACCATATTTAGAAAATACGGTTGGTTGAATTTTTTTAAATTGGCTTAAATCAATATAACCTATTTCATTGTATCTAACTTCTTGCTCAATGTCACCTATCGGATTTATTATTGCTGATATTCCATTATTAGCCGAACGTAATACATATTTACCGCTTTCAATAGCTCTATATATACTATGGATAAAATGTTGTTTGGGTCCAACAGATTGACCAAACCATCCATCCTCTGAAATATTTATTATAAAATCAAAATCTGAGTCTTTGAAAATTTTTCCAGAATAAATTATTTCGTAGCATATAAGAGGTAAAAATTTTACTGACGAATTGTTATTTCTTATTTTTATAATTTTCCTCTCATTACCCTTCGAATAAGACTGATAATTATTAGTTAGAGTTTTTAAACCAATGTTTTTAAGTATATTTTCTAGTGGTAAAAACTCTCCAAATGGCACAAGGTTAACTTTATTGTAGGAATTTAATAAATTTAAATTGTGATCATATACAGAAAGAGAATTAAAATATTTAATAACACCTTTATCAATAGATTTGCTATTTATACCAAAGACTAGCAAATGATTTTCATTAAAATGGTTTTCAAATAACCATTTGTAATCAATTATTTTTTGCTGAGATATTCCTGGTATTATTCCCTCTGGCCATACAAAAATAATTTTTTCGTTCTTATCAGGTTCACTGAGCTCAATTAAATCTTCTATAACAGTTATTGGATCAATATTTGAATAAAATCTGTCTAATTTAATTTTGGAACCAACAACTCTAACCTTATGATCAATAGAATCTATTTTAGCATCTATGAAACTCTTTTTAGAATGAGATCCATAAAGATAAAAAGTAATTGTGAGTAAAAAAAAAAATACACACACCCATATATCAGCTCTCGAGTCTCTTAAAATGAATACTGCTGGACTTATAAATAAAGAAATGCAAAATAAATTAAATCCATAGGTACCAATAATAGAGGTAATATTTAAAATTTCTAAATGATTTGAGAAACTGTAAGCAATTAAATTCCATGGAAATCCTGTTAAGATAGTACCTCTAATATATTCTGTTAAACCAAAAATTAGAGAAAACAAAAAGAAAGATGAAATTATTTTTTTAGTTTTGAAAATAAAAAATAAAAGAGAAATAAGTCCATAAAATAGAGCTAAAACAGCAGGAATAAGAATTAAGGTTACTGGTATCAAAAAATCAAAGCTTTCATCGAAACTTAGTGAGATTGATATCCAGTAAAGATTTGTGATGAAATAACCAAAACCAAAAAGCCAACCATAAAAGAAGAATATTTTCTTATTTCTGATTTGTTCTGACCTCTTTATTAAAAAAACAAATAATAAACTTAGAGTAACAAAATTAATAATTATATAGTTAAAAGGTGGTAGACTTAAGGATGTTGCAGCCCCTAAAAATATTAAAAATATAGATTCAATATATAATTTTTTAGTCAATTTATTTTGCCTTAGAAATTATGGACTTATATATTTGCCCTTCTTCTTTTAACATTTTTATATAATCTTTATTTTTCTTATGATCAAAACCTAATAGATGAAGGAACCCATGAATAAATATTTTTATCACTTTCTCTTTGAAAAGCTTTGTGTTTAATGATCTAGGTTTGTTTATAAAATTATAACTAATTATTATATCTCCTAAATAAGTTTGTTTAGAAATTCTAAGTTTTTTAGTTAGTGGAAATGATAAAATATCTGTGGGCTTATTTTTTTTTCTAAAAAGTTTGTTTAGTTTTTGAATATTCTTGTTGTTGGAAAGTAGTAGTGTAAAAGTTACTTTTTTATTTGAAAATTTATATTTTTTTGGGAATGCATTACAGATTTTTTGAAAAAAAATATCTTTATTTCTTATCCTTTTTGACCAGGCCTTCTCTTCTGAGAAGACATTTATACTAATCATTCTTTGAGTAAGCTTTTACAATTTTAGAAACAAGTGGATGTCTCACGACATCTGAGTGATCAAAATCAATAACGGATATTTCATTCAAATGTCCTAATAATTGTTTTGAACGTACTAATCCTGACATACTTTTATTTGGTAAGTCTATTTGAGTAGGATCACCATTTACTACTATTTTTGAATTTTCTCCAATTCGAGTTAAAAACATTTTGATTTGTGTATCCGTAGCATTTTGGGCTTCATCCAGGATTGCAAAAGAATTTTTAAGTGTTCGTCCTCTCATAAAAGCTAATGGCGCAATTTCAATATCTCCTATTTCAATCATTCTTTGAATTTTTTCAAAATCAAAAAGGTCATAAAGTGAATCATATAAAGGCCTTAAATATGGATCAACTTTCTCTTTCATGTCTCCAGGTAAAAATCCTAAACGCTCGCCTGCCTCGACCGCTGGTCTAGATAATATTATTCTTTCTATCTTTTTTTCTAACAACATGGTCAATCCTACAGCTACTGCCAAAAAAGTTTTTCCCGTTCCTGCAGGACCAGCGGAAATTACAATATCACTTTGTCTAAGTGCTCTTACATAATTTTTTTGTTTTTCAGATCTTGGGATTATAGATTTTTTAGGAGTCTTAATTATGTCGGTAATATTATTGTTTTTCACTTTTTCATTAATCATGAATTTATCTACTGAGGAAACTATATCTTTCATTTCAATGCTTCCGTTATTAATATACTGTCTTGCTAAAAATTGAATTGCATTCTTTAATACATCATTCTTTTCTGGATTTGATTTAATTAATATTGAGTTTCCTCTAGAATATAAACTACAGTTTGTAATTTTCTCCAATTCTTGTAAATTTTTATTAAATTCACCTACAACGCCCATCAACAAATCATTATCATGAAATATAACACTTAAGGAATTATTGTCTGAATAAACAAACTTAAGGGATGAATCAATATTTTTATTAATTATACCGCTCAAATATTATGCAACCTTTTTATTTGTATATTTATCAAGCTCACCAAATAAAGTAGTTCTATTAAATTCTTTTATCTTTACTGGAACAACTTTTCCAATATGTTCTTTACTGCCATTAAATATTACTGATGTCATATACTCAGATCTACCAAATGTTTTAGTTTTGTCATCAGTTAAATTTTCAACTAAAACATCGATTATTTGATTTTTAAATAATTTATTTTTATTTGTCTGATTTTCATACAATTTGTTCTGAATTTTTTCCAATCTTTGCGTAGAAATATTTTTATTAATTAATTTTAGATCAAAAGCAACTGTTCCTGGTCTAGGGCTAAATATAAACGAATATGAATTGATAAAACTAATTTTTTCGATCAGATTTAATGTATTTTGGAAATCATTTTCTGTCTCTCCCGGATAGCCAATAATAAAATCGCTTGAAAATTCTATTTTGCTATTAATCTTTTTTAATTTTTCGAATATATGCAAATAATCTTTAACAGTGTGTTTCCTGTTCATTAATTTTAAAATATTGTCAGATCCACTTTGAATAGGAAGGTGCACAAGTGGCATTAACTTTTGAGAGTTTTTGTAAACATCTATTAAATCTTCTGTCATATCTTTTGGGTGGGACGTGGTATATCTAATTCTTTCAACATCAGAAATCTTCTCTATTTCTAATATTAAATCAGACAATCTGTATTTCCCATCATTATAGGCATTAACATTTTGACCAAGTAAAATTATCTCCTTTGCACCTTTTTCCGACAGATACTTCGACTCGTCTATAATTTGTTTAAACGGTCTTGAATATTCAGGACCTCTTGTAAATGGCACTACACAAAAATGACAAAACTTATCACAACCCTCTTGAATAGTTAGGTATGAGGATATTTTACCAGCTTCATTTTTAATTTTACTAAAATATTTAAACTTAGAAATTGCTTCAAACTCGGTTTCTTCCATTTTTTTTTTTTTTTTTAAATAACTAAGTATTGTGTCGTTTATTTTATGATAAGATTGCGGACCAATTACTAAATCGATATAGGGCTCACGTCTTAACATTTCTTGATTTTCAGCTTGCGCAACACAGCCTGTGATAATTACTAGTGGTTTTTTTTTTGATCTAAAAATTTTTTTAACTCTTCCTATCTCAGAGTAAACTTTTTCTTTAGCTTTATCTCTTATATGACAAGTATTAAGAAGATAACAGTTTGCGTGCTGATAATTTTCAGTTTTTTCGTAACCTATTTTTTTAACTGAGTCATATATTCTATTTGAGTCGTACTCATTCATTTGACAGCCAAATGTTTTAATAAATATCTTTTGTGACATTTTGTTAAGATTTTTTCTTAACCCCATAAAGTTCTAGTTTATGGTCTACTAAAGTATATCCGTATTTTTCTGCAACTTTCTTTTGAAGTTTCTCAATTTCTTCATCAACAAACTCTATGATCTCCCCAGATTTTACATCAATTAAATGATCATGATGTCCTTCATTTAATTCTTCATATCTAGCTTTTCCACCCTTGAATTCGTGCTTTGTTAAAATCCCAGACTCCTCAAATAATTTTACTGTTCTATAAACTGTAGCAATACTAATTTTTGGGTCAATTTTAGACACTCGGTTATATAATTCATCTACATCTGGATGATCAGACGACTCGGACATAATTTGAGCGATTATTCTTCTTTGGTCAGTTAATTTAACTCCTTTGGACAAACATTTTTGCTCGATCGTTTCTGACATAGTTTAATTTTAACTTAAATAAATAGGATTAATCAAATTTTTTTTAATTTTAAATTTGTCACACAAATGAGGTATATCCTCGTATTTTACATCTTTTTTATATTTGAAATCATCAAAGCTATAACAATAATAGTCAATTTTTCTTGTAACATATAATGCTTTTACAAATGACAAAGAATTTCTTATGCCTGCAAAACTACCAGGCCCTCTATTAACATAAATTGTATTGATATCCTCAAATTTTAAATTATTGGAATTTAAAAAATCTTTAATTAATATTGTTAATTTCTCATAATTAATTTTAGTATTCTCCTTAGTAATATTATAAATATCATATTTAGTGATGACCATTAAAAATATTTTTTCACTTACAAGATCAATTAGTAGCTTATTCATAATTATTTTATTTTTAAATATTTGTTCTAAAGCAGATGAAAATAATATCAAATACTATTCTAAAGACGAAGGAATTTTATCAATTATGTATCATCGTTTCAATGAGTCTAAATATCCATCAACAAATATACAAATGGATATTTTTAAAAAACATATTGAGATAATTGCAAATTCAGGATTTAACTTTCATAATCCAAATAAATTTAAAGAACAATTCAACACTATAAAATTAAAAAAAGAGATACTCATTACTATAGATGATGCATTTGAGTCTTTTTATTTTGAAGCTTGGCCTTACTTAAAAAAAAATGAAATTCCTTTTATCTTGTTTGTTTCAACTCAGCCTGTAGGAAAAAATGGTTATATGACTTGGGATCAGATTAGAGAAATTGAGAAAGAGTCTTTTGCTTTAATTGGACATCACTCTCATAGCCATGGTTATCTTATTGATGAAAGTTACGAGGAATTTATATCAGATATTGAGAAAGCGAATAAAATTTTTTTAAAAGAGTTAGGTTATAATCCACGTTTATTTTCTTATCCATTTGGTGAATATTCTAAATCTATGAGAGATTATATTTCTAAAAATTTTGATTTTGCTTTTGGTCAACATTCTGGGGTAATTGACATAAACAAAGATAAATTTGAATTACCAAGATTCCCTATTAATGAAAAGTACGGTGAGTTAAAAAGATTTAGTGCAATCATAAATTATTTTCCCTTAGAATATAAAAAATTATTACCTATCGAAAAACAATTAACAAAATCATCAAACCCACCTAAATTTATAGTAGAATTTTTTAATGAACAGAAAAATTTAAAAAATATTAATTGTTATTCAAATGAAGCCAACAATTGGAAAAAATCAAATACCATGATTTCAGGTTCCACACTATCAATTAAATTTCGAGCACCATTTGAGCCAAGAAGAGGAAGGGTAAATTGTTCTCTTAATGATAATGGTAAGTGGAGATGGTTTGGAATTCAATTTCCAATTAAAACAAATTAAATTAAACTTTCTAAGTCCTTACTAGATGGTAACAATCGGGCTTCGTCAAAATCTTTTAAGTTATTTTGCTTTATTATTTTCTGTAGTACTTTTATATATTCAGTTCCTGTTTCTGCATACTTATCAAGATGATTAGATAATACTATACTATCTAATGATTTATTTTTATTTCTTAGCTCGGTTCTTGCCTTTCTTAAATCTCTATAAGATGAATGTGTATTAAGATTTCTTAAATAAGCTCTAACAGATAGCTGCAAGCTATGAAATTTCATAACTTTATGATCCTCACCTTTCTCTGCATTTTTAGGTCTCAATCCTTCACCAGACCATGTCCACTGTCCAAATAAAGCATTTCCTTTTAGTGCAAATCTTGATGTTCCCCATCCTGTTTCTTTAGCCGCCTGCGCTATTGCTAATGAAACTGGAATCTCATCCATTCTAATTTTTAAAGTTGAAAGATCGTTTAGTTTTACACCGTATTGTTTATATTTTTTTTGTAACCACCTCTTTTCTATATCTGTATTGCTATTTTTACTTAGAATTGTGAAAAGTCTTTTTCTATCAATTCTAATTTTATTATTTTCTTTAACAACTAAAGGTAAAACAATTTTAATAAACAGTTCTTTTCTTTTTTTTGTGTTATCTATATTTTTAATTTCATTGGGAAGTAAACCAATATCAATCGGCTTAACTAGTTTTGTATCTCTGACATCTTCCAAGTTATATTTTACTTCTTTAAATAAAGCGTCGATTTCTGAAGTGGTGTACCTTACTAAATTTATTTCAGAATTATTTTCCTCTAAAATATCATACAAAAGATCCATTTCATTATTCTCTACCTGTAGATCATCATTTCCGAGTGTTTTGCCCCTTTTTAGGGTATTGTTTAAAATATTTTTAGAATTATTTGTAAATGCTTTACTATTAAAATTTTTGTTCGCAAAATTTTTAAAAATTGGCGCAATGTAGAAAAAAGATATCATAACAAAAGCACTTATAGAAAATTTTAACAATATATTAAGGATTTTACTTTTTAAATTATTATTTCTTATTTTTATTTTTGGTTTCATAATTTAAATAGCAATTACCTCTTTAACCTCAGGTAAATAATGACATAGTAAGTTTTGTACGCCTTGTTTTAAAGTCATCGTGGAACTCGGGCATCCCGAGCAACTACCCTGAAGTTGTACTTTTACAACACCATCTTTATATTCTTTAAACTTAATATCTCCACCATCTTTAGCTACTGCTGGCCTTATTTTTTGATTTAAGATTTTTACTATTTTTTGTTCTATTTCATCCAGGTCAATCTGTTCTGGTTTTATATTTTCATCAATTACAAACTCTTTACCATCTGTGTAAAAATCATTTATGAAAGAAATCACAATATGTTTTATTTCATCCCATTTAGTTTGATCGCTTTTGTTAACTGATATAAAATCTTGTCCTAAAAAAACACCCTCAACCCCTTTTAATGATAAAATATTTTTAACTAATTCATTATTGATTTGATCCTTACTGGTAATTTCATAAGGACCGCTGTTAGAAACTTTCTTTCCAGGAAGAAATTTTAACGAATTTGGATTCGGAGTTACTTCAGTTTGCACAAACATAAAACATATATAGTTTATATTTTGGAAATTAAAACTTGATATTAATTTTTTGTTAAAAACCTAAGATTTCTTTAATATTTTTCATCTTTTTTGATGCAATTTTATCAGCCTTTTCAACTCCATCTAGAAGGACAGAATCAAGATAGGATTGTTCATTTAATAACTTTTTTATCTCATCTGATATTGGAATAAATTTATTAACTAAAAGTTCAGATAGTACTTCTTTAAATTCTGAAAAATTCTTACCTGCAAATTTTTTTAAAGAATCATCTAAAGTAGAATTAGTTAAGTTTGAATAAATTCCTAACAAATTTTGGGCCTCTGGCCTTTCCTCAAGCTCTTTAATATAATTTGGCATTGGTAAGGGATCAGTTTTTGCTTTTTTAATTTTATTGATAATTTGATCTTTAGTATCCGATAAATTTATTCTGCTTAAATCGGATAAATCTGATTTACTCATTTTTTTTGATCCATCTTTTAAACTCATAATCCTAGAAAACTCCTTTTGAATTAGAGGTTCAGGAACTTTTAAAAAATCATCAATATCGAAATCATTATTAAATTTTTGAGCTATGTCTCTGCATAACTCGAGATGTTGTTTTTGGTCATCTCCTACAGGAACATGTGTAGCGTCATATAGTAAAATATCAGCAGCCATAAGGATGGGATAAGAATATAATCCAACACTGGCTTTTTCCTTATCTTTCCCAGCTTTTTCTTTAAATTGTGTCATTCTATTTAACCATCCCATACGAGCCACACAACTTAAAATCCAAGCACCTTCGGAATGAGCTGCTACACCTGATTGATTAAAAATTATACTTTTCTTCGGATCTATCCCGCTAGCTATAAATGTTGCAACAGTTTCTTTAATATTTTTTTTTAATTCCTCAGGGTCTTGCTTGACGGTAATGGCGTGTAAATCTACCACACAAAAAATACAGTCATTTGTATTGTCATTATTCAATTCAACAAAATTCTTAATTGCTCCTAAATAGTTACCAAGATGAAGGTTGCCAGTAGGTTGAACACCAGAAAATATTTTTTTACCCATAAAGTCAATACTTTAGTTGAATATCACTTATTTTAAAAGCTTTGATGAAGTAAGAAATAACAATATAAGACGCTAGGCCTAATAGTACTGATAATATTAAATAAAGAGATTTATATTGTTGTTCAAATGCAAGTTCATTTTGAAATAAATTAAGGAAGAATTGAAACACAAAACCCATTAAAATAGATGCAATAACTATTTTAATAAACTTAATAAGAAATATTTGATTGAACGAAAAAAGGTTTCTATTTTTTAAAAATAAAAACAATAGTATACCGTTAAACCAGGATGAAATTGTTGTAGCAATAGGAATTATTATAAATCCAATTTCATTAAAATAATAAACACTTATCAAAATGTTTAAAATGACAGAAATTAAAGAAATATAAAAAGGAGTTTTAGTATTGTGATTGGCAAAAAAGAAACTGGAAAAAACTTTTATTAAAGCAAATGCAGGTAACCCTAAAGCAAAATAATACAAGGCTAAACTTGAGTTTAAAACAGAAGCCTCATTAAAAGATCCATAACCAAATAATGCTGAAATTATTTGTTCTGAACCAAGAATTAGCGCAATAGATGCTGGTAAACTTAGAAATAAACTTAGCTCAAGCGCTTTGTTTTGAATCTGTGAGATTTTATCTTTTTTCTTAGATTGAACATGTTTTGATAATTGTGGAAGAACTACTACTCCGATTGCAATTCCAGCTATTGCTAAATTAATTTGATATATTCTATCTGCATAATAAAGATATGACACTGCACTTGCCTGAAATGAAGCAATAATAGTTCCAACTAATATGTTTATTTGAGTAACTCCTGAAGAAAAAATACTTGGTACTAATTTTTTAAAAAAAATCTTAACTTTTTTGGTAGTTTTAACTTTAAAATAAAATTTAAGTGAATAATATTTTTTTACAAATTGGTGCAAAAAAATCAATTGTAATAATCCCGCTAAAGAAACACCATAGGATAAATAATATACTAAATTATCCCCTAAAGAACTCGAAAATAACAAAATAAAAACTAATACAATATTTAATATTATTGGAGCACCTGATGCAGCTGCAAATTTATTATGGGAGTTCAAAATTGCAGCAAAAAAAGATGCTAAACAAATAAATAATAAGAATGGAAAAGTGATACGGGTTAATGTAATAGCTACTTCCATTTTATTAATATCTCCTACAAAGCCGGGAGCGATAAGTGATACAAATGCAGGCATAAATAATTGAACGAGCAATGTTAATGATAACAAACTTAAAAATAACAAATTAAAGATATCGTTTGCAAATTTGTTGGATCGCTTTTTACCCTTAATTACTTCTAATGCATAGCTTGGAACGAAAGCAGCATTAAAAGTTCCCTCCGAAAATAATCTTCTAAATGTATTTGGAATTCTAAATGCAACAAAAAAAGCATCTGCTAATATTCCTGTACCAAGAAATATTGCAATCAATATATCTCTCAAATATCCAAGTAATCTACTTATGATCGTATAAAAACCAAATGTGCCTGTTGACTTAAGTAAGTTCATAAATCATATTAGTCCGAAATTTACCTAATTGTACATATATTATAACAAATGAAAAAAACAAAGATCGATCATTACACTGATAAAGAAGCATTAGACTTTCATAAAGAAAAAAAACCTGGCAAGATTGAGATCATATCTTCAAAAAATATGATTACTAAAAGAGATCTTGCACTTGCATATTCTCCTGGAGTAGCGGCTCCAGTTAAAGAAATCAGCAGAAATTCAGAAGCAGCTTATGATTATACAAGTAAAGGAAATTTAGTAGCAGTTATCAGTAATGGTTCAGCAATTCTGGGGATGGGAAATTTAGGGGCACTGGCTTCTAAACCCGTCATGGAAGGAAAAGCCGTATTATTTAAAAGATTTGCTGATATAGATTCTATTGATCTAGAAATAGATTCTAAAGACGCTAACGAAATAATTAATTCAATTAAAAATTTTGCTCCCAGCTTTGGTGGAATTAATTTGGAAGATATAGCGGCTCCAGATTGTTTTATAATTGAACAGAAATTGAAAGAAATTTTAGACATCCCAGTATTTCATGATGATCAGCATGGGACTGCAATAATTACAACCGCTGCACTAATCAACGCTCTAGATATAAGCCGTAAATCAATAAAAGAAATAAAAGTTGTCGTTAATGGTGCTGGAGCATCTGCCCAAGCCTGCACAGAATTATTTAAAAACTCAGGAGTATTATCTGAAAATGTAATCATGCTTGATAGAAAAGGAGTAATTTATAAAGGACGAACAGAAGGTATTGATCAGTGGAAATCAAAATATGCAATTGAAACTAAACTAAGAAATCTTGAGGAGGCAATAAAAGGGGCTGATGTGTTTTTGGGTTTATCAGCAAAGG
Source organism: uncultured Pelagibacteraceae bacterium (assembly GCA_902599995.1). GTDB lineage: Bacteria > Pseudomonadota > Alphaproteobacteria > Pelagibacterales > Pelagibacteraceae > Pelagibacter. The sequence goes on from CACKHN010000003.1 coordinate 26,945, forward strand.
GAATACTCAAAAAAGAAATGGTCAAGAGTATGGCAAAAAATCCGATTATATTTGCATGTGCTAACCCAGACCCTGAAATTTTACCTGAAGAAATAAATGAAGTAAGAGATGACGCAATTATTGCAACTGGAAGATCAGATTATCCCAACCAAGTTAACAACTTAATAGGGTTTCCTTATATTTTTAGAGGTGCATTAGATGTTAGATCTAAAACTATCAATGAAGAGATGAAAGTTGCAGCCTCAAAAGCTATAGCAAAACTTGCAAGAGAAGATGTCCCTGATGAAGTGGTGGCCGCAATGGGAGGTGCAAGACCACATTACGGAAAAGATTATATTATTCCATCTACATTTGATCCAAGATTAATCAGTGTTATTCCAGCCGCTGTTGCAAAAGCTGCTATGGACAGTGGAGTGGCTAGAAAAAATATTGAAGATTTTGAGATTTATAAAGAACAACTTAAACAAAGATTAGATCCTACTGTTACTATAATGCAGGGGATAAATACGTTTATCAAAAATAATCAAAAAAAAATTGTGTTTGCTGATGGTGAAGATGAAAATACTTTAAAAGCAGCGATTGCATTTAAGAATTCTAAGTTAGGAATTCCTATTTTAATTGGTAAAGAAAGTAAAATTAAAGAACAAATAAAAAATATTGGATATAATGAAAACTTTGATATCCAAATAGTAAATTCAAGAGATGAAGAAAAAAGAAATAAGTATGTCAAACACCTTTTTAAAAAATTACAAAGAGAACAAGGTTTACTCGAACGAGATTGTGACAGATTAGTAAGAAATGATAGGGTGATATGGGCCACAAGTATGGTTGCTTGTGGAGATGCAGACGGCGCAGTAACAGGTAACACGAGACGTTTTGGTGCCTCTCTTGAAAAAATAAAACAAGTTGTGAATGTACGTGAAGGTGAGATTATGTTTGGTTTAAATATGATTGTTCATAAAGGAAAAACCATATTTATTGGGGACACTAGTGTCCACGAGTATCCAACATCAGAACAAATGGCAGAAATTGCAATGTCCACGGCAAGGGTAGTAAGACTATTTGGATTTGACCCTAAAGTTGCATTTGTTTCTCATTCAACTTTTGGTCAGCCTTTAACAAGTAGAACTAAACATATAAGAGATGCTGTTGAAATTTTAAAAGAGAAAAAAGTAGACTTTGAATTTGATGGGGATATGCAACCAGATGTTGCCTTAAGCTCTGAGTACGAAGAGCTATATCCTTTCGCAAAAATTGTCGGAAAGGCCAACATTTTAATAATGCCTGGTCAACATAGTGCAGCAATATCATATAAGCTAATGAAAACAATTGGAGATACAAAAGTAATTGGACCTTTACTTATTGGACTTGGCCTTCCAATTGAGATTGCACCTCTAAGATCTTCAACTTCAGAAATAATTAATCTAGCCTCAATAGCTGCTTACTCTTCTGAAGTTATAGATTATAAAAAATAATTAATCTTTTTGAATTCTTAAATCTTCAACAAGTATTATGCTTGCTATTACATTCTCCACATCAAAAATTTCTTTAGCCTCACTAATCACTAAATCCTTTTCCTCAGAGGTTTGGGCAATTCCATAAACGTATATTTTTTTTTTATAGGTATCTATTTGATAATTTGTAGCTTTAATATTTTTATTTACAATCAAAGCTGTTCTAAGTTGTGTTGTAATTAAAATATCTTTGGCTGATTGTTTAAAATTAAATTCTTCTTTTATTTTAATATCATTACGCACTGATCGAGTGCCTTTAGTCTCCCAGGCGATTTTTGTTATTTGTAATTTCTCCTCAGGGGCGTCAACTTTTCCCGTTAAAAAAATTCTTCCATCAATTACTTTAGATTTTACTGACAAAAAATACTTTTTATCTTTGGCTAAAATTCTTGCTGTCAAACTTTTTTGCATAATAGAGTCGTCTATCTGAGTTCCTAACGTTCTAGGATCTAGTGCAACTGAAACCCCTGTACCAAATAATCCTTTGGAACCAACACCGACACATCCTAACAAAATAAATCCAATAAAGAGTATTAATAAAAATTTAATTTTCATTTTTTAGTTTTAAACAATAATTGTAAACTAGTTTTTTTGAAACCTCACTATTTTGACAGATTAGATCAGTAATTTCTTTTATTGTAAATTTATTAATCATTTTATTGATAATATTGATATCAGATTCACTCAAATATTTAGAATTGTTTTCTAGAATTTTTTTTTCCGAAATAACAATCGTTATCTCACCTTTTGGTTCCTTTTGAAATTCTGTTAATTCATCTACGTTTACTCTCATAAACTCTTCATACAACTTAGTAATTTCTCTACAAATGACAATTTTTCTACCGCTAAAATATTTTTTAATTTCGGGTATAATTTTATTGATTTTTTTAGGTGATACAAAAAGAACAACTGTTGAACCAAATACTGATAGTCTTTTTAACTCTTTTATTATTTGTTGCTTTTTATCTGGTAAAAAACCATTAAAAAAAAATTGGTCAGAAAATCCACTTATCGATACAGCAGTTGCAACTACTGACGGTCCAGGTATTGGAACAATTTTAATATTATTTTTAACACACTCATTGACTAAAATTGAGCCTGGATCAGAGATAGTAGGTGTTCCAGCATCAGAAATCAGGGATATTATTTTTCCAGATTTTAAATACTCAATTATCTTTAAAGTATTTTTTTTTTCATTAAATTTATGATTTGCAATCATATTTGATCTGATTTCATGGTTGTTTAATAAGTTTTTTGAAATACGGGTATCTTCGCACAAAATAAAATCAGATTGTTTTAATATTTCTAATGCTCTTAGAGTAATATCTTTTAAATTACCAATTGGCGTAGAAACTATATAAAGACCATGTTCATTATCTTTTATTTTAGATTGTTTTTTAATGATCATAATTTAGCTTAAAAAATATTATACTAGCATTAAAATGATTAAATTAATTAAAATTCTTATTATTATTAAATTTGGATTACTTTTAGTATTTTTTCAAACAGTAAGTGCAAACGAAAAAATTAAAATTGGTTTATTAATACCAATGACTGGTTCAAATAAACAAATTGGTCAATCAATTATAAAAGCTGTAAGTTTAGCTGTAAAAGATATTGATAATAACTTAATTGAAATTTATCCTAAAGATACAGCATCTAGACCTAATCAAACTCTTAAGTCAGCGTTTGAATTAAAACAGATGGGTATAAAGATAGTGATAGGCCCAGTCTTTTATGAAAGTTTAACTTATTTAGATGAAATGAATGATTTAACTTTTTTATCTTTAACAAACAAAACATTAGATCTTCCTAAAAATGTCATATCGGCAGGTATAAATTCTACCTCCCAGTACAATACCATCAAAAAATTTTTAGAAAAAAAAAATATCGAAAAAACAATTTTTTTGACTCCTATTAGAGAATATGAGTTTGAAATAAAAAAAGGAATTAAAGACTCAAAAATAAAAACTTTTAAATCATATGATTATAATACTGATCCAACTAAACTTACAAAACAAATTGAAGAAATTACAAAGTATAGAATTAGAAAACAAAATTTGGAAGATGAAATTAAAAGAATCAAAAGATCAAATGAAGCTAACAAAGAAAAAAAAATAAAAAACTTAGAGAAAAGATATACTATTGGGAATTTAAACTTTGATGCAGTTGTTATTGCTGATTTTGATGAAAGTTTAAAAAGTGTAACCACATCACTTTTATACACTGATGTGCAACCTAAAAAAAAATATTTTATAACACTCAATCAATGGTTTGATGAAAGTTTATTAAATCAAACAGATATTCAACCAATATATTATCCCTCAATAAATAAAGAAAACTTTGATGATTATAAAATTAAATATTTTAATGCCTTTAATGAAGATCCATCACATTTATCATTGTTAAGTTACGATTTAGTGGGTTTAGTTTATTATTTATCTTTCAAGTCAGACCTTTCAAATTTAAGTAAACTATTTAAAAAGCAAAACTCTTTTAAAGGTAAAATAGGAATATTCGATGTAAAAAATAATAAAATTAATCACAAATTAAATTTTTATAAAATTGATAACAAAGAACTCATAAAAATTTTCTAAGTTTTTTAAAAGCAAAGTATCTATGATCTGTTTTATATTTTATAGCAGGTCTCATTTCTCCAAATGTTTTTTTTTTATTTTTGGGAATAAAAATAGGGTCATAGCCAAAACCATTTCTTCCTTTAGGTTTATTTGAGATATGCCCCTCAACTTTAGCTTGAACACAAGCAATTTTTTTTTCTAAATACGAAATAGATAAAGCACATACAAATCTAGCTCTAATTTTTTTATGTTTCCAGTATTTATTTTTTTTATTAAGTTCTCTATAAATTTTTTTAATAGCCTTATTAAAGTCTCCCTTCTTTCCACCCCATCTAGCAGAATAAATACCAGGATCTTTGTTTAATAGATCTATTTCTAAACCAGAGTCGTCAGCTAAACATAGCAGTCCTGTTTTTTTTGAAAAATATTTAGATTTTATAAGAGAGTTTTCTTTAAAAGTTTTCCCATTTTCTATAGGACTTTTAAGGTTAAATTCAGATGTTGAGTGAATTTCTATATATTTTGGTAATAAATTCTTGATTTCTTGCAGTTTGCCTTTGTTGTTGGTTCCAATAAGTAATTTTTCTATTTTTTGTTTTGACATCTAGAAATTATCAAAATGCTTACCATATAAGGCTTAATGGAAAAAGAAGAAAACCAAAACGTAACTACAAAAGACCATCAGGGGCCAAACAAAGAAACAGCTAAACCTGATGAACATATAGATAGTGAGAAAACGCTAGATACAAACCAAGAAGCTAAAGAAGAAGTTAAAGAGCCTTCACCAGAAGAAAAAATTGCTGAACTCGAAGACAAAGTTGCAAGAACTTTCGCTGAGATGGAAAATCAAAGAAGAAGATTTGAAAAAGAAAAAGAGGAAGCATTTGAATATGGTGGTTACAGTTTTGCTAAAGAAGCTTTAAATTTAATTGATAATTTAGAACGTTCGAGACAAATTTTAGAAACAGACGAACAATTAAAGAATACTGAGGCTCTCAAAAAATCCTTGGAACATTTAGACATTATTAAAAAAGACTCAATTTCGATTTTTGAAAAAAATAATATTAAACCAATAGAGAGTTTGAATAAAAAATTAGATCCTAACTTACATCAAGCAATGATGGAAATAGAGGATGATACTAAAGAACCTGGAACTATTATTCAAGAAATTCAAAAAGGATTTACAATCAAAGATCGGCTGCTTAGACCCTCTTTAGTTGGAGTATCTAAGAAAGTTCCTAAAAAAGAAGAAAAAACCGAGGAAAACAAAGAAAATACGGGAGATAAATAATTCTACAATTAACTTGTAGATCGAAATTTAGATCTTATATGACGGAAAGGATATTAAACTATGAGTAAAATTATTGGAATAGATTTAGGTACAACTAACTCATGCGTTGCGATAATGGAAGGGACGCAAGCAAAGGTATTAGAAAATGCAGAAGGTGCGAGAACAACCCCTTCAGTTGTAGCCTTTACAGATGAAAATGAAAAATTAATTGGTCAACCAGCCAAAAGACAAGCGGTAACAAACCCAGAAAATACAATCTTTGCAGTTAAAAGATTAATTGGACGAAACTTTGATGACCCTACAGTTAAAAAAGATGTCGAGGCTGCACCTTTTAAAATAGTAAATTCTGAAAAAGGTGATGCTTGGATTGAAGCTAAGGGCGAAAAATATTCACCATCTCAAATATCAGCATTTATATTACAAAAAATGAAAGAAACTGCTGAAAAATATTTAGGTCAAGCGGTAACTAAGGCAGTAATTACTGTGCCAGCATATTTTAATGATGCCCAAAGACAAGCGACCAAAGATGCAGGAAAAATTGCTGGATTAGAAGTTTTAAGAATTATAAATGAACCTACTGCTGCATCGCTTGCATATGGATTAGATAAAAAACAAAATAAAAAAATAGCAGTTTATGATTTAGGTGGAGGAACATTTGATGTTTCTATTTTAGAATTAGGTGACGGTGTTTTTGAGGTAAAATCAACTAACGGAGACACTTTTTTAGGTGGTGAAGATTTTGATAATGCGATTGTGGATTATTTAGTTTCTGAATTTAAAAAAGATAACGGTATTGATCTTAAATCTGACAAACTTGCTTTACAAAGATTAAAAGAAGCTGCAGAAAAAGCAAAAATCGAATTATCGTCTGCAGAACAAACTGATATCAATTTACCTTTTATTACTGCAGACAAGACAGGTCCTAAACATATCAACCTAAAAATGACTAGAGCAAAACTTGAAGCCCTAGTTGAAGACTTAATTGCCAGAACTATTCCTCCGTGCAAAACCGCTTTAAAAGATGCAGGAATTAACGCTAGTGAAATTGATGAAGTAGTTATGGTAGGTGGTATGACTAGAATGCCAAAAGTTATAGATGAAGTAAAAAATTTCTTTGGCAAAGACCCAAATAAAAGTGTTAATCCAGATGAGGTGGTAGCTATGGGTGCTGCAATTCAAGCTGGTGTATTACAAGGTGATGTCAAAGATGTTTTATTATTAGATGTAACACCTTTGTCTCTAGGCATTGAGACGCTTGGGGGAGTTTCAACTAAACTAATCGATAAAAACACAACAATACCAACTAAAAAGAGCCAAGTATTTTCAACTGCAGAAGATAATCAGCCAGCTGTATCCATAAGAGTTTTACAGGGTGAAAGAGAAATGGCTGCTGACAATAAAGCGCTAGGTAATTTTGAGCTTGTTGGTATAGCACCTGCACCAAGAGGTGTTCCTCAGATTGAAGTAACTTTTGATATTGATGCGAATGGTATTGTAAATGTTTCTGCTAAAGACAAAGGAACTGGAAAAGAACAAAAAATTCAAATTCAAGCTTCTGGTGGACTGAGCGATGAAGAGATTGAAAAAATGGTTAAAGATGCAGAAGCTAATAAAGAAGCAGATAAGAAAAAAAGAGAGTCTGTTGATGTTAGAAATCAAGCTGATACTTTAATCCACTCTACTGAAAAAAACTTAAAGGAACATGGAACAAAAATTTCTGATGCAGAAAAAAAAGCAATTGAGGATGCTTCATCGGCTGTAAGAGAAGCTTTAAAAGGTGAAGATATTGAAGATATCAAGAAAAAAACAGAGGCTTTAGTTCAAGCTTCAATGAAACTTGGAGAAGCAATCTACAAATCACAACAAAGTGCAAAACCTGAGTCTGGAAAAGATGATGGTGGAGATGATGCAGGTAAAAAAGACGAAAATGTTGTTGATGCTGATTTCGAAGAAGTGAAAGACGAGAATAAAGAAAAAAGCGCATAAACTGACATTTAATGTCTGCGGTAATTAAATGGCTAAAAGAGACTATTATGATGTCCTGGGCGTTAGTAAAAATGCTAGTCCAGAAGATTTAAAATCAGCTTACCGAAAATTAGCAGTAAAATATCATCCAGACAAAAATCCTGGTGATACTAAGGCAGAAGATAAATTTAAAGAAGCAAGCGAAGCCTACGGTATTCTATCCGATAAAGAAAAAAAACAAAACTACGATAACTTTGGTCATGCTGCATTTGAAAATGGGGGTGGGCGATCTGGTGGTGGTTTTAGTGGATTTAATGGTGCTGATTTTTCCGATATTTTTGAGGATTTTTTTGGTGATTTTGGTGGAGGTGGAAGATCAAGAAGTAGACGAACTAACAATAGAGGATCAGATTTAAGATATGATTTATCTATTTCACTTGAAGAGGCTTATCACGGAAAAAAACAAGATATTAAATTTTCAACAACCGAAAAATGTGGCACTTGCAAAGGGAGTGGTTCAAAACCTGGTACTTCTCCAGATACTTGCTCATATTGTGGTGGAAATGGTCGAGTAAGATCTAATCAAGGTTTTTTTACTGTTCAACAAACCTGTCCACAATGTAATGGTAATGGTGAAGAAATAACAAACCCTTGCAGTGATTGTAATGGTCAAGGAAAAACACAGGCGTCCAAGAAAATAGCCGTTACTATTCCAAGAGGTGTTGATGATGGCACCAGAATTAGATTAGCTGGTAAGGGTGAAGCTGGAAGTAGAGGTGGTTCCACCGGAGACTTATATTTATTTATAAATGTAAATTCTCATAACCTATTTAAGCGATCAGATGAAAATTTGTTTTTTGAATTTCCTATTTCTCTTGCTGATGCAGCTCTTGGTACAACGATAGAAATCCCGACTATTGACGGAGGTAGAGCTAAAATAAAGATACCAGATGGTACTCAAAACGGTAAGCAATTCAGATTAAAGGGTAAAGGGATGCCTTTTATGCGCAGAGGTGATTATGGAGATCTATACGTACAAGTTAAAACTGAAGTACCAGTATACTTAAATAAAAAGCAAAAAGAATTACTCGAGCAATTTAGAGAAATTGAAAACGAAAAGTCTAATCCAAGTATTAAAAAATTCTTTCAAAAAGCTAAAGATTTTTGGAAAAACTAACCTTTAATTAAATACAATAACATTTATAGTATCCCTAAAAGAATGGTGGTTATTTTTGGATTCATGGTTTTCAGGTTTCAAAAAAGAAAAAATTAGTTTATCAAATAATGGTTTTGGTGAAGTAGATATAACCTGTAGACACGGGGGAGAAGGTGAACCTTTACTGCTATTACATGGTAACCCCATGTCTCACGTAACATGGCATAAAATCATAGACGAATTAAAAAATCAATTTTATATAGTTGCATCTGACCTTAGAGGTTATGGTGAAAGCGTCGGGCCAGAGGAGGGAGGAGAAAATCATTTAAACTATTCATTCAGAGCAATGGCAGATGACCAAGTAAGACTTATGGATAAACTTGGCTTTAAAGAATTCAAAGTTGTTGGTCATGATAGAGGTGCAAGGACTGCTCACCGTATGTGTCTTGATTTTCCAACAAAAATTAAAAAAGTTGCGATCTTCGATATTATGCCAAATAGACATATTTGGACTGTTCAAAAAAAAAATTGGGCTATGTCTAAATGGCATTGGTTATTGATGATGCAACCATATGATTTACCTGAAAAATTATTATCATCAGTGCCTGCTGAATATTATATGAAAAAGAAGTTATCTAAAAGAGGTGCTAGTTTAGACTTTTGTAAAGAAACTTTTGATGAATATGTGAAATGTTTTAATTATAAAACCATTAGAGCTTCGTGCGAAGATTACAGAGCTTCCCCAAGCTGTGATCTAGATCTAGATAACGAAGATTTTAAAAAAAATAATAAAATTCAGTGTCCTACATTAATCCTTTGGGGCGATAGGAGCGATACTGGAAAAGTTTGGGGTGATGTCTTAAATGTTTGGCAACAATACTGTGAAATAAAAGTTACCGGCAAAGGAATAGATTGTGGACATTACTTACAGGAAGAAAAGCCTGAAAACGTATTGAGTACTCTTAAGAGTTTTTTATAATGTTTTCATTTATAACAAAATTGTAATAAAATAATTTAGTGAGCAAAGTGAATTTAGCAATAACCGGTTGTATGGGAAGAATGGGCCAACAACTGATAAAATCCTCTAAAGCTGACAAAAATATCAAATTAACTACACTTACAGAAAATAGATTAATTAAGAAAAAAATTTTAGGAATAAAAGTTAATTTAAATGATGATAAAGCTTTTAAAAATGTTGATTTAATTATCGATTTTACCGTTCCTGAATGCACTTTTGAAATTCTAAAGATTGCATCAAAGTTGAAAAAAAGATTGGTCATTGGAACAACTGGATTTACTCAAAAAGAGGAAAATTTAATTAAAAAATTTTCAAAAAAAATTCCAATACTAAAAGCTGGTAATATGAGTTTAGGGGTAAATTTATTGATGTATTTGACAGAAATTACATCCAAATCTCTAAATGATAATTATTTAAGCAAAATATTCGAAATGCATCATAAACACAAAAAAGACTATCCGTCTGGAACTGCCCTGATGCTTGGAAAAGGAATTGCAGATGGAAAAGGTAAAAATTTATACAATTTGATTGGAAAAAAATTTTTAAATAAAAAATCTTTTCCTTATGGAAAAAAAATAAACTTTAATTCAATTCGAAAAGGAGAAATTATTGGAGAACACGAGGTAAAGTTTTCAAGTGGCAAGGAAATAATTACTTTAAACCATGAAGCATTTGATAGAGCGTTATACGCTGATGGTGCTTTGACAGCAGCTAAATGGTTAATGAACAAAAAACCTGGCTTATATTCGATGAGAGATATGCTTAATTTTTCATAATGAATGAAAAAGAAAAAGCTAAAAAAATAATAAAAATTTTAAATAAGATTTACCCTAAGGCACCAGTACCTTTAAAACACAAAAATACTTTTACACTTTTAGTGTCTGTTTTATTATCAGCACAATGTACTGATGTTAATGTTAACAACGTGACAAAAGATATCTATCCCAAATATTATAAAGCAGAGCACTTTGTAAAATTAGGCAGAAAAAGAATTGAAAAACTAATCAAAAAAATTGGAATTTTTAGAATTAAAGCAAAAAGTATTTATCTGATGTCAAAACAAATCATAGAAAAACACTCAGGAAAAGTGCCAAAGACATTTGAGGAATTAGAGCAATTACCGGGGGTTGGGCACAAAACTGCAAGTGTAGTGATGTCGCAAGGATTTGGTTACCCGGCTTTTGCGGTTGACACTCATATACATAGACTTGCACAACGGTGGGGTTTAACCAATGGTAAAAATGTAATTCAAACAGAAAATGATTTGAAACGAATTTTTCCAAAAAAAACTTGGTCTAAACTTCATCTTCAAATAATATTTTATGGACGAGAGTATTGTAAAGCAAGGGAATGTTATGGTTTGACTTGTAAAATATGTACCACTTGCTATCCTAACAGGAAAAAATCTGTAACCACGAAAAAAGCTTAGATATGAAAATTTTAGGGATTGGAAATGCAATCATTGATGTTCTTTGTAAGGTTGATGATGAATTTTTAAATAAACATTCACTAACTAAAAGTACAATGAAGCTTATAAATGAAATTGAGTTTAAAAATTTAATTAATAAAGTAAAAATTGAAGAAACTATTTCAGGTGGATCGGTTGCTAATTCAATTGTGGGATTGTCTCAACTAGGAAATGATGTTGGTTTTATTGGTAAGGTTAAAAATGATGATCTCGGTAAAAAATATGAGGAGGGTTTAAAAAAAGAAAATGTAAAATATTTATATTCAAAAAAAGATGAGCCTTTGCCAACTGGAAGTTGTTTAATATTAATTACTCCCGACTCTGAGAGAACAATGTGCACATTTTTAGGAACTGCAGGAAAAATTAATGATGAGGATGTAAATTTAGTTGAAGTCAAAAAATCAGACATTACTTTTCTTGAGGGTTATTTATGGGATGATGGTGATCCAAAGAAAGCCTTTGATAAAGCCATTAATAATTCGAATAAAGTTGCAATGTCATTGTCCGATCTTTTTTGTGTCGAAAGACATAAGCTACATTTTTTAGAAATGGTCAAAAATAGATTAGATATTACTTTTTGTAACGAACAAGAAATTAGCTCATTAATTGATACCACAGATTTTAATGAAGTTATTTCATTTTGTAAAAATACTAAAAAGCTAATAGTTGTTACCCGAGGTGAGAAAGGGAGTGTTGCAATAAACAAAAATGATGTAGTCGCCTGTAAAAGTAAAAAAAACTTAAATATTCAAGATTTAACTGGAGCTGGGGATCTTTTTGCTGCAGGTTTTCTTCATGGATATATTAATAATTTATCTTTAAAAGAAAGTCTTGAACTGGGTACAGACATGTCATCAAAAATTATTCAAAAAATTGGAGCTAGACTTGATTAAGTTTTTTTTCGCTTGAAGCTACCTTTCCCTTTTTTTGGTTTCATGATTTTTGGTTTATATTTTTTTGTATATAGTGATGATAAATAAGGGTTTTTTTTGTTTAATTTCTTCATTATAAAGTTAATAATTATGATTAGCTTACAAAAATAACAATATATTTAAATGATAACAAATAGAAAAATCTTAACATATTTTCCTCAACCTATATTTAGATACAAAGTTGATAATTATAAAACTTTTAATAAAGAATTAGAGGAATATATTTACAAACTTAAGGAAGAGGATAGCGAAGGAGTAGTTAGATCTAATCGTGGGGGTTGGCACTCAAAATCTTTTAAAGTTAGAGAAAAAGGAACCATACAAAACAGATTTACACAGGAACTATCTAAATACATTTTTGATGTTATACAAACTTATGGCTGGAAATGTGTACCAGAGAGAGTGGTGGTTTCAGAAATGTGGGCAATTATTAATAAACCAAGAGATTTTAATGTAATACATACCCATCCAAATGCATATTTAAGTGCTGCATATTATGTAAAAGCCCCAGAAAAAGCAGGAAGATTTGTAATTGAAAATCCACTATCAGTAGCGAGACACAGTTATCCAGCTCATGCAACAAAAACAGAATATAACATTAAAGCAGCGGCCTTAGATATCGAGGAAGGAGATTTATTACTATTTCCTGCTTATCTTCCTCACAAAGTGAATGAAAATAAGTCAGATAAGGACCGAATTGTAATAAGTTTTAATGTCAATATAAATAATTTTGACAATACTAATTGAGATTAATTTGATATCCATCTTTTTTACTTATAATAAAGTTTTCTTTATTAAATTTTTTTAAAATTTTTTTTCTCAAACGATAGATGTGCGTTTCAACTGTATGAGTTTCAAGTTTTGAGTTATATCCCCACACCTCTAATTGTAGTTCATCAATGCCAACTGGTTTACTTAATTTTTCTAAATAGTTAATAATTTTAATTTCTTTCTCGGTGAGTTTTAAAACCTTCTCATTTAATTTAAGTTCTCTTGAGTTTATGTTTATTTTGTATTTTCCTATGTTGATTTCGGATTTATATTGATATTGGTTTTTAAGGAACTGAATATTTACTTTTTCAATAAATTTAAAAATCTTAATTGGAAAATTTTCTAAATTAAGAGTTTGCGGAATATTTTGATTTTTTTGAGTGGTTACAACAACATAATTATCTATTTTATTTTGAAGTTCTTTGCATTGTTTGTCATTTGAGGCTTCAAATACATGTATGTTTGTAGTTGTTTCAAGCTCTTTTAAGATATTATAAAAAGTTTTAAGTTTAAATATGATTAAGTTTTGTTTATTCATTAATACTTAAAATATGTTAATTTTATTAAAAAACAAACATACTCTTCAAATCGATGATTTTTATTTCAAGTGTATTATAGGCAAAAAAGGGACTAGTAAAAAAAAACTTGAAGGAGATCTAAAAACACCTGTTGGAACGTTTTACCTTGAACATCTCTATTATAGAAAAGACAGAATAAAAAAACCTGAAACAAAATTGAAATGTATTCCCATTCAAAAATATATGGTTTGGTGTAATGACACTAATTATCCTAAAAAATATAACAGATTAATTAATCATGATAAAAAAGTTTCTCATGAAAAGCTTTTTAGAAAAGATCATAAATATGATTTATTAATTCCTATTAAATATAATTTTAAAAAAAACATATTAGGTAAGGGTAGTTGTATTTTTTTACATCTAACACAAAACTATATGCCTACAGCTGGATGTATAGCATTAAGTGAAAAAGATTTTTTAATTTTATTAAAATTAATAAACAAAAATACGAAAATAAAAATTAATTAATTTCTATTTCCAAAAATACTCGAACCTATTCTTAAATAAGTAGCTGAATAATTTAACGCTTCCAGATAATCAGAGGACATACCCATGCTCAGATCATTTAAATTTAAACCATTATTTAAAAGACTCATTTCCTCAAAGTATTTCTTTGAATCCTGGTCAAAGGGCGGAATACACATCAAACCAACAACATTTAGTTTTAATGTTTTACAAAATTGATAAAAATCAGAAAGCTGATTTTTATTAATACCCGATTTTTGATCTTCATCCCCAATATTGACTTGGATAAATATTTTAATTTTTTTGACTTGTTTATCCTCTTCATCTGCTATTTTTTTTGCAAGCTTTTCACTGTCAACAGAATGAATATAGTCAAATATTTTAATTGCTTGTTTCACTTTATTAGTTTGTAATTTACCGATCAGATGTAATTTTAATTCTTTTTTGGTTAATTTAATATCCGACCATTTCTCAATTGCTTCTTGAACCTTGTTTTCTCCATAATCTAAATGACCATAATCTATCAAGGGTAAAATTTTGTCCAAACTAAAAGTTTTTGACACTGCAATAACTTTTGGTTGAGTTGTAATATTTTGATCTTTTAATCTATGCTCAATTGCACTAATTACTTCTTTATAACTTTTAATTACATCATGCATAAATTTTTAAAAAAATATTACTTTATAAGTAAATTTGATACAAAATATATCGACAAACAAGACAAAAACACCATCATTATTTATCGAAACTATAGCGCCAATTCAGAAATCGCTACTATTCAAAAATTTAAAAACTATTGCAAAAAAAGGGGGCTTATGTTTGTTTTAGCTAACAATGTTAAATTAGCCATAAATCTTAACCTAGATGGGGCATATATCCCATCGTTTAATAAAAGTTTTAGTCATCTATCTTATAATCTAAAAAAAAAATTTCTAATTATTGGTTCTGGTCACAATTTAAAAGAAATAAGACACAAAGAAATTCAAAAAATAAAATTAATTTTTTTATCTTCAATTTTTAAAAAAAATATTAATTATTTAGGTATCAACAAATTTAAAAATCTCTCAAATAATACTAAGCTAAAAATAGTTGCTTTAGGTGGTATTAATAAAAACAACTTAAAAAAACTTAAGCTTGTAAACTGTATTGGCTTTGCAGGAATATCTTTTTTTGAGCAAAAAAAAGGCCCCACAAGTGAGGCCTTTTTTTAAGATTTGAATCTAAATTAATTAGAATGCAAATGAGAAGTTTATTTCGTAACCTTCTGTATCGTTAGCAGCTTCAAAACTAGCATTATCAACTGTGTTAACCATACCAGCTATTGTCATTCCACCTGTTGTGAAAGACGCTGAAACACCACTTGCTTCTTGATCGTTTGAGCTTCCTGATAGTTCAGACTCTGATGTTGTATATGCAACAGAGATATCATCAGTTACTGCAAAAGAAATACCGAATGAAGTAAAGTCAACTGTGTCAGTTTCATTTATATTCATACCAGCTGTAATTGAACCCAACGTGTATTTCGCATAGATTGCTTGTTCATCAACAGTTGTACCAGTAGTTTCTTCAGTTTCACCAAATGCAACACCAACTTCAAGACCTTCTACAGCCTCTGGAGTTACAACAAGACCAAAGTCTATGTAAGCACCGTTTGGAGTTTTAGTTTCACCTTGTGGTACATAAGCTACAGAAAAAGTCGCTCCGCCCATACTTGGGGCTGTGTAAAAGAACGAGTTATTTCCTGTGATACCATTTGGTATTGTTTCTTCATCTGCTTCTGCAACACCATCCCATGATTCCTCATAAGCGTTTGGAGTTTTATCATCCATGTTGTCCATGTTACTTGCACCACCATGACCAGCGAATGTTAAAGATCCCATTTCATCTGAAGATAATGTGATTGAGTGTGAGTCTAAGAACGCACCCGCATCGTCTTCATCGTTATCTGCTTCGTACTTAACAGCAAGTGTCATACCATTATCTAGTTCTCCACCACCAGAAAAAGTAAGACTGTCACCCATTGACCATTGGTTTGCCTCTGCAGTAGATGCACTAGCATTATCTGTATCGCTATCTGAAAAAGATATTGATGCAGAACCTGATACTGACATAGAGCCAGCATGCGCAGATACTGCTATTAGAGAACCAGCTAATGCTGTGAACCCTATTTTAGTTAATTTGTTCATATTAATTACTCCTTTAAATTTAATGTTAATTATTAATAATAAACAAAAACCTTTTATCAGATAGATTATTTTGAGATTAAATTTAGACTAAAATATCTTTAAAATTAGAGATATGTGATATTTTTACCACAGTAAAAAAGCTTTATAAAACAATAAATTTTCAATATTTATTAGAAATAATATATAAGAGCGCTATTTTACAAAAATAGTACTTATGAAGCTTTTAAAAATAATAACAATTTTTGCAATATCATTAATACTAGCATCTTGTCAGTTGAGTAAATTAGGAGGAGATGCAAGAGAAAATCCTCCAGATCCAAGAGAGCGAGTTAAAAAAAATTTAGAAGAGGGGAAAGGTTTTAGATTAAATAATATGGTCAAAAGAGGTGGTAGTGGGAATTTTGAATTTGCAAGTTCAAACGAATTGTGGAGAGCCTCGTTAGATACAATTGATTTTATACCTCTAGCTTCAGTAAATTACAGTGGGGGTATAATAGTGACTGATTGGTATTCAAGTGATGAAAACTCAAATGAAACTTTAAAAATTTCTATAAGATTTTTAACAAATGAAATTAGGTCTGACGCTCTAGATATAAAAATTTTTACTAAGTCATGTGATAACCAAAATAAATGTGTTACATCTGAAAAAAGTGGAAATTTAATTGCTGAGCTTAAAAGAGAAATTTTAAAAAAAGCAGTACAATACGAGAAAGAAAATCCAGATAAAAAAAAAGTACCCTACGAACTTTCTGGAGAATGAAAGATTAATTTTAATTTAAAAAATAAATATTTTAGTGGAAAGATATAATTTTAAATTTGTAGAAGATAAATGGCAGAAATATTGGGAACAAAACAAAACATTTAAAGCTACCAGAAAAAAAAATCAAAAAAAATTTTATTGTTTAGAAATGTTTCCCTATCCATCAGGGAAAATTCATATGGGTCACGTCAGAAATTACACCATAGGTGACGTCCTTGCTCGATATAAAACCTTACAAGGGTACAACGTTTTGCATCCTATGGGATGGGATTCATTTGGTATGCCTGCAGAAAATGCTGCAAGACAAAATAATTTAGATCCAAAGACTTGGACAGAATCTAACATTCAAAATATGAAAACCCAGTTAAAAAAATTAGGTTTATCTATTGATTGGGATAGAGAAATATCAACCTGTACTCCAGAATATTACCGACATCAACAAGAATTTTTTTTAGAGCTATACGATAAAGGACTGGTTTATAGAAAAGAGCAATATGTTAATTGGGATCCTGTAGATGAAACAGTTTTAGCAAACGAACAAGTAATTGATGGCAAGGGATGGAGATCGGGGGCGGTTGTTGAAAGAAAGAAGTTAAATCAATGGTTTTTTAATATCACCCAATTTTCAACTGAACTTTTGGAAGGTCTGGAAGAATTAGATGAATGGCCAAATAAAGTTAAAGTTATGCAAAAAAATTGGATTGGTAAATCCTTTGGTTGTGAAATAAATTTCAGAATAGACTCTTCAGATAAAATAGATCAAATTAAATGTTTTACTACCAGGCCAGACACATTATTTGGTATGTCTTTTTTGGCTTTATCCGTTGATCATCCGCTATCTAAATTTTATGAGAGTAATCCAGAATTTTTAGAATTTAAAGCGCAATGTTCAACAACTGGCACTACAGAAGAATCTATTGCAAATGCTGAAAAAATTGGTTTTAAAACTGAACTCAAAGCCATAAACCCTTTGAATGAAGAGATCAAAGTTCCAGTATATTTTGCAAATTTTGTTTTAATGGATTATGGTCATGGAGCGGTTTTTGGGTGTCCCGGACATGATCAAAGAGATTACGATTTTGCTACTAAATATAATCTAGCCATCAATACAGTTGTAACTCCTGATATTGAAAATCAAAATTATAAAGTAAAAAATCAAGCTTATGCTGGTCCTGGCTACATAATTAATTCTTCCTTTTTAAATGGTTTAAAATGCCCTGAAGTTTCAGTTATAAAAGCGATTGAGCATATTGAAAAAAATAATATCGGAGAGAAAAAAATCAATTTTAGATTAAAAGATTGGGGTGTTTCAAGACAAAGATATTGGGGGTGTCCTATACCAATTATGTACGATGAAAATAATCAACCTCAAAAAGTACCAAAAGAATTTTTACCAGTTGAACTTCCAAAGATTGATAAACTAGATTCCTCAGGCAATCCACTAGATCATAGCAATGACTGGAGAAATATTAAAATTGACGGCAAAAAATACACTAGGGAGACCGATACACTTGATACTTTTGTAGATTCTTCCTGGTATTTCTTAAGATTTTGTTCTCCAGATAAAGATCATTATGGATTTGAAATTGAGGATTTGAAATATTGGATGCCAGTTGATCAGTATATTGGAGGAGTAGAACATGCAATACTTCATTTGTTATATTCTCGATTTTTTATGCAAGCCCTATCTTACCAAAATAACAAATTCAATATAACAGAACCCTTTAAAGGCTTATTCACGCAAGGGATGGTCTGTCATGAAACATATAAGGATGAAAATAATAATTGGCTAAGTCCTGATGAAATAGTTTCTGTTAATGGAGAAAAATTTTTAAAAAAAAACCAATCTAAAAAAGTGATTACCGGCTCATCAGAATCTATGTCAAAGTCAAAAAAAAACACTATTGATCCTGAACAAATGATTAAAAACTATGGGGCTGATGCAGTTAGATTATTCATTTTGTCAGATAGTCCTCCTGAAAAAGATGTTCAGTGGTCTGAGGAGGGAATGATTTCTTCATATAAATTTATTCAAAAATTATGGAACTTGAATCAAAAATTTTTAGATGAAATGGACAAAAATCACACACAAGACAAAGACAACAAATTAACCATAGAAACGAATAAATTTATAAAAAAAATAACTCAAAACTTAGAAAATTTTAGTTACAATATCATAATTGCTAATATTCACGAATTGCATACCTTTTATTCAAAAGAATTGGAAAATTCTTTTACAAAAAAAACTCTTTTAGAAAACTACCAAAAAATTTTAATTCTTCTTTTGCCTGTTCTGCCTCACTTTGCAAATGAATGTTTAGAAAATCTGAAATTAAAAGGGAACTTTATATGGCCTAAATTTGACTTGAAACTTACAACAGATGAGGAAATAACCTTTGTAATTCAGATTAACGGAAAGAAAAGAGGTCTTATTTTGAGTAAAAGAGATACCGATGAAAAAAATTTATTTGAAAAAGTACTGAAAGAGAAAAATATTTCTAAATATATAAATCAAAAAAAGATACGAAAGAAAATATTTGTACCAAATAAGCTAATAAACATATTAATATGAAGTTATGTTAAAAAAAATATTTATATCTCTTACTTTATTTTTATTTATAACAAATTGTGGTTTTACTCCTTTATATTCTATAAATGATATTGATAATGCTAATTTTGAAATATTAAGTTATGAGGGAGATAAAGAGATAAATTTAAATTTAATTTCAAAATTTAAATCCAGTTCTAATACTAAAGAAAAACCTTACAAGGTTGATATTCTAACAAATTATGAGAAAAAAACTCTTACGAAAAATTTAGCAGGTGAACCAGAAGAATATCAACTTCTGTTGAGTGTAGAATTTACTGTTCTTAAAGATAATTCACAAATAAAATTAAAATTAAATGAAAAATTTGTAATGAATAATTTTAGTGATGATTTTGAAGAGAGAAATTATGAAACAAACATTAAAAAAAGTATGGTAAACCTAATTTATAATAAATTTTTAAAGCAAATTAGAAATTTAAAATGATCTATAAATATTTTGAAACTAATAAAATAGATCTCACGGTTAATAAGATTATTTTATTTCATGGCAAGAATGACGGATTAAAAGACGAAACTTTAAACAACTTAATTAGCAAAAATTATAAAAAAACTCTTTATGAAGAAAAAGAAATACTGGAAAATTCAAGCCAATTTTTAGACAAATTATTAAATAGATCCTTATTTGATGCTGAAGAAGCTATAATTATAAAAAGAGCCACAGATAAAATCTTTGATTTAGTAAATGAAATAGCTTCAAAAAATATAGATGATTTAATTATTATAATTAATTCTGAAAATTTAGAAAAAAGATCAAAGCTAAGATCTTTTTTTGAAAAGAGTAAAAAAGAAATAAGTGTGGCCTTTTATCCAGACAACGAACAAACTTTAATAAAAATTGCTTCAAATTTTTTCAAAAAGATTAATATCCCAGTATCGTTTTCAGACATCAATCTTTTGGTAAATAAAACTAGAGGTGATCGGAAAAACTTACTAAATGAACTTAAAAAAATTGAAACATATACAAAAAACGGAAAAAAGATATCCTCTGAAACAATTCTAAAATTAACAAATCTTTTTGAAGATTACGATATTTCAGAACTAGTTGATAACTGTTTAGCTAAAAATAAAAATAAGATAATAAAGATTCTAAACGAGAATAACTTTACTCGTGAAGACAGTATACCAATGGTTAAAATTTTTTTATTCAAATCAAAGAGAATTCTAAACTTGGTAAATCAATTTGAAAAAAATAATAATATTGATTTAACAATTGCGACTGCAAAACCACCCATATTTTGGAAAGATAAAGACATTACTAAACAACAAATTTATAAATGGAATTCTAGGGATATTAAAAAAATATTATATAAATTAAGTGAAATTGAATTTTTAATTAAAAAAGACAATAAAAACTCTCTTAATATAATTTCCGATTTTATTTTAAATTTAGGCTCTGAAAAAATTAATAATTACGCTTAACTATATCTATAATTTTATTTAATTGATCTAAATCTTTATACTCAAAAGTAATTTTACCTTTATTATTTTTTTTATTTTTAATCTCAACATTTAAACCAATTTTGTTAAGTATAGACATTTCTAAGTGCATTATATTAGCATCTTTAGTGTTACTTGACTTTTGCTTTCTATTCTTGAAGATTTTTACAAAGTTTTCAGATTGTCTTACTGATAATTTTTTTTCAATTATTTTATTAGCTATGAAGTTAGCATTTTCTAATCCCACCAAAATCTTAGCATGACCAGATGACAATTTTCGATTTTCGATAAGTTTAATCACCTCATCTGGAAGTGACAAAATCCTAAGAGCATTAGAAATGTAACTTCTACTCTTTCCAATGAATTTTGAAACCTTTTCCTGATCATATGAAAATTCCTCTATTAATTTTTTATATCCTTGTGCTTCTTCCAAAGGATTTAAATCATGTCTTTGAACATTTTCTACAATTGCAAATTCTAGGGATTTTAAATCATCTGCCTCAGTGATCACCACTGGTACATCGTGAAGACCTGCTTTTTGCGCAGCAAGCCACCTTCTCTCCCCTGCTATAATTTCAAATTTTGTTTGCTTATCATTGGATTTTCTAACAATAATTGGCTGTAATATACCTCTCTCTTTAATTGAGTTTGTCAGTTCATTTAAGCTATTTTCATCAAATATTTTTCTAGGTTGATATTTATTAGGTACAAGATCACTAATAGATAGCTTATTTTTTTGAGGCTCAATTCTAGTTTCTCCTATTAATGATGATAATCCCCTTCCAAGTCCTCTTTTTATTTTATTAGAATCCATTAAGCTGCACTTCCAATTTTTTTCTCTTGAACTAAAAATTCTTCTGCAAAATTAAAGTATGCTATGCTACCAGGACAGGTTTTATCGTAAATTAGAACCGGCATACCATGCGAGGGTGCCTCTGACAGTCTGACGTTTCGTGGAATTACTGTTGTATAAACTTTTTCTTTAAAATAATCTCTAGCCTCTTGCTCAACTTGAGAAGATAGTTTATTTCTTTTATCATACATCGTTAATAGTATTCCTCTGATGCTCAACTCAGGGTTAAGGCTTACTTTTATTCTCTCAATCGTTTTCATTAACTGAGTTAAGCCCTCTAAAGCAAAAAATTCCGTTTGGAGTGGAACTAATAGTGAGTTTGAGCTTACAAGTGCCATTACGGTCAAGAGGCTTAGAGATGGTGGACAATCTATCAATATATAATCATATATCCCTCCAGAATTATTTAAATATGCGCTTAATTTTACTTTTAACAAGAAAGCTCTGTTATTATCATCAGCCGTCTCAACCTCAAGACCTGATAAATCTACGTTAGATGTTATTATATCAAGATTATCAAACTGTGTTTTTTTAATAACATCCTTTATTTCTTTAGTTCCATTCAGAACTCCGTAAATTGTTTCTGAAGAATTTTCCATGTTGGATAGTCCAAGACCAGTAGTTGCATTGCCCTGTGGATCTAAGTCTAAAACTAAAATTTTCTTGTTCTGTTGAGATAAACCTGCTGCTAAGTTAATTGCTGAAGTTGTTTTACCAACCCCACCCTTTTGATTTATGACTGAAATAATTTGCATTTAGTTTTTTTTAATTTTTTTTTTAATTTTTTTCACATTTACTAAAAAAGATTCTTCGCTGGTTAAACTTTTTTTTTCAGAATAATCTAACTCCCAATTTTTTAAAGTATTTTGAAAAATTTCTCTCCCGCTCTTACCCATAAAAAAAATTATATTTGAAAAATTAGAAAAATTTTCATTCACTAAATCTAAAACTACTGGCATCGGTTTAAATGCTCTAGACATTATTGTTCCTGTTTCTAATTTTTTTTCTTCAAAAATATTTTTTTGTATTATTTCTGTTTTTAGATTCAATTTTGTAGAGACATCTCTAAGAAAATGGCTTTTATGGTGGCTTTTTTCATAAAGCTTTACCTTTATATCCTTTTTAAGGCTTTTAAGTAAAATTGCTATGATTATACCTGGCATTCCACTTCCTGAGCCTATATCTATAGTTGTTTTACTATTAAAGTCAACAATATCAATAATTTGTGCAGAATCAACAATATGACGCTCAATTATCTCATTTTTTTCACTAAATTTATTGCTAATTAAGTTGATTTTTTCATTTTTTTCTAAGATCATTGATATATAGCTTTCGAAGTCTGAAAATGTTTCACGTGAAACATTTAGCCCTAAAAGTTTTGAGTAAGAATTTATAATTTCTTGATCCATTAAGCTATATGCTTAATAGACTTTCTTTTTACATGTGACAACAAAATATATACAGCCGCAGGAGTAATTCCATCAATTCTTAAGGCCTGACCCATAGTTTTAGGCTTAATTTGGTTAAATTTAGCCCTTACCTCATTTGATAGTCCTGAAAGCTTGTCATAATTAATATTTTCAGGTATTATTAGGTTTTCATCTCTTTTAAATGCAAGTATGTCAGCTTTTTGCTTTTTTAAATAACCTCTATAGTGGGCATTTATTTCTATCTGTTCATCAATTTCGCTGTTATAATAAGGTATATCACTCCAAATTTCTCTTATTTTAGGCATATCAACACCTTTCTGGGTTAAGATTTCATTCGAAGACCTAAGAATTCCGTCTTTGGCTATCTTTATACCATAACTTTCAGCTTTATTTGGAGAAATGTGAGATTTAAGCATTTTACTAGAAATATTCTTTAATTTGTGAGATTTATCTAAATATATCTCCTTTCTTTGATCTCCAATTAATCCAATTTCAATGCCTTTATCAGTCAATCTTTGATCAGCATTATCTGCTCTTAAGCTTAATCGGTATTCTGCTCGAGAAGTAAACATTCTATAGGGTTCAGCAACTCCTTTTGTCACTAAATCATCTATCATTACTCCTATGTATGCATCAGATCTATCTAGTATAAATGGTTCTTGTCCCTTGATAGATAATGCAGCATTTATTCCAGCAATCAAACCTTGTGATGCAGCTTCCTCATAACCAGTTGTTCCATTTATTTGACCAGCTAGATAAAGATTATTAATTTTTTTAGTTTCTAGTGTTAAAAAAAGCTCCCTAGGGTCTACATAGTCATATTCTATAGCATATCCAGGTCTAATAATTTTTACGTTCTCTAAACCATTGATATTATTACATATTTCTAGTTGTACTTCACTGGGGAGTGATGTCGAGATACCATTTGGGTAAATTGTATGGTCATTTAGTCCTTCTGGCTCCAAAAATATCTGATGCCTTCCTTTATCCGAAAATTTTACTATTTTATCCTCTATAGATGGACAATATCTTGGTCCAACACTTTTTATGCTACCTGAATACATTGCGCTCTTTGATAAATTTTTTTCTATAATCTTGTGAACCTTGTGATTGGTGTATGTCATCCTACATGATACTTGTTCGTTTATATTCTTTTTAGTTAGAAATGAAAAAAAATAAGGATCATTATCTGCAAACTGTTCTTCTAAATTTTTATAATTAATAGTTCTTGAATCTAATCGGGGAGGGGTTCCGGTTTTTAATCTTCCAATTTTAAATTCATATTTTTGTAATTGCTCACTTAAACCTGTAGAAGGTTTCTCATCATATCTTCCTGCTGGTGTTCTTTCATCACCTATATGTATTAAACCATTTAAAAAAGTGCCTGTTGTTAGTATTAACTTACTACATGTAACTTTTTTACCTTTTTTAGTTTCAAAGCCACTTATAGTGTTTTTATTAAAAATAAACTTGATAACAGGATCAGAAAAAATGTTTAAATTACAGTAGTTTACAAGTTTTTCTTGCATATATTTTCGATATAAAGATCTATCTGACTGTGTTCTTGGTCCACGAACAGCAGGACCTCTACTTCTGTTTAGCAACCTAAATTGAATTCCTGACTTATCAGCAATCTCTCCCATAACACCATCAAGAGCATCTATCTCTCTAACTAAATGACCTTTACCTAATCCACCAATAGCTGGATTACAGGACATCTCACCAATGGTTTCAATCTTATAAGTAAATAAAGCTGTGTTGACTCCTAAACGTGCAGAGGCTGCTGCAGCTTCACAACCTGCGTGTCCACCACCAATTACTACTACATCAAAAGATAAATCATTTTTCATGAGCTAAACTTATAGCTGATTAATTTATTTACAAGATACCTCTTATTATTGACGAATAAGTATTGAATATCAACGATTTCTTAAAAAAAATGACTAAAAACCTGATAAATTGATTATTATTTGCCTATGCAAAAATCGTTGAAAATACTTCCTAATATCTCCTCAACATCAACTTTTCCAACAATCATTCCAAGATGTCGTGTTGCTAATCTTAAATCCTCGGCTGCTTTATCAAAATCTGCAATTTCTTTTTTTTGGTTAAAATTTTTTAAATGATCCAAACATTGTTGCAAATGTTGTCTGTGACGCTCTCTAGTTATAAAAATATCATCACTTATAATAAATTTATTTTTTAAATTATTTTTTATTTTCAATATTAATTTTTCGATATTCGTATTTTCTTTTATTGAAATTAAGACGTGATCTATTTTTTTTATTTCTGCATCAATATCTTTTTTTAATAGATCTGATTTATTTACTACTAAAATTGCATTTTTATCTAATAATCTTTTCAAAACATCAGTAAAATCAAGCTTTTTAGCATCTACCACCACTAATTTCAGATCTGCTTCCTCTGCTCTATTAAGAGATAATTTAATACCTTTTTTTTCAATTTCATCTTTAGATTCTCTTATACCCGCAGTATCAGAAACAATCACTGGATAACCATCAATATTAAGATGGGTTTCTATTACATCTCTTGTTGTTCCTGCAATTTCAGAAACTATTGCAACATCTCTATTCGATAAATGATTTAACAAACTAGACTTACCTGCATTTGTCGGTCCGAGTATTGCAATTTTAAATCCTTCTCTAATTCTTTCTCCAACCTTTTGATCATTTAAAATTTTTTCTAAATTTTTTAAGACTTCATCAGAACTCTTTGTAATTTCATTTAAAATATCTTTTGGTAAATCTTCATCAGGAAAATCTATTTTAGCCTCAACGTGAGATAAAATTTTTAAAAGTTTTTCTCTTAAGAAGTTAAATTGATCTGCTGATCGACCATTCATGATTTTGATTGCTTGTTGTCTTTGAATCTCTGTTTCAGAAGAAATTAAGTCTGCTATGCTCTCCGCTTTGAGTAAATTTATTTTTCCATTTTGAAAAGCACGTTTCGTAAATTCACCAGGTTCTGCTAAACGACAATTTTCTATATTTGAAATGTTAGAGTGTAATGCACTAATCACAGCTTTACTTCCATGCACCTGTATTTCGGCCATATCCTCGCCTGTGTAGCTCTCAGGACCAGGAAACCATAAAATTATGCCTTCATCTATTAGCTCAGAAGTATTGATATTATTGATTTTTCTTAGGGTTGCTACCCTTGGCTTAGGGAGGCTCTTACCAGTCATTAGCTCTATGGCTTTAGATGTATCTTGGCCTGAAATTCTTATAACAGCAATACCCGAAATTCCCGGTCCACTAGATAAGGCATAAATTGTCATAAAAAGATTATAACTTCTAAAGTTATGATATGTAAAATCTAAATATAATTATATTATCCTTTATAATTTATCTATAGAATCAAAAAATTTGCTAAAGTATAAATAGAATTTTTTATATGAATTTATAGCACTACCACTAATTTTTTCCCTTACTTGAACGCTACTTGTTGTAAAAACAGTATTTTTGTTTTTGTGATATTCCATACAATTAATATCAAATTCTAAGTTACAAACTTCCAATAAATTTTTTATTTCATTTGAAGTATCATTTACTAAATTTTCATAGTTTAATGTGTAAATATAGTTTGGTACATTAGACTTCCAATATTTCATTAGGTCTTTATAAACTCGAAAATAATCAACTATGTCTAATTCATCATATGTCCAACCCATACTTTTATTAAAGGCATTTTTATAAATTGAAAAAGCATTATCCTTAATTTCTCTTTCTGTATTAATTATAACTGAATTTGGGAAAAATAATTTTATAAATCCAATCCAATAAAAATTCTGTAGAGTCTTATCCGTAAAGATTTTGTAAGAATTATTTTTAATAGAATTATTTGATAAATATTCAAACTGTACGTTGCCAATTTTATTATTTATATCGTTAATTAATTGGTTTTTTTTTAATTCATTTTTGTTTAAGTAGTATTTATTGAAAATAGTAGTTAAAAAATTATTTTCACCGGTTGCGTAAACCTGATTATGAGAAGATAAAATTTGCTCAACTAAAGTTGAACCAGATCTTGGCATACCACATATGAATATAACTCTTTTCGATGAAACTGGTCCAAAAATTTTCGACGTGTTAATTTGATTGAAAACTGATTTAACATCTTCAGCAAATTTAATAAGCTCATAAATTCTATAATTTGAATTATTTTTTGACATAGAATTTGCTTTTTTATAAAAGTAAGCTGAGTTTTCATAATCTAAAATTTCTTCGTAAGCTTTACCTAAAGCAAAATAAATATTTATACGATCTTGTTCTAAATGACTCGTTAATTTTGAAACTCTCTCTAGTTCACGTAAGTGACCATCACTATCATTATTATAATTAATTATTGAACTTAGAAATTTATGGGCGCCAGAATGGTTTTTATCTAATAACAAAATTTTATTAATACTCTCTTTTGCAACTTCAAAATTTGCACTAGCTCTATGAATTCTTGCAATTTCAAAAAAAATTGTAATTTTTTCTTTGTCATTTGAATGATCAAGGGCTTTATTAAGGATAGCAATAGCTTCATCAATTTTGCCCAAATCTAATTTTATTTTTTTTAAATTAAAATATGATGGAAAAAATTTGGGGTTAATTAAAATGGTTTTATTGAAATAAAATTCAGCTGATTCATAATCTCCTAAAATGTAATAGGATGTTGCTAAATTGTTTATATAAACAAAATTATCATTATTTTTTTTATATAATTTTGTAAAAACCTCTACAGAGCGTTTAATTTTTCCTTTTGACTGTAATGCTAGACCATAAAAATTTATTATATTTTCATTTTTAAAATCTTTTTCAAGATAGTATTTTTTTGTTATGTTGATAATTTCATCAAACCTTTTCTGCTGAAAAAGTTCATTAAGTTTTTTCATAAGTAATGAAAAGTAATTTCTTATGCTGGTTTATTCATTGAATTAAAAAACTCAGAATTATTTTTAGTGTCTTTTAGTTTTGAGTTTATAAACTCAATTGCATCCATTGTACCCATTGGAGCAATAATTCTTCTCAAGACGTTCATCTTTTGTAGATCACTTTTATCAAATAGTAATTCTTCTCTTCTAGTTCCAGACTTTGTTATATCAATTGCCGGATAAATTCTTTTGTCTGCAATTTTTCTATCTAAAACAGTTTCGCTGTTACCAGTACCTTTGAACTCTTCAAAAATTACTTCGTCCATTCTACTTCCTGTATCAATTAGAGCAGTTGAAATAATTGTTAAAGAACCGCCTTCTTCAATATTCCTAGCTGCTCCAAAAAATCTTTTTGGTCTTTGAAGTGCATTTGCGTCAACACCCCCTGTTAGGACTTTTCCTGAGCTTGGTATTACTGCATTATATGCTCGTCCTAATCTGGTGATAGAGTCTAATAAAATAACAACATCTTTTTTATGCTCGGTTAATCTCTTTGCTTTTTCAATAACCATTTCTGCAACAGCCACGTGCCTTTGGGCAGGTTCATCAAAAGTTGAGCTAATGACTTCACCTTTAACCGTTCTTTGCATGTCGGTTACTTCCTCGGGACGTTCATCTATTAATAATACAATCAAATAACATTCTGGATAATTTTTTGCGATTGAATTTGCAATACTCTGCAAAATCATTGTTTTACCAGCTTTGGGTGGTGAAATAATGATTGATCTTTGTCCCTTTCCAATTGGGCTCACTAAATCAATTAATCTTGGTGTTAAATCTGTTTTTTTCTCAACTTTAGTTGTTTCAACTTCCATGACTAATTGTTTATCTGGATATAATGGTGTTAAATTATCAAATGCTATTTTGTGTCTAGCCTTTTCTGGCTCTTCAAAATTAATTTTACTCACTTGAAGTAAAGCAAAATATCTTTCACCTTCTTTAGGTGCCCTTACAGGTCCCTCAACTGTATCTCCGGTTCTTAATCCGAATTTTCTAATTTGACTAGGGCTAACATAGATATCATCAGGACCTGGTAAATAATTAGATTCCATTGCTCTTAAAAATCCAAAACCATCTTGTAGTAACTGCAGAACACCTACACCAGTGATTTCTTCTTTTTCAGCAACTTTTTTTAAAATAGCAAAAAGTATCTCTTGCTTTCTTAAGGTGCTCGCATTTTCTATGCCAAGTTCTTCAGCTTGAGTAATGAGCTGTTCGGATGATTTTAATTTTAATTCTTGAATGTTCATGATTTTGTTAATGATAAGGACTTATCAGATTACAGTAATATATATCTTATAACTTTTTTTTCAACCCTAGATTGGTTTAAAAATAACAACAAATATAATCAAAATTAGCAATATTGTTGGTATTTCGTTTATGTAACGATAAAACTTATGGGAATGTTCGTTATTGTCTAGCTTGAATTCAGTAAGTAATTTGCCTAAATAAAAATGGTAAACGGTTAAAATAATCACAAACAACAGTTTTAATAACATCCAAGTTTGACCCAACTGTTGAAACCCAATGCTATGAATAAGTAAAAGTCCGAATAACCAAGATAAGGTCATTGCGGGGGTCATTATGTAAAAGTACAATTTTTTCTCCATAACTTTAAAAACTTCAGAAACTTTCGCTTCAGCATTATTTTCTGCATGGTAAACAAAAATTCTTGGAAGATATAAAAGACCGGCCATCCATGAGATAACTGCTATCAAGTGTAAAGATTTAAACAGCAGATAAGTATTCATGTTCTAAATATTTTTTTCAATTAAAGATTTAAGCAAGACTATATGATCATCATTATCGTTTAAACACGGAATCATATCAAAATTTTCGCCTCCAGAATTTAAGAAACTTTCTTTCCCTTGAATTAAAATTTCTTCTAAGGTTTCTACACAATCGGATGCAAAACCTGGACAAATTGTGAGAATATTTTTTTTTCCTTCTTTTGGCAAACTCTCTAACGTTTTATCAGTGTAGGGCTGTAACCATTTCTGAGGACCAAATCTAGACTGAAAGGTAGTTTTTATTTCAACAGAATTAAATTTCTCTGAAATTAACCGGGTCGTTTTATGACAATAACAGTGATATGGGTCGCCTTTATCAAAATACTTTTGGGGTATACCATGATACGAGGCAATTATTAAATCTGGTTTCCAACTTATTTCTTTTATTTTTTTATTAATAGATTTGGCCAAAGCATCTATATAGAGAGGATCGGATTCATAATGAGGTATAATTTTTAAAGATGGTTGCCATCTCATTTTCATGAGAGTTCTATAAACTTCATCGCATACGGTTGCGGTTGTTGCCGCCGCGTATTGAGGGTAAAGTGGAAGTATTACTAAATTTTCACAACCTTGTTTCTGTAATTTATGTATCTTACTTTTGATACTCGGGTTTCCGTATCGCATAGCAAAATCAATTATTAATTCATCTTTGGTTATTAATTTTGAAACTTTTTTACTTTGTCTTTGGGTGTAGTATAAAAGAGGAGACATATTTTCATTTTCCATCCAAATTTCTTTATAAGCTTTAGCTGTTTTAGATGGTCTAAAAGTTAAAATAAATAAGTTTAGAATTAATTGCCATATTATAGGATTAACTTCTATCACTCTCCTATCAGATAAAAATTCTTTTAGGTAACGCCTAATATCTAACCAGCTTGTTGAATCTGGTGTGCCTAAATTAACAATGAGAACACCAGTTTTTCCAAATTTAATAGGTGGGTGATCTTTATTTTCCATCTAGTGGTCTCTTACAATGTTTATTAAAAATTTAACCATTTCCGGATTTGTTTCAGGTAAAATTCCATGACCAAGATTAAATACATATGGATGATCTTTAAATATATCTAAATATTTTAAAACCTCTTTCTTTAGATTTTCTTGATCTGTTAATAAAATTTTTGGGTCTAATCCTCCCTGAACAGGAATTTTCAAATTTTTGCTAATCATGAATGGGTCAACATTATAATCGATATTAACAGCATCGGGCTTAACTATTTCGCAAAACTCTTTATAATTTTTAATTTCTCTTGGAAAACAAATTACAGGAACATTTAATGATCTCACATAATCTACCAAATTTAAGGTAGGTGTATAAATATAATTTGGATAATCTCTTTCTTCTAGCAATCCTGCCCAACTGTCAAATATTTGTATAACATTAGCACCGTTCTCAATTTGATTTTTAATATGAATTTTTAAAAATTTTTCAATTAATAACAAAACTCTATTGATTAAATATTCGTCTTTAAAAAAATTTTTTTTAACATTTTTCTTAGGAGATTGCTGGTTAATCATATAAACAAGTAATGTCCAAGGTGCCCCGACAAATCCAATTGTATTTTTATTTTCTAAATTCATTTTAGAACTAACAATTTTTATAGCCTTATAAACTGGATAAATTTTCTTGACAAAATCTATCTCATCGATTTTAGACATTAAACTAATATTTAAATCGCCAAGGACTGGCCCAAAATTTTTTTTAAATTCTACTTTTTGATTTAACCCATATGGCAGCATTAAAATATCTGAAAATATTATTGCTGCGTCCAAATCAAATCTATTAATAGGTTGAAGTGTTATTTGAGAAGATAATTTATGATTAAGACATAACTCAACAAAATTAGGATTTTCTTTTCTTATCTCTCTAAATTCAGGCAAATATCTACCTGCTTGTCTCATTATCCATATAGGTTTAACATTTGTTTTTTTATTTATTATTACTTCATGTAAGGGTGTCATATTAAAATTATATATATAATTATTGTA
Organism: uncultured Pelagibacteraceae bacterium; assembly: GCA_902599995.1. GTDB lineage: Bacteria > Pseudomonadota > Alphaproteobacteria > Pelagibacterales > Pelagibacteraceae > Pelagibacter. The sequence continues at coordinate 58,674 of CACKHN010000003.1, forward strand.
TTAATATTATGTCTTGTGAATAACGATGATTGTTCATTTTAAACATTATATTAACGTTTTAATCACATCTAGAAATTAAATAAAACTCACAAAAATGAACCTTTTTTGTAATTAATTAACATTTATGTATTGTTTAATTGAATTTATTATTTTTGTTAATAAAACGCTAATTTTACAGGTGTAAATAAACAAAAATTAAATTGAGTAATTTCTTTAAAATTATACAAATTTATTAACAATTAATACATGAGTAATACATATCAAATATACTTAATTTCTGACTCCACGGGGGAGACTCTTGAGAGAATTTTTTTAGCATTAAAAGCTCAATTTAAAAATATTGAGTATAAAATTCATTCATATTCTTTTACAAGAACAGAAAATCAAATTTTAAGAATTTTAGAAGATGCTGAGACAAATAATAATTCGATTATACTTTACACGATAGTCGATAATAACCTTGCTAAATACTTAGCAAACACGAGTGATAATAAAAAAATTCCCTGTTTTGGAGTTTTAGGAAATCTTATTTTAAATTTTTCAAAAATTCTTAATCAAAAAGCGTCTCACGAACCAAGTGGACAACACATTCTAAATGACGAATATTATGATAGAATAGAAGCTATTCAATTTACCATGAATCATGACGATGGAAATTTATTGAATGAAATTGATAAATCAGACATTATCTTGGTAGGAGTTAGTAGGACTAGCAAAACACCAACTTCTATTTATCTTGCAAATAAAGGATTTAAAACATCTAACATACCATTAGTGAACGAGCATTCGTTACCAGAAAAACTTAAAAACAATCCACAATTCACATGTGTAGTAGGATTGAGTACCGAACCAGAAAGACTTGCAGATCTAAGAAAAAATAGAATGACTTCTCTTAAAGAAAGTGAAAATACAAAATACACCAATCTTGATGACATCAAAGATGAGGTAATAAAAGCAAAAAAAACTTTTCAGAAATATAAGTGGCCAGTCATTGATGTTACGAGAAAATCAGTGGAAGAAACAGCAGCATCTATTATTAAAATACACGAAATATATTCAAACAATGTTAAATAGTATTATTTTAGCATCAAAGAGCAAAGTTAGAAAAGACATTTTAGAAAAAAATAATATAAGTTGTGATGTTAGGCCCTCAAATGTTGATGAAGATATGGTTAAAGAAAGTTTATTAAATGAAAAGATTTCACCAGAAATTATTTCAAAAAATTTAGCAGAGTTAAAGGCCAATAAAGTAAGTTCTAATGCCCACGAACAGGTAGTTTTGGGCGCTGATAGTGTAATTGATTTGGAAGGGGAATTAATTTCAAAACCAAGGGATAGACAGGAGGCACTATTAATTCTAAAAAAACTTAATGGTAAACAACATTATTTAATAAGCTCTGTATGTATATCAAAAAATGGATCGATGATTTGGAATTATACAGATAAGGCAAAACTAAAGATGAAAAATTTTACTGAAAATGAGTTAATTGAATATCTGAAAAAAATTCCAGACGCAGCATTGTATGCCTATAATGTTTATCAAATAGAAGGTGAGGGGCGGAAATTATTCTCTGAAATAATTGGTGATGAAGACACTATAATGGGTCTTCCTATTCAAAAAATTAAAGAGTACCTAGAAAAGATTAAATGAAAAAATTTTTAGTTATTGGAAATCCAATAAGTCACTCCTTATCCCCCGAACTACATAATTACTGGATTAAGCAGAATAGAATTGATGCAATTTATAGAAAAAAAAAAATAAATGATTTTGAATTAGAAAGTATAATTTTAGATGTTAAAAAACACATAATTACTGGTGTTAATGTAACTGTACCATTTAAAAAGACAATTATACCTTATCTAGATGAATTAAGTGAAGAGTCAAAAATAACTCAATCAGTTAATACAATATATTTACAAAATAAAAAAGTCATTGGACATAACACTGATATTGAAGGTTTTGAGAATGCTATAAAAAAAATAAACTTTAATTTTGAAAATAAAAAAGTTTTTATTTTAGGAGCAGGGGGTGTTGTTCCTTCAATTATTTATGCTTCAATAAAAATGGGATCATCTGAAATTATAATTAGTAACAGAACCGAGAATAAGGCTTTAGAAATCAAAAATATTTTTAATAATATAAAATTGGTTAAATGGGGAGAAATGCCAGATTTTGATGTAATAATAAATGCAACAAGTTTAGGATTGAACCGTGATGATAATATAATTTTAGATTTTTCTAAAGTAGGTAAGAATAAATTATTTTATGATGTAATTTATAATCCAATTGAAACAAATTTTTTAAAAACAGGCAAAAATCTAGGCAACAAACACGAAAACGGTAAATTAATGTTTATCTATCAAGCATTTTCAGCATTTAGGTTGTGGCATGGTTTAGAGCCTAAGATAAATAAGGAAACAATTAAACTTTTAGATCAATGATACGTATTGGGATTTTAGGTGATATTGGATCGGGAAAAAGTTTTGTTGCAAAAAATTTTGGATATCCAGTTTTTAATGCAGATTATGAAGTTTCAAAATTATACCAAAAAAACAAGAATGTTTATCAAAAATTAAAAAAAATATTGCCTAAATACATTTATGAATATCCAATAAATAAAGCAAAACTTTCTAGTGCAATTCTTGCAAACAATTCAAACCTAAAAATAATTATAAAGATAGTCCATAAAGAAATAAGAAAAAAAATGCAATCTTTTTTAAAAAAGAATCAAAATAAAAAATTTGTAATTTTGGATATACCTTTATTACTCGAAAATAAAATTAACAGAAAAAGTGATATTTTAGTTTTTGTTGAGTCTGGAAAAATTAATATTTTAAGAAATTTAAAAAAGAGAAAAAGTTTTAATCCAAGAATAATCAATAAATTTAAAAAAATTCAACTGCCACTTGCTTACAAAAAAAAACATTCCACATTTATAATAAAAAACAAATTTACAAAAAAATCTGTTAAAATTGGAATAGAAAAAATTTTAAAAACTATTGAAAATGAAAGAAATAGTACTTGATACAGAAACAACTGGTCTATCTGTTAAAGATGGTCATAGAATTGTTGAAATTGGATGCATAGAATTAGAAGATTTAATTCCAACGAAAAATAAATTTCATAGCTATCTAAATCCTGAAAGAAAGGTTTCTGAAAAAGCGTTAGCTGTTCATGGATATAACGATGAATTTTTGTCTAAGCAAAAAAAATTTAAAGAGATTGGTGAAGAATTTTTAAAATTCATAGAAAATAAAAAACTCATAATCCACAATGCAGAATTTGATCTTTCTCACTTAAATAATGAACTTAATCTATTTGGTAAAAAAAAAATTGAAAATGAAATTGTGGATACGCTTATACTGGCAAAGGATAAGTTCCCTGGAGCTCCAGTAAGTCTGGATGCACTTTGTAAACGTTTTAGGATTGATAATTCCAAACGAACACAGCATACAGCGCTTATAGATTGTGATTTATTGGCAAAAGTATATATAAACCTTATTGATCAAAAAGAACCTACACTTAATTTTCAAAGTACTAACCAAGATAAAAAAGAGATTAATATTGAAGAATTTAATTACTATAAAAAAATCGTTAAACCTACCTCAGCAGAAATTAAAAATCACAAAGAATATTTAAAAACACATTTAAAAAAAAATTATTTTTAATTAAATCTTTGTTTGTATAATGCTTCAAAATCTACTTTTTTTTCGAATTTTATACCAGGATAACCAGAATTTCGTAAAAGATCTAAGAGTGCTTTTTCTAAGTATGGATAAATTTTAATTTGAACATCACATAATATAATTTTTTCTAGCTCTTTTTTATCTTTTATCTCCTCATCAACTTTTATTATAGTTGTATATATCATTTCGAAATGCGATTTTTTTTTACTCTGTTCTTTATCGACAAATTTGAATGTTGTGTTGACTTCAATCATTTTATTTTTTAATGCTTTAGAATTAATATCAATAGTAAGCTGATATTTTCCAATACGCTCTCTTACAATTAAATAAGTTTCAACATCAGGAGTTTCACTCGATAAATCTTTGATAAATTTGCCAAGTATTTTAAATTTTTCTGTCATTGTCTTCTTCTATATCCTCATAATCTCCATCAATAAAATTATTTTCTTTCTTTTTTTTTGGTTTAAATTTTTTAGCAAGTCTATTAAAGATTATTTTCCTACTGACTGGAAATATTAGCAAGAAACCCAATGTATCAGTTGCAAATCCAGGTATTATTAAGAGTAAAGCTGCAAAAGCAATAGCTGCCCCTGAAATAACTTCATAAGCTGGAGTTTCATTTCTGCTTAACTGAGCAAAGCCAGATTTAAGAGTATTGAGACCTTCATATTTAGCATAATAAACTCCAATAATAGCAGTGGTGAAAATTAACAGAATAGTGCTCATCGCACCTATTTGTGAACCAATTTTTATCAAAAGATAGATTTCGATAACTGGGATTAAAATAATAGCTAATAATATTGGGTTCATTTGTCCTTAATCTAAATTGCTGGTTGAAATTAATCAACATAGTAATTACTATCTAATCATGAATTACAGTTTTGAGTACATCGATATCATCTTGCTTGCAATGATTGCTGGTTTTATTTTTTTAAGATTAAGAGGAATCTTGGGTAAAAGAACTGGTTTCGAGGGCAAAACTTCTGCTCAATTCAAGGAAGTACTAAAAAATATTAAAGTTGACCAAACGTCAAAATCAAATGTTATATTTGATATAGCCGCACAAGAAGAATTTTTAAAAGGTGCAAAAATTGCATATGAAACTATCATCACCGATTTTAGCGATAACGACAATAAAATTACAACGAGTAGACCATTATTAAATGGCCAGATATATTCTCAATTTAATGAAGCTCTTAAAGAAAGAAGCTCAAGAGGTCATTTTGCGGAAATTACTTTTATAGGAATTAACTCTGCTGAGATTAAAGAACATAAAAAAATTGGTAATATTTTAAACGTTACCGTTGATTTTATCGCTGAGGTCATAACTTGTATAAGAGATAAAGAGAAGAAAATTGTATCCGGAGATCCAGAAAAAATTAAAAAAATTTATGATACATGGGTGTTCTCAAGAGATACAACTTCTGCAAATCCCAATTGGCAGTTGGTGAATACATTAACTTAATTGAGTAACGATATTTCAGAAAAAGACAAAAAGGACTGGGAAACTTTTATTTCTAGTGATGAAAAGCTTCCTAATAAAGATTTTAAGTCATCAAAACAAAAGTTTTTTAAAGTAAAGTCAATTGATCTTCACGGCTATACTCTTGAGGCAGCAAATAATAAAATTGAGGATTTTATATATCAATCTTATAGAGAAAAAATAAATAAGTTAGTTGTGGTTACAGGTAAAGGACTGCATTCACAAAATGAGAAAGATCCTTATGTATCCAAAGATTTAAGTATTTTGAAATATTCCGTTCCAGAATTTATAAAAAATAATAAAGGTTTAATGAATATTATTAATGAAATTAAAGACGCAAATATTGAAGACGGTGGGGATGGTGCTTTTTATATTTTTTTAAAAAAAAATAAAATCATAGAATAAATTTTGAAAGATCAGTATCTTTAACTAAATTATCTAAGTTTTTATTAATATAATCTTTGTTGATTATAATTTTTTCACCTGCACGATCGGTGGCCGTGAAACTAATTTCATCTAAAATTTTTTCAATTATTGTATGTAATCTTCTCGCACCAATATTTTCTACAGTTGCATTTACCTCTGAGGCAATGTTTGCAATGGTTTCTATTCCATCATCTGAAAACTCGAGATCTACGTTCTCTGTTTTTAATAAAGCCACATACTGTTTAATTAAACTAAAATCTGGTTCCCTTAAAATCCTTTTGAAATCTTCACTAGTTAATGCTTCTAACTCGACTCTAATGGGTAGTCTTCCCTGTAGTTCTGGAAGAAGATCAGATGGCTTAGCTAGCTGAAAAGCACCTGAAGCGATAAATAAAATATGGTCAGTTTTAATTGGTCCATGCTTTGTATTAACAGTTGTCCCTTCAATTAAAGGTAACAAATCTCTTTGTACACCCTCACGAGACACATCACCACCAACTCTATCAGTTCTTGCAGAAATTTTGTCTATTTCATCTAAAAAAACTATTCCATTATTTTCAGTCGAAAGTTTTGCAGCTTTCACAATTTTATCTTGTTCAATTAATTTATCCGACTCGTCGTTGATTAAAATTTCATGGGACTCTTTCACAGACATTTTCTTTTTCTTCTCTTTATTGCCCATCGATTTACCAATCATTTCCCCAATATTGATCATTCCAATATTTGCACCTGGCATTCCAGGAATTTCAAAGGATGCTCCCGATCCACTATCACTGACAGAAATTTCGATCTCATTGTCGTCTAAATCACCATTTCTTAGTCTTTTCCTAAAACTCTCTCTTGTTGCCAAACTCGCTTTTTTACCCACCAATGCATCTAAAACTTTTTCCTCTGCTGCTTTTTGAGCTTGTGCAAAAACTTCTTTTCGTTTTTTGACCTTCTCCATTGCAATAGCAATTTCAATTAAATCTCTAACGATTTGTTCCACGTCTCTTCCAACATAACCAACTTCAGTAAATCTTGTTGCTTCTACTTTAACAAACGGTGCCTCAGCTAGCTTTGACAGTCTTCTTGAAATTTCAGTTTTTCCAACACCTGTTGGGCCAATCATCAAAATATTTTTTGGTAAAACCTCATTTTTCATTTCGCCTTTTAAAGCCTGTCTTCGCCATCTATTTCTCAAAGCAACAGCAACAGCTTTCTTAGCTTTATTTTGACCGACAACAAATCTATCAAGTTCAGATACAATCTCTCTAGGAGATAGAGAACTTACCAAAGATGTTTCTTCTTTTTGATTTTGTTCTTTTGGGTGTAAAGGGGTTACGTTAGAATTATCCATTATATTTTTTCAACTTTAACATTACTGTTTGTAAATACGCAAATATCAGCAGCTACTTTAATAGCTTTTTTTGCAATCTCTTCAGCTGACATTTCACCTTCCATTAAAACCTTACCAGCTGCTAATGCGTAATTTCCACCAGAGCCTATTCCAATAACATCTCCCTCGGGCTCTAAAACATCTCCTGTTCCAGAAATAATATAACTATTATGTTTATCTCCAACAGCCATTAGCGCTTCTAATCTTCTCAAATATTTATCTGTTCTCCAATCCTTAGCTAACTCAACAGCAGCTCTTGATAAATTACCTGCATGCTTTTCAAGTTTACCTTCTAATCTTTCAAATAAAGTCAACGCGTCTGCAGTTGATCCAGCAAAACCAGCAACAACATCTCTTTTTTCAATTTTTCTTACTTTTGAAGCAGTGCTTTTTACAACAGTATTTCCCATACTAACTTGCCCGTCTCCAGCAACTACTACTTGATCGTTTTTTCTAACTAATACAATTGTTGTCATTATGAATAAATGGTAACTAATTTTGATACTTCAAGTAGAGACAGGGATATTGCTATAAAGAGATTAAGTATATATACCATTAAAAATATATGGCTAGAAAAGGAAAAATATCTCGAAAAACAAAAGAAACTAGTATCAGTGTTGAAGTTAATATTGATGGTAAAGGAAAGTACCAAATTGACACTGGGATAGGTTTTTTAGATCATATGCTAGAGCAATTATCAAAGCATTCTTTAATTGATTTAAAAGTTAAAGCTAAAGGAGATACACATATTGATCTTCATCACACTACCGAAGACACGGGAATTGCTATTGGTGAAGCTTTAAAAAAAGCTGCAAAAAAATTTGTTGGGATTAAACGTTATGCTCATCGACTTATTCCTATGGATGAAACATTAACCAGAGTTGCAATTGATGTTTCCAATAGACCTTATTTGATATGGAAAGTAAAATTAAAAGTAGAAAAACTTGGAGAGATGGATACCGAATTATTTAAAGAATGGTTTCAAGCATTTTCTCAATCGGCGGGTATCACCCTACATGTTGAAAATATTTATGGAGATAATAGTCACCACATTATTGAGTCTTGCTACAAGGGTTTAGCAAGATCTTTAAGAGATGCCTTAGAGATGGACCCAAGAAATAAAAAGAGTATTCCTTCAACTAAAGGCTCATTATAAGTTTAATGAATGTCACAATTGTTGATTATAATTCTGGAAATATAAGTTCGGTCATAAATTCCTTTAAGGAAGTTGCCAAAGATAAGGTAAACATTGAAGTAACGTCTGACTTAAACAAAATTAAATCAAGTGATAAAGTAGTATTGCCAGGGCAAGGTTCGTTTAAAAGTTGTGTTGATGCACTTCATAACATCAATGGTTTGGTAGATACATTAAATCAATTTACTATAAAAGATAAAAAGCCACTTCTTGGAATTTGTGTGGGGTTGCAAATGTTTGCTGACGTTGGTTATGAAGAAACAGAAACCGATGGTTTAGGATGGATTTCCGGTAAAGTTTCTAAGATTGATAACCAAGGTGGAAAATTTAAACTACCACATATTGGTTGGAACCAACTAAACATTTTAAAGGATAGTAAAATTTTCAATGACATAAAAAATAATTCGCACATGTATTTTGTACATAGTTATGAATTTGTTCCTGAAGATAAAAATGTAATTACTGCTACTACAGACTATTCATCAGATATAGTTTGTTCGGTCGAGAAAGAAAATATTTTTGGAACACAATTTCATCCTGAAAAAAGTGACAAGATTGGACTTAAAATAATTGAAAACTTTATTGATTTATAAATGAAAATATTTCCAGCAATAGATATTAAAGATAAAAAATGTGTGCGATTAATCAAAGGAGATTTTGAAAATAAAACTGAATATGAGATGTCACCAATAGATCAAGCCGAGAAATACAAAGACTATGGTTTTAAAAATTTACATATAGTTGATTTAGATGGTGCTTTAACAGGAGAGCCTATTAATATTGATATTATTAAAGATATTCTAGTAAAATTTGAAATGAAAATCGAATTAGGCGGTGGAGTAAGAAATTTTGAAACTATCTTAAAATATATTGATGCTGGAGTAGATAAAGTAATTCTCGGTAGTGCGGCTATTAATGATATAAATTTTTTAGAGGAAGCCTGTAAAAAATTCCCAAATCAAATTGCTTTAGGATTAGATGCAAAAGATGGCCATCTCGCAATTTCAGGTTGGACAGAGGACTCTGATAGATTAACAACTGAGTATTTAAAAAAAGTTAATGATTATGGCATAAGCAGAATTATTTACACCGATATAAATAGAGATGGAACGAAGCAAAGTCCCAACTTTCAAGAAACACAAAAAATTGCTGAGATTTCAAATTGCCCTGTAATTGTATCTGGTGGTGTTTCTTCAATTAACGACATTAAAAAAGCTAAAGAATTAAATAATAAAAATATTGAAGGTATTATAGTAGGTAAAGCCATATACGATGGTGATATTAACTTAGATGAATTAGCTAGGGAATTAGATGCTTAAAAATAGAATAATACCCTGTTTAGATGTTAAAAATGGCAGAGTTGTAAAAGGAATTAACTTTATCGATTTAAAGGACGCTGGAGACCCTATTGAGCAAGCAAAAATTTATTCTGATGGTGGTGCAGATGAAATATGTTTTTTAGATATCACTGCTTCAAATGAAAATAGAGATACAATCTATGATGTAGTAGATAGAACTTCTAAAAAATGTTTTGTGCCTTTAACGGTTGGAGGTGGTGTTAGGAGTGTTGAGGATATTAATAAATTACTTAATTGTGGAGCAGATAAAGTATCAATTAATACTGCAGCAGTTCAAAATGCAAAAGTTGTTGAGGACAGTTCTAGGAAGTTTGGTTCACAATGTATTGTGGTGGCAATTGATGCAAAGAGGAATGATACTGGATGGGAAATTTTTACTCATGGAGGAAGAAATCCAGCAGGAATAAATGCTCTGGAATTTGCCGTAAAAATGGAGAAGTGTGGGGCTGGGGAATTATTAGTTACTTCTATGGATAAAGATGGAACTCAGTCAGGATATGATATCGAGCTAATACAAAAAATATCTTCAGCAGTGAATATTCCAGTAATTGCATCAGGTGGAGTTGGAACTTTAGATCATTTAGTAGAAGGAATAAAATCAGGTGCAAGTGCTGTTTTAGCAGCATCTATATTTCATTATGGTACTTATTCAGTTAATGAAGCTAAGCAATATTTGGCTTCAAAAGATATACCTGTTAGGATTTGATATGTTAAAAATTTTAGAAGATCTCGTAACTCTTGCAAGAGAAAGAAAAAGTAAACCTGTTGTAGGCTCTTATACTAACAATCTATTAGAAGATAAATCCTTAGCAAAAGAAAAAGTTTTAGAAGAGATCAATGAGTTAATTGAAGCTGTAGAACAAGACACAAATAAAATCCACGAAGCTGCAGACGTTCTTTATCACTTAATTATTTATCTTGAAAAAAGCGGAATAAAAATTGAAGAGGTGATGGAAGAATTGAATAGAAGAAAATAAAAAAATGGCCTACGATGATAACAACATTTTTGCTAAAATTTTAAGAGGAGAGATACCTTGTAATAAAATTTATGAGGACGAGTTCGTTTTGTCCTTTCATGACATTAATCCACAAAAAAAAATTCACGCTTTAGTAATTCCCAAAGGAAAGTATATTGATTTAGATGATTTTAGTATAAATGCTTCATCGGAGGAGATGGTGGGTTTGTTAAAAGGCATAAATATTGTTGCAAAAAAATTAGGTATTTCAACAGAAGTAGGCAAAGGTTATAGAGCTTTAGCAAATATCAATGAACATGGTGGTCAAGAGGTACCTCATTTACATTTCCATCTCTTTGGAGGTGAAACAGTTGGAAAAATGGTCGAGTGACACAGGAAGTAAAAAGAAATTACTTAGAAATAAATTCTCTTGAAGATCTTAATCAAGGATCTAAGCCCTCTGATGATTACTCTTTGGATTTGTTAGACCCAATTAATTTTCAATTAAATAAATTTTTTTATAAAAACATTGGTAATAAACACAAGTGGGTAGATAGATTAATTTGGACTGAGGAACAGTGGATAAATTATGTTTCAAGTAAAAACGTTAAAACATATATATTAAAGTGCAAAGATGACTTAGTGGGCTTTTTTGAATTAATTCATCATCGAGAAAAACAGGAGGTTGAAATTGCTTATCTAGGTATTTTGGAGGAGTATCATAATAAAAAACTAGGATCATATTTATTATCAGAAGCTATTAAGATTTCTTTTAAAAATAAAATTGATAGAGTTTGGGTCCACACATGTACCTTAGATCATAAGAATGCTTTAAATAATTATATGACAAGAGGAATGAAAATATTTAAAACTGAAATTATAAATATTTAATCCTGATCTGGAAGTTTAAACATATTTTTTGCGATTATTCTATTTTTTCGAATTGATGAGAGAAAAGTAATATTGAAGTTTTGGTAGACATCTGTATTTTGCCATCCAATTAAATCAAAAGTTTTATTATTAAAATAAATGTTGATTTCGTTATCATTTTCTTCGATTGTATAATTGATATAAGATCCATCAACAATTCTTTCTTCTAAAACCTCTATTTTTCTGATTAAGAAATTTTTATCTAGAATAAAGTTAAGAGGAGTTTTATCAAGTGGATATCGATAATAACTACTAATAGTTTTAATCACTAAGGATTTACCATTTGAGACTAGAATTTTATTATTACTTTTAGCATATTCACAAAATATTTTTTTTGGATATTCAATTGTGCAATTTCCATTTTCAATTTTTCCATTAATATTTTGTTCAAAATTAAAATCTAGATTTCTTGTTTGATTTAAATTTTCGATAATTTTGTCTTTATTATTTGCATTGCCATTTGTTACGAAAAATAAAATAAAAAATATAAATAAATACTTCAACATTAAAGAACATCTCTCTTACCCACATGATTAGCTTTGCTAACTATGCCATCGGCTTCCATCATATCAATAATTCTTGCAGCTCTATTGTATCCTATTTGTAATTTTCTCTGTAAAAAAGAGGTGGAAGCTTTTCCCTCCGTTCTAATTATTTCTAAAGCTTGCTCATAAAGTTGATCTTTATCCCCTTGATTACTACTATCTCCAATTTCTTTTTCATCTGCAAAATTTAATATCTCGTCTACGTAATCCGGCTCTGCTTGTGATCTTAAAAAATTATTAATTTTTTCTATTTCATTGTCTGAAACAAAAGGAGCATGAATTCTCATAATCCGGTTAGCAGAAGACATGTAAAGCATATCACCTTTACCGAGTAATTGTTCTGCTCCTTGTTCCCCGAGGATTGTTCTACTATCGATTTTTGAGGTAACCTGAAATGATATTCTAGTTGGAAAATTTGCCTTAATAGTACCTGTAATTACATCTACACTCGGTCTTTGGGTTGCCATGATGATATGAATTCCAGCTGCTCTTGCCATTTGAGAAAGTTTTTGAATATAATTTTCGATTTCTTTACCTGCCACCAACATTAAGTCAGACATTTCATCTACCACTACAACTATATAAGGCATCGGCAGTTTATGTTTTGCGTTATATCCGTCAATGTTTCTTACGCCCTCTTTGGTCATTAGCCTGTATCTACTTTCCATTTCCTTAACTACCCATCCAAGAACAGATGCAGCTTTTTTTGCTTCAGTTATTACAGGACACAATAAATGAGGGATCCCTTCATAAGTAGAAAGCTCTAGCATTTTTGGATCTATTAAAATAAATTTACATTTATCGGGGGTGTGTCGATAAAGCAGAGACAAAATAATTGTATTAATACAAACTGACTTTCCAGATCCGGTAGTTCCTGCAATTAGAAGGTGTGGCATTGAAAATAAATCTCCAACAATAGGTTTACCCGATATACTTTTTCCTAATGCTATTGGTAATTTTATTTCTTTCTTTTTAAAATCAGAATTGCTTAAAATTTCACTTAGATAAACGTTCTCTCTAGTATTGTTTGGTAGCTCTATTCCAATGGTGTTACTTCCTGGTATCGTTGCAATCCTGGCAGATTCTGAACTTGTGTTTCGAGCTATATCATCTGATAAATTTATAATTTTAGAAACCTTAACTCCTGCAGCGGGTTCAAACTCATTGAGAGTTACAACAGGACCATGACTTACTTTTTTTATATTACCATTAACACCAAAATCTAAAAGAATTTTTTCTAAAAATTCTGAGTTATGTGTTTCTTTTTGATCAGAATTCTCTCTTTCTTGTTTAGTTGGAACTTTTAGTAAATCAAAATTTGGAAGTTTAAATTTTATCTTTTCATTTATCTTATTTTCAGCTTTGATAAAAGGGAGGTCCTCTTGGATTAAATTTTTAATTTCTTCTTGTGGAATATATTCACTGATAACTTCACTTTTATCAGTGTAATTTTTTTCTTTTTTCTTAAAAAGAAAATTATAAATTTTTAAAATTGAATTATAAAATTTTAGTGGCTTAAAATTTATACTTATTAAAAATAAGAAAATTATTAAAATAATTAAAACGTAGAATGAAGTAGTTTCGTGGATCCGAATTACGGAATTTAAAAATGTTTGATTAAAATAATTTCCAACAAAACCACCATTGCCATTGATATAAAGTGTAAAAGCTTCGGCATAAAAAAAGCTAAAAAAAAGTGTTCCAAATATACAATAAATTGTTGTAAAAAAAATATTTTCAACCAATAAAAAAAACTCCTTAAGTCTTACAATGTTAATACCAGTCAAAATAAAGGTAAAAGATATTAAATAAGAGATCAGGCCAACCGATTGAAAGAATAAATCTGAGACAAAACTACCCTGAAACCCTAATAAATTTTTAATTTCTTTATTATCGGGGAATACAAAGTTAGGATCTTCAGGTGAGTATGTAATTAAAGCTACAAGCAGTAAGGAACCTGCTAAAAAAATAAGTATACCGAAAATTTCTGCTAGACGTTTTATTGCAAAATTAAGTACTAAATTGGCTGTTTTCTTAAAATTCATATATGAATCAATTTAACCACTTTGTATCATCTAATTTTTGTTGTTAAAATTAAAAATAATATGAAAGTTTGTATACTTGGTGCCGGCTTAACAAGTTTAACTTTAGCAAAAACTTTAGTTAATCAAAATATATATGTAGATCTTTATTCACAAAAAAAAATTATTTCATCAGATAATTTAAGAACTATTGGTATCTCTAAGAGTAATGTTGAATTTTTTAACCATTCAATAATTAATATAGACAAAATTTCATGGAAGTTAAAAAAAATAGAAATTTTTTCTGATAATTTAAGAAAAGAAAAATTAATTAATTTTCAAAATAATAATTCTGAATTATTTTCAATTATTAAAAATCAAAATCTTATTAAACTTTTAGAAAAAAGTTTATCAAAAAATAAATATTTCAAAAAAATTAATCTTTCAAAAAATTTAAATTTTTTTGATAATTATAGTCTTGTTATTAATACGGATTTTAGTAATCCAATAACAAAAAAATATTTTAGTAAAAAAATTTTAAAAGAATACAATAGTGTGGCTTACACAACAATTATCAAACATCAAAAAATTCATAATGATGTTGCAGTTCAAATTTTTACTAAAATGGGACCTTTGGCTTTTTTACCCATTTCTGAAAGAGAAACATCAATTGTTTACTCAATTAACGACTCAAAATACAAAGATTATAAGAATGTTAATAACTTAATAGAGCAAAACAATTATAAATATAAAATTCAAAAAATTGAAAATAGTAATTTTTTTAAATTAAAATCTCTAAGTTTGAGATCTTATTATCATAAAAATATTTTAGCTTTTGGTGATTTATTACACAGAATACATCCCCTCGCAGGACAAGGATTTAATATGACAATACGCGATATTAAAATTCTTTTAGATATCATATTAAATAACAATAGTTTAGGTTTACCTATGGATAGTTCAATAAATTATCAATTCGAAAAAAAAATTAAACACAAAAACTTCATATTTTCGAATGGCATAGATTTTGTTTATGAATTTTTTAATTTTGAGAGAAAAATAAATAGCAGTCTACTTAGTAGATCTGTTCAATTTTTAGGTAAAAATTCTTCTGTTAATAAATTATTTACCAGCATTGCTGACAAAGGTAGTTTAATTTAATCTACTGAATGGTTGTATTGTCATACAAATCATATGTGTAGGTGCTTAAGATTTCAGCTATTTTATTTTTCCGCATATCTAAATTTTTTGCTTCTAGCAACACTTGCTTTTCTTCTAATGAAAAAGGAGATGCCATAGCTAGAGCATTTATTGTTTCATCAAGGCTTTGTTTTTCTAATGCCTTCCAGTTAATTATGAAACCTCTTTTCTCAAATAATGATTTTAAATCTTTAAAAATTAATTCCAGATCAGAAAATTTTAGATCTTCTTTTTCACTTTTCAAATCCTGAAAAAAATTCTCATAATTAACATTCAAAATTCTATATTTTTTTTCAGTATTTAGTTCTTCAATATTTTTAAATCTTATTATTCCTTTTAACTCGATAAGATAGCGACCATCTTCGGTTTCTCTAAAACTTGTTATTTTTCCCAAACATCCAATCCCATGAAGTTCTGGCGCATTATCACTATTTAGCGAATTTTTAGGTTGTATCATCCCAATTACCTTATTTGATTTCATACTATCATTGATCATGTCAATATACCGAGGTTCAAATATATTTAATGGAACAGAAGCTTTAGGAAAAATTATAAAATTGCTCAGAGGAAATACTGGTATTTGATTTGGAAGATCTTCTTTTTTCATTTTTTTAATAAATATAACACATATGTTATTATTTTGTATTGATTGAATCAAAAAAACCGTCTAACTATATCAATAATTATGCGGGCATAGCTCAGTGGTAGAGCGTCTCGTTGCCAACGAGGTAGTCCTTGGTTTTTTATCCTTGCTAATCTTAGTCTTTCTCAACGTCTAGTTAATCTTGACACACTCACGACACACTTTGACACAGAAAAGAAAAATTATGGTGAGTGGAATAAAATATAATTGTAATTAAACTGTTACAAATTTTTCATCTTGTTTTGATAACTTTTCAGAAAATCAAATAGGAATATATAATGATAAAATTAATCTTAGCAGGCCTTCTGGCCTCAACTGCATTTGTTAGCACAGTAAATGCAGACTTTAAAGAAATTGGGAAATTTGGAACACCAGCAAATAACCCTAGTGCAGAAGAAACTTCAGCAGAAATAATTGCAGCAACAGCAGATGGCATGAAACTGGTATATAGCGATAGCCCTGCAAACGCATTAGGCATGATTGATATTACTGATCCAGCAAATCCGAAACCATTAGGCCACATGCATTTAGGTGGTGAACCAACTAGTGTTGCAATCAAAAATGGACAAGCATTTGTAGGTATTAATACTTCTTTAAACTACGTAGAGCCAAGTGGTCACTTATTAATTGTTGATCTTGACTCAGGAAAAGAAGTTACAAAAGTAGAACTAGGTGGACAACCAGACTCGGTTGCAGTTAGTCCAGATGGAACTTTTGTAGCAATAGCTATTGAAAATGAACGTAACGAAGATATCAACGATGAAAAAATTCCACAACTTCCAGGGGGTTTTGTGGCAATCGTTAATTTAGCAGATAACAGTGTTACTAAAGCGGACTTAGTTGGTTTTTCAACTATTGCTCCTAACGATCCAGAGCCTGAGTTTGTTGATATCAATAATTTAGGTGAAATAGTTGTTACTATCCAAGAGAATAACTGGATGGCGGTTATTGATCGAAGTGGAAAAGTAATTTCAGAGTTTGATGCAGGACTAGTAACATTAGAAGGTGTTGACAATAAAAAAGACGGTGAACTAAAGATGGTTGATACCATTGAGAATGTTCGTAGAGAACCAGACGCAGTTAAGTGGATTGACAATGATCATTTTGCAACTGCAAATGAAGGTGACTATAAACATGAAGCACCGGGTCAAGCAAAACGTGGTGGTAGTCGTGGATGGACAATCTTTAATAAAAATGGTTCGGTGGTATACGAGTCAGGTTCGTCATATGAAAGAGCACTCGCTTCAGCAGGTTACTGGCCAGAAAAACGTGCAGAGAAAAAAGGTGTAGAACCAGAGTCAGTTGAAGTAGCAATGTATGGTGATACACGTTATATCTTTGTTGGTGCTGAAAGAGCAAATGCTATCGGTGTTTATAAAGCAAATGATTTAACAAACCCAGAATTAGTTACTATATTACCAACAGGTATTGGACCAGAAGGTTTAGTTGCAATTCCACAACGTAACTTATTTATAAGTGCTAACGAAAAGGACTTAGAGAAATCAGTTACAATTTATAGCTTAGATTAATAACTAAATTTAACTTGTGGGGGCGTTAGCCCCCACCATAAACTTTCATGTAAAGTTTTAAAAAAATCTCGACACACTCACGACACAGTTGGTGATAAATTTTACTAATTTAACTAATACTTGCATTTCTAAAAAGCG
The DNA here is from genome assembly GCA_902599995.1 of uncultured Pelagibacteraceae bacterium. Taxonomy (GTDB): domain Bacteria; phylum Pseudomonadota; class Alphaproteobacteria; order Pelagibacterales; family Pelagibacteraceae; genus Pelagibacter. The sequence goes on from CACKHN010000003.1 coordinate 76,163, forward strand.
CTATCTATAATAGTTTTTTAACAAGCGGGCATAGCTCAGTGGTAGAGCGTCTCGTTGCCAACGAGAAGGTCGAGGGTTCAACCCCCTTTGCCCGCTCCAAAAAAAGTGATTAAATCTAAACTTATAACAGATATTTTCCAAAGGTATTTAACTAATAAGGATATAAGAATATTTAAAAAAAGTTTAATTTATTATTGTTTATTTAGAGTGATCAGAAATTTTTTGGCACAAAATATAATCTTAAATATCTATAATTTTAAAGTTTATGGAAGTATCGATAAAAATAAGACTTCATATTTTTTACTTAAAAAATGTGAATTTGGGGACTATCATGAACTTAATATAATAAAAAAAATTTCAAACAAAAACAAAGTTTTATTTTTAGATTGTGGATGTAATTATGGATTTTATTCATTATATGTAGCATCGCTATCAAAAAAAAATACAATTATTTCAGTTGAGGCATCTAAAAAAACACTTGATGAATTTAATAAAAATTTAAATTTAAATAATTTTTCAAATATTAAATTTTATAATAATGCTATTTCTGACTCAGATGAAAAAATTATCACATTCAATGAAAGTGAAAAAGATTGGGAAAGTTCAATTACTCATGAAAATTACAACTCTTATTCCTCTAGTGTCATAAGTACAATTAAGATTGATACACTTGTTCAAAACTATAATTTTAAAGAATATAAAATCATTATTAAATTAGATATTGAGGGAAATGAAATGGGCGGAATTAAAGGTTCGCTTGGGTTGATTGAAAAATCATCTCCATTAATAATAATTGAGTTTTCAAAGTATATTTTTAACAAACAAGACAATATTGAATATTTAAAAAACTTTTTAAATAGGTATGAATATTCTATATATGATACAAATAGTAAAAAAAGAGACTTGGATAATATTTTGATTATGTTGGATAAATTAGAAAAAAGACATCAAACAATTGGAAATTTTTATTTAATTAAAAATTCATCTACAATTTTAGAGGAATTTCTTAGCTTATGAGTGATTTGACAGAAAAAAAGTGTATGCCATGTGAGGGTGGAGTTTTACCTTTTGATATATCTGAAATTCATAAATATCAAAAGAAAGTTGATGGGTGGGATATTGTTAAAGGAGATGAAGAAATTTTTTTCTTATTAAAAAAATTTAAGTTCGAAAATTTTTTAAAAAGTCAAGAATTTGTAAATGACGTAGGAAAGATATCTGAGGCAGAGGGACATCATCCAGATATCTCATTTGGATGGGGTTACGCTGAAATAAAAGTTACAACCCATGCTATTAAAGGTCTCTCTGAAAATGATTTTATTTTAGCAGCTAAAATAGATAAAATAACTAATGCCTAAAGTGCCTAGTTTTTGCAAAAACTAAGGCAGTATCAGTCTCATTCGCAAATTTAATTATCTCTTTATCTTTTATTGATCCCGAAGGCTGCACTACGGCTTGAACGCCTGATTGTACTAATTTTTCTATACCATCCACAAAAGGAAAAAATGCATCTGAGGCTGCAACTAAATTGCTTTCAATTTTAATATTTTTTTTCATTTTATCTATGGCTATTTTGCAACTATCCAATCGACTTGGTTGCCCAGAACCAATTCCAACAGTTGTTTCGTTCGCAGCAATAACAATTGCATTAGACTTCACGTATCGGCAGATATTAAATGCAAAAATTAAATTTTTCATTTCTTTCGTACTTGGTTTACGTTTAGAAACAATTTTAAAATCTTTAGAAGTAAATTTTTTATGGTCATCTGATTGGATTAATATCTCGTTACCTTCTGATATATGTTTCAAACTATCATCAACTGAGTAATTCGAGGCATTTATTAACCTTAAGTTTTTCTTTTTTTTCAATATTCTTAGTGCGCTAGTGTCAAAGTTATTAGCGATAATTACTTCAAGAAAAATCTTACTTAACTCAAGAGCTAAGGGTTCTGTGATTTTATAATTACAAGAAACTATACCTCCAAAAGCACTAATGGTGTCACATGAGAGAGCAGATTTATAACTTTCAAGGTGATTTTTTTTAATTGAAACTCCACAAGGATTTGCGTGTTTAACGATTACGGTTCCAATGTTTTTTGGTAGAGATTTTGAAACTGTTAATGCTGCAAAAATGTCATTATAATTGTTGTAACTTAACTGTTTTCCATGTACTTGTTTAATATCCATTTCTGGTTTTTTTGAATAAATCCCACTTTCTTGATGAGGATTTTCACCATACCTTAGTGTTTCAATAAGGTTCCCATACAAAACCTTTTTTTGTGGAAATTTTGTAGTTGTTATTTTATTAAAATAATCTGAAATTATTGAGTCATAATAAGCCGTTTCGGTAAAAGCAATTCTTGATAGTTTTTTTCTAAAGTCTAAAGATGTAGATCCTTTATGTTTGTTTAGTTCTTCTATTAATTCAGCATACTGATCAGAGGAAGTAATTACTGTTACATCCTTGTAATTTTTAGCAGCAGATCTCACCATTGTTGGACCCCCTACATCAATGTTTTCAATTATTTTATTATGATTGGTCGTTTTTTTTAAAATATTTTCAAAAGGATAAAAATTAACGATAACTAAATCTATATTTTCAAAATGATTTACTTTTAAATCTTTTAAGTGAGATTTGCTATTTCTTATGTTCAAAATTCCGGCATGTATCTTGGGATGAAGAGTTTTAACTCTTCCTTCTAAAATTTCTGATGAATTAGTAAATTTTGAGACTTCTATACTACTAAATTTTAACTTTTTTATTTCTTTAAAGGTTCCTCCTGAACTTATAATTTTAACTTCATTTTTTTTAAGTACATTTAAAAGAGGCTTTAGATTTCTTTTATCTGAAACAGAGATAAGGGCTGTTTTTATTTTCATTGTAGTTTTATTATTTCCCATTTTATAATTTGTTCATTTCCCAAATTCATTCCAGAAATAAAAATATTTTGATTATCTTTGTATGAATTTTTATCACCGAAATAAAGGCTATTATCAATATTAATATCTAATTTATCACAATTGAATCTCCAGCCTTCATCCTCTAACTCAATAAGTATAGACTTATTATCTTGAGTCTTCATCACTTTAGAATTTGGATCAAGATGAAATCTAATGTCAAATTTAATCTCTTTACTAGAATTTTTTCTTAATAATTTATCATACCCAACAAACTTATTTTGTTCAGGATAAAATTCAATTTCTCTTTCATGAATTGTACCAAATTTCTGTAAATATCCATCATGTGTAGCTGAAATTTTCCAATAATTTTTTTCATACACGATATTTTTTTTTGAAACTTTTAGTCCTTTTTCAACAAGAATATTATTTTTTGATTTTTTTGAGGAGCATGAAGAAAAATCTTCTATGACCAAGGTACTATGTAGCGCAGTGCTTTTAGAAAGTTTGTTTAGTTGATTATTTTTATTTGGAAAATATCCAGCATTAGTTATTAATTTTCTTTGATTTGAAAATATTTCAAATGATAGTGCCCCATACTGATAATCTAAAGAAAAATTTTTGCTTGGACTAGAGCCTACATCCATCGCCAAAACAACCTTTTTATTCCTCAAAATAGCATATCCTCCAAGTTCGTTCGTGTCATTTCTAAAAGCATAACTAAATCTTTTTAAATATTGATCAAACTCAGTATTTGTCGAATTAAAATTACCATTAAAGAAAATATCAGTATTAACGTTTTTCCAGATAAATGCATAACTTGATCCTAAATAAAATATTGTTTCATCGATGTATTCTGGAATAGCATTTTGAGACTCTTTAAACCATTCTCTTATAATTATAAAATACTTGAGATAAAAAACTAATTGTTTAATACTTCTTGATTTAGTAAAACCCTGATTATCGATTGAGGATTTAATTATGTTTTTTAAAATATTCAATCCATTTTCAAGATAGTTTTTTTCATTTTTATAAGCTAATCCAGTTAAAATTATTGCGGAACAGCCAATCAATTTATTTTCCAATTCATTCGATGACTTAATCTCATTTAATAAATGATTAGTTTGTTTTTGAATCATGTGATCAAACATTAAACGATATTCATTATCACTATCTTCATAAGTTAGCCGATGATTTGACAACCATGCAATAATTCTCTTAGAAGTCAGATCAAATTCCCAGCTATCTATGTTGTATTTACCATTATCCTTCACCCAATTTTTAATGACCAACTGAGTGGTTTTTTTGGAGGATTTTAAATCTAGACTAAAAAACCAAAAAAAATTATTTAATTTCTCAAAATCTTTTTTACTCATTTTACTTTGCCAAATTGATTCAACTGTAAAATCTTCAATTCGGTATTTTTTATTTTGATATTTTATAATTGATGAGAGAAGGTGAGGGCTTGGTTTATATTGAAAATTAGTATCAAAAGTTTTAGAAATTTTATTTTCATAAAAATTAGAATTTTGATAAATTTTTTTAAAGTTATCTTTTAAATTAAAATAGAATTGGCCTAAAAAGTCCAAGAAATTTGCATTAATCATTAACTTATTTAAGTTTTAATAAATTAATATTCTTCTTTATATCTCCACCATTACTTTTAAATACAGTTGTGCCAGACACAAGAATATTTGCTCCTGCATTAATAGCAATTTTGCAATTTTCAAAATTTATTCCACCATCTATTTCAATGTCAAAGTTTAAACTTCTATCTTGTTCAATTTTTCTGAGTTTTTTAATTTTATCTATAACTCCTGGTATAAATTTTTGACCTCCAAATCCTGGATTAACACTCATTATTAAAACTAAATCTATTTGATCTAAAAATTCAGTTAATAATTCAATTTTTGATTCTGGATTAAGAGAAATTCCAACTTTTTTTTTTAAATCTTTAATTGTTTTGATAGACTCACTTAGGTTATTTGTTGCTTCGGGGTGTATTGTTATAATGTCAGCACCAGCATTTGCATAGTCTTCTATGTATTTTTGAACTGGTGAAATCATTAAATGAACATCAAATTTTAGAGAACAGTGTTTTCGTAGGGCTTTTATTACTGGTGGACCAATAGTTAAATTTGGCACAAAATGACCATCCATCACATCTACATGGATCATATCTGCTCCTCCTTCCTCTAGTCTTTGAATTTCAGCACCTAATTGACTGAAGTCTGCTGATAAAATTGACGGTGAGATTTGTATATTTTTCATTGATAACTAGATTTACTAGTATCAATTTTTAAAATTTAATTGAATTAAAAAATTGATAAATTTGTCTCGATATTTCACTTTCAAGAGGAAATGATAGCATACCCATAACAGAATAGCCTAAGATCCAAGGCATTAAATAAAACCTAATCATATAAAAAAACCAAGCTACATATAACGGTACCAATGGCCCAATAATAAACGAAGGGGTTATTGGTTTAAATAGTGTAATTAAAGGGTTAGTATATTTAACGAAGACTCTCATAAAAAAAAATTGGGAGTCTTCTCTTTGAAATATGTTCATTGCAACTCTACCTATTAGTGTCCACATGATTATTCCTAAAAAATAATCAATAAAATAAATAAACGGATGAAAATTTGCTGACATTTAAAATATATATTTTAAATCGAGATGGATGAAAAGGGGCGAAATTAATCGCCCCTTAAAAAGATTATTTACTGTTTACCTAGAATTGGTTTACCACTTGGTACACGTACTTCATCAACCATTTTTTGAGTTGCTTTGTCTGGCTCTTGAGTCATTAAACTCACGACAATCATTGCAACCAAACTAACAGCTGATCCGAAGATACCAAATGTTAATTGAGTAATTCCTAAGAATCCACTTCCACCAGTACGTACCCAAACTAAGTACCAAGTACCAGCAGCCAGACCACCTAGCATACCAGCAATCGCACCTTGTCTATTGGCTCTTTTCCACCATACACCAAGTACAAGTGGGAAGAACAATCCTGACATTGCAAAGTCAAATGCCCAGATGACTGAACCTAAGATACCTTGGATCTCCATTGCCGCAATAGTTGCTCCAGCAAAACCAATTACTACAAGTAATACCCTTGCAACAACTAGTCGTTTTGCAGTTTCCGCTTTTGGATCAATGATCTTATAGTAAACATCATGTGATATAGCGTTTGCAATTGCTAGAATCAAACCATCAGCTGTTGACATGGCAGCTGCCATACCTCCAGCGGCAACCAGACCTGAGATTACATAAGGTAATCCAGCTATCTCTGGTGTTGCTAATACAACGGCTTTACCACCCATGAAGAACTCGTTTAATTCAACAGTTCCATTTCCATTAAAGTCGCTGATAAACATTAGGTTTGCTTGGTTCCAGTTTTGATACCAATCTATTGCTTGAACTTCAGCAACTGATTTACCGATAATACCTGTAGATAAAGTCGGATCAATCAATGACAACTTAGATAGTGTAGCTAACATTGGAGCAGAAGAATAAAGTAGGAATATAAAGAATAGTGACCAACCTACTGATTTTCTAGCTGCTTTTACACTTGGAGTAGTAAAGTATCTCATCATTACGTGTGGTAATGATGCTGTTCCCATCATCATCGCCAATGCTAATGAAATAAATGCCCAAGGTGTAGCGTTAACTGCAGAGTGAGCTTTAGTTATTCCTGCTAAGCCTTTAGGTACAGTAGCTAGATCAGCAGCAGAGTTTTTAACAAACCCGAACTGTTGTTCTAACTCACCAATTCTAGCTACTTCATCAGCTAACATAAAGTGCGGGAAGAAACCTGCACCCATTTTGTTACTGATCCAGAACACTGGAAGTAAGTATGCTATGATTAGTACGATATATTGTGCAACCTGTGTCCAAGTTACCCCTCTCATACCACCTAACATTGAACATAATAAAATACTTATTAGTCCAATATAAACCGCGTATTGGAATGGGATATCAAGTGCAACAGATGCAATAGTACCTGTAGCGTTAATTTGTGCTGTTACATAAGTAAATGAAGCGACGGTTAAAACCACTACCGCACTAAATCTAGCTAAATTACCACCGTATCTTGTACCAATGAAATCTGGAACTGTATAACAGCCAAATTTTCTTAGGTAAGGTGCTAACAAAGATGCAACAAGCACGTATCCACCAGTCCATCCAACAAGTAAAGCCATATAACCGTAACCTTTAAAGTAAATACCACCCGCCATTGCAACGAATGATGCACCAGACATCCAGTCTGCTGCAGTCGCCATTCCGTTGAAGACTGTTGGTACTTGCCTTCCAGCTACATAATATGCATCTGCTTGGGCTGTTCTTGATAGATAACCGATCAATGCATAGATGAATACGGTAAATGCAACAAAAGCGATACCAATCGCTTTAGCTGACATACCCATCTGCTCAGCAATTGCCATTATGATTATGAAACCTATAAACCCTCCGGTATAGATTCCGTAAATCCTAGGCAAGTTGTCTATAAAATTACCTTTCATTATTCGTCCTCTCTTTCGCTAAAGCCGAACTCTTCATCGATTTTTTCTTGTCTGTTCGCAAACCAGAAAATCAGGATTACGAAAGCACCAAGAGATCCCTGGCATGTAAACCAATATGTCCACGGATAACCGAAGGGTCCTGTGACCTCGTTCATTTCAGCTCCAAAAAGGAAGATGCCAATTGAGAATACAAACCAAATTGCTAACGTTATCATCAGCAAACCCCTGGATTTCTCCCAATGTTTTTGTTGATTTGACATTTTTACCTCTCTATTTAGTTATAACTGTGAAAACCATAACCATTATGAAGCTTTTGAAAAGTCCTAATTTTAACCATAATAGGTACTTATTTACTGACTTTTTTAAGGTATAAATGCCACATACGGTTCTAATTATGGCAAAATACAAGCTTACTTGGAAAGATTTACAGTTTAATGATTTTAAGACCTATTTATTCGCTATGTTTAAAGCGTTTATTCCCAAAAAAAAAATAACAAATTTAGATGAACTTGAGACGTTTATTCAAACTAAATCTGCATGGGTTACACAAGTAACTTTATATAATTATTTAAAAACCCGAATGGGAACCAGATATGTTCTTCATTTTGATAACGATGAATTCATGGGTTCGGTAAATCTTGCAAAATGGAATATTTATTCAGTTGCACTTCAAGATTTATCTTTTTTTACATTTTCATATTTAAAAGTAAATTTTAATTTTCAAGACATTAATCAATCAAAACAAATTTTTAATAAAATATTAGATGATGAAATTTCTAATAAAATGCCATTAGATATTGTTGACCAAGCCAGAGTAGATTTTGATAACAGATTTCAAAATATTAATTGGGAAAATTATTATACAGACTTACCATTTAATCCAAGTGCACTTTCGTTGTATAAATGGGCACCTATTGCTGAAGAATTAAAAACCTTAGATCGTAAAATTGTCTTGAACTCTATGATACTAAAGTGGGATGTTATCAAACAAGAATTTCAAAACTTAATTCAGTTTTAAACATTTTTTCTATTATCTACCAAACTATCAACTACACTTGGATCAGCTAAAGTAGTAGTATCTCCTAGTTGCCCGTGTTCATTAGCAGCGATCTTTCTTAAAATTCTTCTCATTATTTTACCCGACCTAGTTTTTGGAAGACCAGGAGTAAAATGTATTAAGTCTGGAGTTGCTAGTGGTCCGATTTGTTTTCTAACCCAAAGTTTTAATTCTCTTTCAAGATCTCCTGTCTCTGTTTCTCCTGCATTTAAAGTAACGTAGCAATATAAACCGTTTCCTTTTATGTCGTGTGGGTAACCAACTACAGCTGCTTCAGCAACTTTTGGATGAGCGACAAACGCACTTTCAATTTCCGCAGTACCTAAGTTATGACCAGATACAATAATTACATCATCTACTCGACCAGTGATCCAGTAATATCCATCTTTATCTCTTCTGCAGCCATCACCAGTAAAATATTTTCCGTTAAATTGAGAAAAATAGGTGTCAATAAATCTTTGGTGGTCTCCGTATACAGTTCTCATTTGTCCTGGCCATGATTGAGCTATGCAAAGTCTTCCTTCACCAGCACCTTTTATTTCTTTGCCATTTTTATCAACAATAACAGGTTTAATTCCATAGAATGGTTTTGTAGCTGAACCAGGTTTCAAAGGAATGGCTCCTGTCTGAGGGGCTATCAGTATTCCACCTGTTTCAGTTTGCCACCAAGTATCAACAATTGGACACTCTGAGTTCCCAACTGTTTTGTAATACCACATCCAAGCCTCTGGATTAATAGGTTCACCAACTGTTCCAAGTAATTTTAGAGATTTTCTTGAAGTTTTTTTAACTGGTTTATCACCTTCACGCATTAAAGCTCTAATAGCGGTGGGTGCGGTATAGAAAATATTTACTTTATATTTGTCAACAATTTGCCACCATCTAGAAGTGTCTGGATAATTAGGAATTCCCTCAAACATTATGGTTGTTGCTCCATTAGCAAGCGGTCCATAAATGATATAGCTATGACCTGTTACCCAGCCAATGTCAGCAGTACACCAGTAAATATCTTTAGGCTTATAATTAAAAATATATTGATGAGTCATTGATGCATAAACCATGTACCCACCAGTAGTATGAAGAACACCTTTTGGTTTACCGGTTGAACCTGATGTATATAAAATGAATAAAGGATCTTCTGCATTCATTTCTTCAGGCTCACAATGACTTGATACATCTTTAATTAGATCATGATACCAAACATCTCTTTCTTCGTTCCAATTGATGTAATTTCCTGTTCGTTTGACCACAATACATTTTTTTACATTAGGACAACTTGTTAGGGCCTCATCAGTTGTATATTTCAATGGAATAGTTTTTCCACCTCTAACACCTTCATCTGCTGTTATGATGTACTCTGACTCGCAATCATTAACCCTACCCGAAATAGACTCTGCTGAAAAACCACCAAAGATTATCGAATGAACTGCCCCGATCCTAACGCATGCTAGCATTAAAATTGCAAGCTCAGGGATCATAGTTAAATAAATTGTTACTCTATCTCCTTTTTTTATTCCAAGTTTTTTTAAACCATTTGCAGCTTTTGAAACTTTTTGATGTAATTGCTTGTAAGATATTTTTTGACTATCTTTTGGGTCATCACCAACCCAAATTATTGCAGTTTTATCTTTTTTATCTTTTAAGTGTCTATCAATACAGTTGGCTGAAGCATTTAAAGTTCCATCATGAAACCATTTAATTTTTACTTCTTTGGTACTGTACTTGACGTCTTTAATTTTTTTATAAGGTTTTATCCATGTAATTCTCTTTCCTTCTTTCCTCCAAAAATCATCATTAGTTTTTATAGATTGTGAGTATTTTTGTTGATACTTACTTTTATTTACTAGACTGGATTTTACCCAAGACGGTTTAGTTTTTATAATTATTTCAGGTTGAGAGGCTTCATTCTCTTTTTTAATTTTTGTCTTTTTCTTACTCTTAATTTTTTTGGAAACCTTTTTTACTTTAGTTTTTTTTTTAACTTTTTTAGATGATTTTTTTTTTACTTTAGATTTTTTCTTTTTTTTGGGCATGTAAAAATTTTTTTTTTAAATTCTACTCATGTTATTTATGATTTTCCAGCTTTTATCATCGATTGGCATCACCGATAATCTGCTTTGTTTAATCAATGCTAAATCCTGTAATTCCTTACGTTTTTTAATGTCTTCTAGGGAAACTGGTTTTTCTAATTTCTCTTTAAACTTAACTGTAACAGCAACGAAGCGTCCACTTTTATCAGTTTTGTCTATGTAATGTTCTTTTATAACCTCAACAATACCTACAATTTCTTTACCTATGTTTGAATGATAAAAAAAACAAAGGTCACCTTTTTTCATAGCCTTTAAATTTTTTGCAGCCTGATAATTTCTTACACCATCCCAGGGTGCACCTTTAACACCTGACTTTATTTGTTGATTAATAGACCATACATCTGGCTCAGACTTAAGTAACCAAAAATTCATTATAATTTGACTCCGGCACCCTTAAGAAAAGCAGCATCCTCGTCAAGGGACCATCTTGGTTTTGCTGGGTGATCTAATCGGCTGAATTGTTTTAATTTAAATTTTTCTAAACCAACCATAGCTATCATAGCAGCATTATCACCACAAAGTTCTAAAGGTGGAAAAATACTTTGATAATTTTCTTTCTTACATAAACTGATAAGTATGTTCCTAATATTTTTATTAGCTGCTACCCCTCCGGCAACTATAAAATTTTTTTCAGTTAGATCATTTTGTTTTTCGAACTCTTTAAAAGCAACTTTAGTTTTTTTATATAAAATTTCCTCTATTGTTCTTTGAAAAGATGCAGCTAGATCAAATTTTTCCTGATCTGTTTTAATATTTTTTGTTATTTTTAACACCGCTGTTTTAAGACCAGCAAAAGATAAGTTACACCCACCTTTATTAAAAATAGGTTTTGGTAAATCATATTTATTAGGATCACCTTTTTTTGCTAAAATTTCAATTTTTGGACCACCTGGAAATTCAATTCCCAAAAGTTTTGCAGTTTTATCAAACGCTTCTCCTAAAGCATCATCTATAGTAGTTCCTAACCTTTTGTATTTTCCTAATCCTTGAACGTTTAAATATTGTGAGTGTCCACCTGAGATCAACAAAAGTAAATAGGGATATTTTAAATTTGAATTTAACTTAGGACTTAATGCGTGACCTTCTAGATGATTAATAGCTATAAACGGTTTGTTTTTTGAAGCTGCAAAAGCTTTTCCAAAACTTAAACCAACAGACAGACAAACAATCAAACCAGGTCCTGCAGTGGATGCTACAGCATCAATTTCATTAATTTTTTTTCCACTGTCATCAATAGCTTTTTGAACAATCCAATCAATTTTATCAATATGTGCTCGTGCAGCTAATTCTGGAACTACTCCACCGAAATCTTTATGAACATCAACTTGGCTTGAAACAATGTTCGATAAAATTATTGGATTTCCTTGATCATTTTCAGTTATTATTGATGCTGCTGTTTCATCACAGCTCGTTTCTATTCCGAGAATTAAGGGTTTTTTGATCATTCAAATAGTTTTTAATAATTGTACAATCTCAATACAAGTAAGAAATAAATATATTTATGAATAGAAAAATTTTCATTGGATCTAGAGGTAGCAAGTTGGCTATGATTTATGCTCAAAAGGCTAAAGATAAAATTGTTAAAAACACTGATTTTGATGATGAAGATATTGTTATAAAAAAAATTACTACCAAAGGAGACCAGATTCAGGATGTAAGATTGTCAGAGTTTGGTGGAAAAGGATTATTTTCAAGCAATATAGAAAAAGAACTTCAAGATAAAAACGTTGATATTGCAGTGCACGCACTCAAAGATATGCCAGCTTTTGAAACTAAAGGTCTCAAAACAGATACATTTTTAGAAAGAAATGATCCTAGAGAAATTCTTATTACAGCGAATAAAAAAAAATTAAGTGAATTAAAAAAAAATTCTATTGTTGGAACTTCATCTTTTAGGAGAGAATATCAAATTAAAAATATAAGATCAGATCTTGAATGTAAAATTATTAGAGGAAATGTTGATACAAGAATTAAAAAACTTAAAAATGGAGACTATGATGCAATAATTTTATCTTATGCAGGAATTAAATTTTTAAAGTTTGAAAGTGAAATTTCAGAGATTTTTTCTCCAGAAGAAATAATTCCAAGTGCTGGGCAAGGTATAATTGCACTTCAATGTAGAGAGGGCGATGAAGAAATAATCTCAGTTTTAAATAAGATAAATCACAACGAAACATTTATGCGGGCACATATTGAGCGAAATATCTTAAAAGTTTTGGAAGGTGATTGTGAAACCGCAGTTGGGGCACACTCTAAAATAGAGGCCGATAAAATTACTGTTGAAGCTGAATTATTTTCTTTAGATGGTTCTAAAAGATATTATGAAAAAAAAATTGGTAAATCCGAAGACTTTAATCAAATTGGTAATGAAGTGGGTCAAATTTTGAAAACAAAATCTAATAATTCCTATAAAAGATAGTATGCATATTTTACTTACAAGACCACTTGAGGATTGTTCTGAAATGATAGTTAAATTTAAATCTTTGGGTCATCAAGTTTCTCACCTTCCTTTAGTGAGTATTGAAAAAGTAGTTCACAAAAAAATAAATTTTCAAGAATATGGTGGACTGATTTTTACTAGCGCCAATGCGGTAAAGTTTTTAAATCATGAGGAAATTAGTAAGACAATTCAATGCTTCTGTGTTGGAGAAGTTACTGAAAAAAAAGCAAGAAACCATGGTTTTCAAAATACTATTGCTGCTGAAGGTAATGTTTCAAATTTGAAGGAGTTAATTTTACAAAACTATGATTTATCAGATGGACCTTTGCTTTATTTGAGTGGAGAAACTATTTCAGTTGATCTTGATCAACAATTATTAAATGAAGGATATAGTGTTAAGAGAATTATAAATTATAGAGTGAGTCAAAATCAAAATTTTGATCGTGAGTTTGTTAAAGTGTTGAAACAAAATATGCCTGATATAGCTTATGTTTACTCTCAAAATAGTGCATCTAGTTTTTTAAATTTTATTAAATCTCATCAACTAGAAACTATTTGGATGGGTACAAATTTAATGTGTATAGGTGAAAAAGCCTCATCAATATTGAATGAAATTAAATGGAAAAAGATATTTCTTTTTAATCCTGGTGAAGAAGAGTTTTTGTTATATAAAATTTAGTCATGGAAATTATAAATAATTTTTCTGAAATATTTTTATCAGTTTGGAACAAAGGCATTCTAGGAGTAGATATATTTCAAATCCTAATTGGAATTGTAATATTTTTAGTATTTCTAATTTTTAGAGGTTTGATTAGTAAATTGGTTATTAAAAAATTAGAAGTCATTTCAAAACGAACTACTAATAAGTTAGATGATACATTTGTTAGATCTTTGGAAGGTCCTGCAAGATTTTTACCAATCGTTTTAGGTTTTTTTATTGCGAGTTATTACATGACTTTTTCTGCTGAAGGCAGAGACGTCATTGACACGATAAACAGAACATTAATAACCATTTTAATATTTTGGGTTATCCATCAAATTATTGAACCTGTATCTTACATATTAAGTGGACTAGATAAACTTTTAACAAGAGAACTTATTGGATGGATAATTAAATCATTAAAAATATTAATTTTTATTCTTGGTTTAGCAGCTGTTCTTGAGCTATGGGGAATTAAAATTGGCCCAATCATTGCTGGGCTTGGATTGTTTGGTGTTGCGGTGGCACTTGGAGCGCAAGATTTATTCAAAAATTTAATTTCAGGAATTTTAGTTTTAGTTGAAAAAAGATTTAAAATAGGAGATTGGATACAAGTAGAAGGTATTATTGAAGGAATAGTTGAAAAAATAGGTTTTAGATCAACTACAATAAGAAAGTTTGATAAATCTCTTGCAATTATTCCTAATTTTCAATTTGCAGAAAATGCCGTCATTAATAACAGTGCAAAAAATAATTGGTCAATTAGTTGGATTATAACACTCCAATACGACTCAACTGTTAAGCAACTCAAAACTATAAGAGATGAAATTGAGGCTTATATTAATAACAGTGAAGATTATGATGTAAATATTGGTGTAGCCGTTAGAGTGGATAAGTTTTCAGATAGTTCCATTGATATGTATGTAAGATGTTTTACTAAAACAAATAAATGGAGTGAGTGGCTTTCTGTTAAAGAACGATTAGCAATAGAAATTAAACAGATCGTAGAGAAAAATGGTGCTGCTTTTGCTTTTCCAAGTCAGTCGATTTATGTCGAAAAAAAATGATTGCAATATTTTATTTAGTTTTACAAATTCTAAAACTTTATTCGTATGTTGTTATAACCAATGTAATCTTAAGTTGGTTAATTGCTTTTAATGTCTTAAATACGCAAAATAGATTTGTATATTCTATATTAGAATTAAGCTACAGGCTTACAGATCCAATATTAAATAAAATTAGACATTTTCTTCCGAATTTAGGTTCTTTAGACATATCTCCTATAATTCTTCTTATATTGATTTGGTTTATTGAAATGTGTATGAAGCTCTACATTGCGCCAATGATTTTTTAAAAAAATAAAATGATTTTGATAGATGGAAAAAAAGCAGCTGCGGAATTAAGACAAGAGCTCAAACATGAAGTAATAAGTCTAAAAGCAAAATATAATAAAGTACCTGGTTTAACAGTTATCCTTATTGGTGATTTAACACCAAGCCAAATATATGTACGTAATAAAGAAAAATCAGCCAATGAAGTAGGTTTGAAGTCTGAAGTTATAAAATATCCAGACTCGGTAAATGAAAAAACTGTGCTAGAAAAAATTGAGGAATTGAATAAAGATAAGTCAGTCTCAGGAATTCTAGTTCAGCTGCCACTCCCAAAACATATTGATAAACAAAAAGTAATTGAAACAATTTTACCTTCAAAAGATGTTGATGGTTTTCACCCAATGAATGTTGGAAATCTTTCTTTAGGATATGAGAGTTCAGTGCCATGCACTCCTTTGGGTTGTTATCTATTAATTAAAAAAATTGAGCCTAACTTGAATGGAAAAAAAGCAGTAATAGTTGGAAGATCAAATTTAAATGGAAAACCAATGATGCAACTTCTTTTAAAAGAAAATTGCACAGTAACAATAACTCATTCAAAAACTAAAGATTTAAAAGCAGAATGTTTAGAAGCAGATATAATAGTTGCAGCAGTTGGAATTCCAGAACTTGTTAAAGGTGATTGGGTAAAAAAAGGTACAATAGTTATTGATGTTGGTATTAATAAGACTGATAAAGGAATTGTAGGAGATGTGGATTTTGATGAAGTTTCTAAAAATGCAAAAGCTTTAACGCCAGTTCCAGGTGGTGTAGGTCCAATGACAATCGCTTGTTTATTGAAAAATACTATAGAGTGTTTCAAAAGAACGCAAATTTAGTAATTAAATCTCATAATTTATTCTGTTAATCTAAGATATGAAAAAACCAAAGTACCCATATAGGATTGCGATAATTTTTCTTTTACTAACTTTTCCAACAATTGGAGCAACTCAACTAGGTTGGTACCTTCACGACCAGCAAACAGGCTTTGACTATGGAATGATAGTAGGCACAGTTTCAGTAATTTATGCAGCTTATTTACTTTACGAAAAAAAATGGAGAGAGGAAGATGAAGATTAGTTTATGGAAAAAATAATTTTTTTTGGCTTAGTAATCCCCATCATGGCATATGTTCTATATTTAGGTGGAATGGCAATCATGAACGGATTTAATGCTAAAGATGCCAATAGAGCTGAAAAAGAGGAGATTGATGTGGAGACTAAATCAACTATTTCAACTGACAATAATTCATTAAGTGATGAGTTAGCAAAATTAAATAGTTTGCGTGAAAGTGGAGTGCTAACCCAAGAAGAGTTTGAGAAAGCAAAAAACAAATTACTAAATTCTTAATATGATAAGAATAATTCCCAATAAAAAAAATATTGGGGCTGAGATTGATACTGATTTGCGAAAACTTTCAAAACAAAATTTTAAAATCATTAAAAAAGCTTTAAATAAATACGGGATGATTTTTTTTAGAGGACAGAAATTATCCTCTAAACTTTATGTAAATTTTGCTAAAAATTTTGGACAACTTGCAGATTATCCAAGATTAAAAGGATTAAACAAAAAATATCCTCAAATCACTGTGGTTCAAAGAAAAATAACTGATAAAGGACCCAGTTTTGGAGAACAGTTTCATACAGACTCTATTTATACAAAAAAGCCACCAAGATTTACTATGTTACTATCAAAACTAGTTCCCAAAAGAGGAAAAGCAAATACAGAGTTCAGTTCGCAGTATCAGGCTTTTAAATATTTAACTAAATCTATGAAACGAAAATTATCAAGTTTAAAAGGGGTTTATTCCTCTGAGGGCCCGATTTCAATTACTACAAAAGAGAGAGTAAAAGAGAAAGGAAAAAAAATAAAAGAATTAAAATCTACCCATAAAATTATAAGAAAAATAAGTTCAAATTATGCAATTTATTCTAGCCCAGGTCATCTAGTTGGATTTCAGCCAAAAACAAAAAATGCGATTCATTTAAAAAAAAAATTATTCAAATACCAAATCAAAAAAAGATTTCAACATTCACTGGAATGGGAGAAAAATCAATTAGCTATTTGGGATAATAGATCTATGTTGCATCAAGCTACACCTTTTAAAGGTAATAGAATTATGCACAGAATAACAATTCTTTAATTTTTTTCCATTAACCACAAACTATCATTTGCTAAAAAATAAATTTTACCATTTTCAGGATGAACCTGGATATCTCTTAGCCTTCCAATTTTATTTTTAAAAATTAGACTTTCTTTAACATTTGATAGGTCACTAAAATCAAGAGCTCTAAGGGATTTATCTTTCAAAGAAGTTACCAAAGCGAGACCATTCCATTCTTTAAATTCTGAACCTTTGTAAATTGTGATGGCACTAGTTGCAATTGAAGGAACCCAGTATTTAATAGCTTTTGTAAACCCAGGCTTCCATTTTGGTCCAATTTTGCTGCCTGAATAATTTGTTCCACCCCAACCTAAAATTTTCCATCCATAGTTTTCACCTTTTTTTGCCTCACCAAACCAGTCGCCTCCTTTAGCGCCGTGATTACTCATATAAATCTTTCCATCAAAAGGAGATAGGGCTAAACCTTGAGGGTTTCTAATACCTATTTGATATATTTCTGGGAGCCAATCTGATTTTCCTTCAAACTTAGGATTATCTTTTGGAATACTTCCATCTAGATGAATTCTAATAATACTTCCAGGATGTTGAGATGGATCTTGTGCAATCATACCTTGTCCTCTTTCACCAGCAGATGCAAATAAATAATTATCTTTAATAGCAAGCCTTGATCCAAAATGATAACCCGAGTCAATTGGAGGATACGCCTGAAAGATATTTTCAAATTTTAACTCTCTTTTATCAAACATTGCCTTTGCAATTGAAGTACTTGTTTTCCAGTTTGATCTATTTTCCGAGTATGAAATCCAAATCGTATTGTCTTGATAAATAATATCTAGCAACCCACCTTGACCAACTACTAAAAAATTCAAATTATGTTGAACTTCCAATATTTCTTTAGTTTGAATATTTACAATTTTTATTTTACCACTTTTTTCAGTAACTATAATTTCATTTTCACTGATAAAAGATGAACCCCATGGGTCATTAAGTTCGGCTATTTTTTCAAACTTAAAATTATCTGAGAAGGAAAAAGTATGATTTAAAAAAAATAAAAAAATTGTTAGAAATGTAATTTTCATAACTTATTTAGATCTTCCTTGAAAATAGTATTCTTTATTTTTGTTTAATTTGACTATATCTTTCGTATCAAACCATTTGTCACCAAAAACACTAATATTTCCTTTCACTCTTAGAGTATTGTTAACAATTTTAGTTTCACAGTAAGTTTTATTTCCCATTAATGTTCCTGTAAGAGCACGTTTTTTATATTTCATCACAGTTTCTATATCGTTAAAAGTTGTGTTAATTGCACATGGTCCAATTTCAGTCATGCCCCAATTTACCATAAAGTTGCACCCTTTTTTGACATAATCTATTATTAATTTCCACTCAACTGGTTCACTGCCACAAGTTATCCATAAATTTTTTAAATCTAGATTTTTAAAAGACTTTGTTAATGAAATGGCTTTCGCATGGTTGGGTGTAATATGTGTATGTGTAAATTTTTTAACTTTTTTACAAAAATTATATGCGTTAAATTTTTCTATTAATATTTCAGCTCCTACTTCGTAACCTGGTAAAGTTTGTGCTAAAAGTCCACCCGCATGTTCCATTTTACATACTGTGTATATTTTACTTTTAGAGGAGATTTTTTGGCATTCTCTTGAAATTTCATTTGCGTATTTTAATTTTCTTGGAGACTGAAAAATTTTTTTTTGTGGACCAGTAGTTCCACTGGACTTGATTTCAATTCCGTTTTTCAATATCTGAGCTAAATTGTTTTTCTGTTCCATCCACAATTTTTTTTGCTAACTTGTAGGGTGTAAATGCAAAAATCCAAGGAAAAAAACTATGTATCACACCTGTAAAAAAAATTAATAAAGCTAAAAGATTATAGTAACTAGCGTACAAAAAATGTTTTATCCAACTTGAGTTAATTTTTTTTAAATGATGAATATCAAAGTCCATTTCAAGAAAGTTTAGATCTACCACCATCAACAGCAATTATCTGACCAGTAACCCAAGAGCTATCTTCTGTAATTAAAAATTTAGCTAACGAAGCTGAGTCTTTACCTTCACCCAACCTTTTCAAAGGGTGAGCTTTTGCAATACCCTCTGCTATCGCTGTACTTCTCAACATAGGTTCTGCAATTTTAGATTTTGTTAAACTTGGAGCAACACAATTTACTCTAATGTGCGGAGCAAATTCTGCAGCAAGAGAAACAGTTAAACCTTCAACAGCTGCTTTTGTAGATGCGATTATGGTATGATTAGTAAAACCCCTTTGTGCAGCAACAGTTGAAAATAAAACAATTGAACCTTTGTTCTTTTTTAAACTTTCTTGATATGCTTTGATAGTCTCAACTGCTGAATATAAATTTAGCTTCATACATTTATTGAAATCTTCCTCTTTCACCATTCGTAATGGTTTTAAATCAATAGAACCAACGCAGTAAGCAATGCCTTTAATTTCTGTAACATCTTTTTTAACTTTTTCTATAAATCCGTCCTCTAGCACATCTGCAACAGTAAATGAGCATCCCAGTTTACCTGCAATAGCGCTTACGTCACTTTCATTCCTTGCGACTAAATGAATGTCATTACCAGAATTTTTTAACTGCTCTGATAGGTTAGAACCAATAGATCCTGTCGCACCAAAAATAAGATATTTTTCTGACATAAAAAATTTTATTAGTTATATTTAATCATGAAGTTATTTTTTATACTTGGTAATCAATTATTTCCAACAAAATACATCGACCGCTTCAAAAAAGACCATACGTTTTTTATGGCGGAAGATAAAGGTTTATGCACTTATGAAAAACATCATAAACAAAAAATTCTATTGTTCCTATCCTCTATGCGGTCCTACGCAGATAGTCTTAAGAAAAATAAATTTAAATTAGAATATTCAAAAATTGAAGATAAAGAATTTAGTGAAGATTATTTAAAAAAATTAAAAAAAATTATTACCCAAAAAAAAATCAAAGAAGTTTCTAGCTTTGAGATAGAAGACAAACCCTTTGAACAAAAGATTTCCATGTTTTTTAAAAAGGAAAAGATTGATTGGAATATCCTCCAAACACCAATGTTTTTAAATTCTCGTGAAGAATTTAAAAAATATCTTGGAAACTCAAAAAAACCATTTATGGCAACCTTCTACAAAGAGGTAAGAAAAAAATCTGGAATATTAATGGGTTCTGATGGCAACCCTGTAGGTGGTAAGTGGAGTTTTGATGAAGACAATAGAAATAAATTACCCAAAGATATTTCAATACCTAAATTTCCTAAAATTAAAAAAACAAATCATACAAAAAAATTAAAACCTGTTATTGAAAAATTATTCAAAGAACATCCAGGTAATACAGATCATTTTTGGTTTGCAACAGAATATGATGATGTTGTCAAACTTTTGAATTTTTTTATAAAAGAGAAATCAAATTTATTTGGTGACTATGAAGATGCTGTAGATCAAAAAGATAATATTCTTTTTCATAGTGCTCTAAGTCCCTACATCAATCTTGGATTGATAACGCCCAAATTTATAATTCATAAAGTTTTGGAGTTTCATAAAAAAAATAAAATCAGAATGAATTCTCTTGAGGGCTATATACGTCAGCTAATTGGTTGGAGAGAATTCATGCGAGGAATTTACCAAGGTTATTCAAAAGAAATGGAAAATGGAAATTTCTTTAAACAAAATAGAAAAATGAAAAATTCATGGTATGAAGGAAATACAGGTCTTCCTCCATTAGATTATGCGATTAAAAATGCTGTTAATTATGGTTGGTCACATCACATAGAAAGATTGATGATTTTGTCTAATATTATGAACTTATGTGAGATTAAACCCACTATTGTTTACAAATGGTTTATGGAAATGTTTGTAGACTCATCTGATTGGGTGATGGTTCCAAATGTTTATGGGATGGGACTGTTTAGTGACGGAGGAATTTTTGCAACTAAACCTTATATATGTGGATCAGCATATTTTATGAAAATGATGGATTTTAAAAAAGGAGAGTGGTGCAATACAATGGATGGACTTTATTGGAGATTTATAGACAGAAACAGAAAATTTTTTTTAAAAAATCCACGTTTATCAATGATGGTAAGGATATTTGATAAAATGAAACTAGATAGAAAAAAATTAATTTTATCTGAAGCTGAAAAATTTATTAAACAGAATACTGCATAGTGAAGAAGGAAAATCTGCCCTCTAAAATTTGTATAGTTTGTCAAAGGCCTTTTAAATGGAGAAAAAAATGGAAGTTGAACTGGGAAAAAGTCAAATACTGCTCAAAAAGGTGCTCTAATAAAAAAATTTAAATATGAATTTGGAAAAATATAAATGGAAAAGTAGAATTTTATTAGTAATCACGCCGAATTTTAAAGACAAATCATATCAAAGAGTAAAAAAAATATATCAAAGCAAGATTAAAGAATTCCATAAAAGAAATGTAAAATTAATTTGCAAATCAAATAAATACAAAAATTTTTCTATAAATCTTATTGGCTTTGATGGAAAATTAAAAAAAAGAATGAATGATTTAAACCCCAAACTAGTTTTTCAAATAATTGACAAGATGCCATTAAGTAAAAAAATTAAACCAATTAACCTATCTTTATATTCTGATTATAATCCTAAAACTACAACACATGGATTAGGATTTAAAAATAAAAAAAAAGCTTTATTTACTATTAATACAATTAAAAATAGATCTACAAAGTATCAAGTAAACGTAGTTTCGACCATGCTGGGTAGAGCTAAAAATCATCCAAATAAAACTAAAGATATGGTTGGTGCTATAAAAGTATTTGATGATTGGTTGAAAAAATATAAGAGAAAAAAAATGAAAAGTAAGATGTCTAATTTTTTAAATAAAATAATAATTTTAACAATTTTAATAATACCCAACATTGTTAATGCTGATTTTTTTGAGGATATAACTGATAAAATTTTAGATAATCCCAAAAGACTTAGTTATGGCATTTCTGTTGCAGATATAAATCAAAACGGAAAATATGAATTTATAGTCACAGGATTTGGTTATCCTAATTTAGCTTTATCATATGATGATGGAATATTAATTAATGTTGCTAGTCAAAATATATTTTCTGATGAAACTAGAAAAACTATTGGTGTTGCAGCATGTGATGTTGATAGAGATGGTTATGAAGAAATATATTTTCTTAACACAGATACATATAGTGGAAAAAAAAAATATTCAGACAGACTTATAGATTTAGAAGGAAATAATTTTTTAGACATGTTCGAAATTGAAAAAAATAAAGAGGACTTAAATTTAACAGCAGGCAGATCTGTTGCTTGTGTGGATAGAAAAGGTAATGGTGAATATGGTCTCTACGTATCAAATTATGGTGGACCAACGAGGTTTTATGAGATTCAAGATAAAAAGATTAGGGACATATCAGTTAGTTTAAATTTAGATAAGGTTACAGGTGGAAGGGCAGTTGTTTCAGGGCATATTTTAACAGATAGATCTGATATTTTTGCAGCAAATGAAAGAGGTCCAAATTTTCTTTTGAAAAATCATAATGGGGTTTTTGAAGACGTGGCTTTTGATTATAGAGTAGATGATGTGATCCAGAACGGCAGAGGGACTGCACTCTCAGATATACTATATCGAGGAAGATTAGATATAATTAGTGGAAACTGGCAGGGCTATCACAGAGCTTATGCCTTAAAAGACAATCAATTTATAGACATAGGCAACAGTAAATTTGATAAACCTTCTAGAATTCGAACCATTATATCTGCTGATTTTGATAATGACGGTTATGACGAAGTTTTCATGAACAACATCGCTGAGCCTAATAAGTTATTTAGGATAAGAGAGAATGGAGCTTTTGAGGAAATAATATTAGAAAAAGGACTTGAACCGGATGGGTTTGGTACAGGAGCTGCAGTCGCTGACATTGATGACGATGGTATTTTAGAATTACTAGTTTCTCGTGGTGAAAGTAAAGAACAGCCATTAACTCTGTATAAAGCAAAAGTTGATAAACAGAGTAAATATTTGAGAATTAAACCTCTTAATAAATTTGGAGCGCCAGCAAGAGGTGCAACAGTTACATTACTTACAAACCAAAGAAAACATTCAAAAACTATTGATGCTGGATCCGGTTATTTGTGTCAAATGGAACCTGTGGCACATTATGGAATTAGAAAAAATGAAAAAAATTTTAAAGTGGAAGTTAAATGGACTGATGGTACTAAAAATTTAATTAAAATAACCTCACTGAATCAAACAGTTACTGTAAAACAAAAATGAGAAAAATCTTATCTAAATTCATTTTAATTTTTTTTGTCTTATTGCATTTTCAATCATTCGCAGAGGAAAAAAATTATCATAAAGAATTAATTACTGATTGGTCAAGAATATTTCCAGATCAAAATAGAAATGCAGCTGGACCAAAATTTTTTAAGTATATTATAGATAAAGAAATTACCTTTAAAGATTTTATAGAATTTAATAAATTATATTGTGCAGTTTCTGGATCATTAATTGACCCAAATAGTGAACCAGATTTTTTATATGCTAAAGAGAGTAAAACTGGGGAAAAAATTTGTGGTGATTACTATAAGTGCTGCATTCCTTGTTCGTGCGATATTATGAAATATTCTGAAGTTGAAAAAATGACCCATAAATTTTTGGATGGTTTAAGAGATTTTTATGTATTCACTATCAGAAATCCTTGCAAGAAGAAAGATTTTCCCGATCGGGTAAATAAAGATTACTTTTGTGATGGAGAAAAAATCAATCATAATCAAGTTTATAATCTTAATGATCGAGTAGTAATAGGCTTATTACATGAAGGAAGAAGCTGTAAAAAAGAAGAGATAGATTTTGTAAAAAGTCATCAAGTAACAGGAAGGTATTGTGAATTACGAAATAATACTCCTTTAGAAAATTTAAAAACTGGAATGGGCGATATATTTATAAAGCTTGCTAGATAATATTATTTAATTTGTTCAGAGAACTGTTCTGAGCTATGCTGAATTTAGTGAACATTATCGTATTGCAACACATTAAGATAGAAGACCCCGGATATATCAAAGATTTAATGTTAGCTGATGGATTTAATTTAACTACTATTGAGTTAGATGAAGGTGAAAAAATACCTGACAATTTAAATAAATTTGATGGAATGTTTTGTATGGGAGGTCCAATGGATACTTTTATGGAAAAGGAGTATCCATGGTTGGTAGAGGAAAAGAAAAAAATTAGAGAGTTTGTTGTAGATTTAAAAAAACCTTATTTAGGATTTTGCTTAGGCTGTCAGTTACTAGGAGAAGTAATAGGGGGGCAAGTAGTTAAATCAAATCCTGCTGAGATTGGAATGATGAATATCAACTTTACAAAAGAAAAGGAAGTCGACAATTTATTCTCAAAATTTCCAAACCAAATTAAAAGTCTTCAATGGCACTCTTATGAGGTGCAGGGCATTCAGAATCATAAGGATGTGACTTTGTTAGCTTCATCACCAGTCACAAAATTTCAAATTTTTAAATACCAAAACCATGCCTATGGAATTCAATTTCATATAGAAATAAAAAATACCACAGTCAATGAATGGGGATGTGTACCAGAATATAAAAAAGCGTTAGAGGATCAGCTTGGTAATGGTGCGTTAGAAAAATTTGATCAATCCGCGAAAGATAACATGAAAGATATGAATAACTATTCTACAATCCTTTATAATAATTTTAAAAAACTGTTATGAATAATAAAATATTTGAATGGGCTGGGGTCATAACCGCAATATTATATTCTTTGTTTGTAGCTTTAAATATAGGAATTGAATTTTTTGGGTTTTGTTTATTACTTTTTTCGGCAATTTTAATCGGAATATGGGCCTATAGGGGCGGTCATAAAGGGATTTTATTTCTACAATTTTTTTACGCAACAGCTGGTATCATTGGGATGGTACGTTGGTTTTAATTAAAAATTGATATTATTTTTGGAATATAATTTTTAAAATTAAAAAAACCTTTGTTACAATATTGCCAGGAAAATCGATCAAGATCTCTATATAAAAAATCTAATTTAATATTGTTTGAATTTAAATAATCTAAATTTTCACCAACAGTTGGATATAATCCACAGCAATTTTCAATATTTCTAATTTCACTAATATCAATAACCTCACATTCTATAGAATTGTCTTTTAATCTTTGTTGTTGGTCATTTATTAAAAGAGACTTAAATTTCACTACCTTTTCACTGAGCTTGATAGATCTATCTTCATTCTTAATAGAAATTATATAAATTTTTTTAAAGTTATTTTCTTTGAAGTCAGTGATTTCAAATGAGAGATTATTCTCAAAAACCACAAGATTTTTTCCCTCAATATCCTGGGGGTTGTTGAAATCTTGTCTAACTATAGAGTAAGTTTTTTCTGAAATTTTTGGAGGAGTGTTCTCATTTAATTTGATGTTTTGGAACTTATTATTGGTAAATTTTTTTATATTCCATTCACTTGCCAGGTAATGTTTGCCTTTTGTTTGAATTCCAGCCACCCATCTCCAACCAAGGGTGTTAGATGCAGCATCTCCGTCATACAGATGTTGCATAAAAAACTCAGCACCAAGTTGCCAAGGTAATTCTAATGTGAAAATCCAAATACTCGCAAACCACATTCTGGTATGGTTGTGAAGATAGTTGTTTTCTTTGAGTTCATTTACCCAGTAATTAAAGCATTCAATATTTGTTTTCCCTTCAACTGCATTTAAATATTCTTTGTTATCTTTGAAATCATCTCTTATTTTTTTTAGCTCTATTAAATAATCATTCCACACATTTGGTCTTAGTTCTAGCCAGCCTTTCCAATAAGTACGCCAAAGAACTTCTTGGATAAACTTTTCATTTTTAGCGAAAGAAAATTTATCAAGAGATTTTTTGATTATTTCTTTTTCGCTTATTATCCCGTGTGTGATGTAAGGGGATAGACAGGATACATTAGATCTACCCTCTGGACCAAGATCAAAATTTCTTAATTTAGAGTAATCTGTTAAATTATTTTCAATAAAATGATCTAGTTTTTCAATGGCTTTCGCCCTCGAAGCCTCAAATAACATATTTAGATTACCTAGATTTTTTTTTCTTTAGACCTAGTTTGTCACTATGTCTTAATCTTAGAACAACAATTGCTCCAGCAATTAACAGTATAGCCACTGCCTCATAGACAAGAGCGGTAGGATCCATTTCTTTGCCTTGTAGAATAATAAACCTAGCAAGAGCTGTTATTGCAATAAGAAGTGGTAAGGTAATACTTATAGATTGTTGATTCCAAAAAACTCTCACCATCGCTAGTACTTCTAAATACAGAAACATTAAAAGCAAATCAGCTAATGTAACTAGTTGATTTGTAAACATATTTGAAATTTCAATACCAACAGCAATAACAGTGCTGATTAAAATAATGCACATTAATCCTAACTGTAAGTTTTTCGCTATCTTATCCATTACTTATCTTTACTAAATGGCAGCCATTTTTCAAATACTGATTTTGAAGAACCATCATAAGGTATGGAGTAAGAGTATGGGTTTGGACTAGTTAAAACTTCAATTCCTTTTGAAAAGACAAATATAAAAACTATAACAAAAACAATTACCATAATCTTAAAGGGATCAAAATTTTTTGTCTTAAAAACGCTAGCAGAACTTTCCTCAGCTCTGTGAAAATGTTTAAATGTCATATACACAGCAAATATCAAACCAATATGTGCTAAAAAAAGTCCAGCCCAGCCAAATGCAAAAGTTGTATATGAAAATACATACAAACTAAAAACAGTAGTCCAAATAAAACTTAGGACCAAAAGAATTTGTAATCTAACTGTTTTAGGAAGGGCTCGAAGATCATTTTTACTGTCATCAAATAAAATATTAGCAGTATCTTTCATCCAATTTTTTAATGATTCCATAATTTTAAGATATAGCTTTAAACCAATTTGACAAACGATAAATTGACCTAAGATTAATTAAGAATACAGTTTTTTCTTGTGATAATTAATAAATTTTTCAATATTTGACTTGTTAAACGTTTTATTTTCTTCGAACGAAACTTTTTTCATTGAGTAAGCAGTACTTTTAGTTTGTCTAGAATTAATTGTAACGTTTCCTTTATAAAGTTTTAGTTTCACTGAACCGTTTACCGTATTTTTTTTTAGATCTACAATTTTTTGTAGTTTAAATCTTTCTTTGGAAAACCAGTAACCATTATAAATAAGTTCGGCATATCTCGGCATGATTTGATCTTTTTTATGCATGGTGTCTTTATCTAAGGTTACAGACTCTATGGCTCTATGTGCATGGATCAATAGAGTACCTCCAGGAGTTTCGTAAACCCCTCGTGACTTTATACCTATGAATCTATTTTCTACTAAATCAACTCTCCCAATTCCATTTTTACCTGCGAGTTGGTTTAATTTCTCTAATAATTTTGCTGGAGAAAGTTTTTTTCCATTAACAGCAAATGGATCTCCGTTTTTAAAATTGATAGTAACAAAAGATGCTTTATTTGGCGCCTTTTCAGGTGAAACTGATCTTTGAAAAATAAATTCTGGAGCAGAGTTTTTTGGATTTTCTAAAAGCTTACCTTCAGTAGAGGTGTGAAATAAATTATCATCAACTGAAAAAGGTGGAGCACCTTTTTTATCCTTTGGAATAGTTATGTTGTGTTTTTTTGCATAATTAATTAGATCATTTCTAGATTTTAAATTCCATATTCTCCACGGTGCTATGATTTTTATTTTTGGTCCAAAGTAATGATACCCTAGTTCAAATCTTACTTGGTCGTTTCCTTTACCAGTTGCACCATGAGAGACTGCGTATGCTTTAAATTTCTTAGCAACTCTGATTTGATCTTTAGCTATAAGTGGTCTTGCGATAGATGTACCTAACAAGTATACACCTTCATAAATAGCGTGACCTCTGATCATTGGATAAACATAATCTTTTACAAAGACATCTTTTAAATCTTTAATAATTATTTTTGTTACACCAAATTTTTTTGCATTAGAGATTATTTTTTTTCTATCAATCTCTTGCCCCACATTTGCAGTGTAACAAATTACTTCTGCATCATAATTTTCTTGGAGCCACTTTAAAATAATAGAGGTATCAAGCCCTCCAGAGTATGCTAGGACAATTTTTTTTTTTGATTTCATTAAATTAACTGCAAGCTTTTCGAGATGCGTTATAAGCCTTTGTAAATCCTAGTAATGAATAATGATCAATTGTTTGAGAGCCTTTTTGATTATATCCAGTAACCATTAATCTAGATCCTTTTCTCATTTGCTTAATCATTTTTAATTCAATTTTATTATCGGCAATCCAAGCAAAGCCTAGTTCTTTAATATCAAATTTAAACTTATTTTTTCCTGAAGCTGCAGTAACAGAGTTACTTTTGTTAAATTCATACCCTGGGGTAACACTTACTTCATTAATAATACTTTCGTTTGGTCTAAAGGCTACAAATAATTTTGCATCTCTCTTGTTTGATTTTGGTGCTTGCAAGATAGGTGAGGATTGTGCAAAACAAACTTTTCCACTTGCTTCTGAAACTACCATTGCTTCCCAATCCTTGTACTTACCTATTTTTTTTACTTCTTGAGCATGAAGTTGACCAAAGCTTGTTAAAAACAAAACAGTAAAAAATGTTATAATTTTTTTAATTAAGGACATGGATTTGGGTAAATTTTTTGAACGTGGTTAATTTCTTTAATGACATTATCTGATAGATTAACATTTACACTTTCTATGTTGGTTTTCAACTGCTCCATTGTTGTTGCACCAATAATTACACTTGTCATAAAGTCCTGTATTTCACAAAATTTGATAGACATTTGACTCATATCAAGATTATGCTTTTTGCTTATATTGTAATAAAGCTCTACTGCTTCTTCAGTATTTGGCTTTCTGTATCTTGTCCAAAAATCAAAATCTCTTTCCATTCTAGATCCTTTCGGAAATTTTTTATTTCTGTATTTTCCACTTAAATAACCACTTGCAAGGGGAGAGTATGACAAACAACCAATTTCCTCTCTTATGGATACCTCAGCTAATCCAACTTCATAGGATCGATTCAATAAACTATATGGATTCTGGATTGACATCATTCTTGGTAAATTTTTGTCCTTTGAAAGTTTAAGAAAACTCATTGTTCCCCAAGGGGTTTCATTCGATAAACCAATATGCCTAATTTTACCTTGATCTATGTATTTATTTAATTCTACCAATACATCTTCAAATTGGTTCCAGTTATTTTCTTGATGAACGTAACCTAATCTACCAAAATTATTTACTTTTCTTTCTGGCCAATGAAGTTGATATAAATCTACATAATCTGTTTTAAGTCTCTTGAGACTATTATTTAATGCAGTCTCTAAGTTTGTACCAACAAAACTATTTTCTCCATTTCTCAAATAATCCCGAGCAGGTCCAGCAACTTTGGTTGCAAGAATTACCTCATCTCTTTTTTTGGTTTTCTTAAACCAGTTTCCAATAATTTCTTCAGTGTCACCGTAAGTTTCTTTTCGTGGAGGAACAGCATATAATTCTGCAGTGTCCCAAAAATTTACTCCCTGATCTAAAGCAAAATCCATTTGTTCAAATGCTTCATTTTGGGTATTTTGTTCACCCCAAGTCATGGTACCGAGACAAATTGTGCTTACTTTTAAGTCCGTGTTACCTAGATTTTTGTAATTCATCTGAAAATTATGTTAATGTTTTATTAACCTTTTAAGGTATCTTGAATAATTAGTAAAAGGCTATTATATAATCCTCATATGAAATTTGATAAAAACGGAATACTAAATAGAGCTAAGGCAGCTCAACAATCAACTGTTGTAATGGATGAAGGCTTAAGAGCCTACATGCTAAAAGTTTATAACTATATGGCAACAGGAATTTTATTAACTGGAATAGTTGCGCTGTTAACATTTAAAATGTCAGTCGTTACTAACGATACTGGATCTATAGTGGGTCTAACGCAAATGGGTAATGCAATTTATATGTCAGGTTTAAAATGGCTTGTGATGCTTGCGCCATTAGGAATTGTTTTTTACATGAGTTTTGGAATTAATAAAATGAGTGCATCAAAAGCTCAGACAACTTTTTGGGTTTTTGCAGGATTGATGGGCTTATCTTTATCTTCAATCTTATTAATTTACACAGGCATGAGTGTAACAAGAGTTTTCTTTATTTGCTCGGCAACTTTTGGAGCGATGAGTATTTATGGTTACACGACCAAAAGAGATTTAACTAAATTAGGTTCATTCTTAATGATGGGTCTAATTGGAATAATTATAGCTTCTATAGTCAATATATTTATGAAATCATCAATGATGTATTTTGTAATTTCAATATTGGGTGTATTAATTTTTGTTGGTCTTACTGCCTACGATACACAAAAAATCAAAAATATGTATGCCGCTAGTGATACGGGCGAAATCATGGGCAAAAAAGCAGTGATGGGTGCATTAACTCTTTACTTAGACTTTATAAATTTATTTATAATGTTGTTGAGACTTTTTGGTCAAAGACGATAGTTTTTTCAGAGTTTTTTCCAATTCGTATTTTTTAATAAAATTTTAAGTTCAAAAGAATTTTTTAATATTTTACCATTTGTATCAGTAATCAGATACTTAAGGTTTTTGTTTTTGGGTTTGAAATTTTTACAAATTTTATACAGGGCATTTTCTGTAGCGTTCTTAAAAACACTAAAACTAACTTGCTTGCTAGAAATATTTAGTCCGTAGTCCTTCCATGATCCTTCAGAAACCATCTTTTCATATAGATCTAAAATAATTTTGAGTTCATCTTTTTCAAAAAATTGTTTTTGCTCTATTTTATTTTGTGGATTATTGATTACTAATTTTAGATTACTGCGCATCAATTTTATGTTTATTGATTAGTGGTATTTGAAATGCTGTAAAGATTATTGTTATTGGCAACATTCCCCAAACTTTAAAATTAACCCAGAATTCCTCAGTTTGTGTTCTCCAGACAAATTCATTAAGTACAGCGAGCCCAAGGAAGAAGAACATCCACCTTTTATTTAGTATCTCCCATCCTATATCAGTTAACGGGATTGATTTTCCCATAATTTTTTTTAAAATTGGTTCTCTTGTAAAATATTTTCCAAAAAATAAAGCTAAAGCAAATATTATATTTATTATTGTTGGTTTAACGTAAATGAATATAGGATCATTAAAATAAATAGTTAATCCTCCAAAGAAAGTTATTAAAATTCCACTTACCAAAGGCATTGGAGGTATTTTTTTTTCAAAGAACCATACAACCGCTAAAGCAATTAAAGTTGCAACTATGAGTGGAGGAATTGCAACTGATAAATTTTTATCATTATTATAATAAAAGAAAAAAAATATCCCCAAAGGCCCGAAATCGGTAATAAATTTTAAAAAAGATTTATTCACTAAAAAGATATTAACATATTTGCCACATCACAAAACATTAATCTTTTTTGCATTGATTTTTATATTTAAATACCCATACTAATCACAATGCCAATCCAAAAAGCTAAATTTTCAATCGGCGACATTGTTAAACATAAACACTTTGAATTTAGAGGTGTTATTTATGACGTTGATTTTGAATTTAATAATTCCGAGGAATGGTATCAATCAATTCCAAAGAACGTTAGACCAAGAAAAGATCAGCCATTTTATCACTTACTTGCTGAAAATGATGAAATTACCTATGAGGCATACGTTTCAGAGCAAAATTTGCTCATGGACGATTCTGATGAGCCAATAAAACATCCTCTAATTGAAGAGATTTTTTCAGGTAAAAAAGGCTCAAGTTATTTTAAGCTTTCGAACTAAGTAAATCACCATTCCAACACATTCTGCTCAAAACTAGGCCATAAATATTAACTATACTTATTTATTTTCTGATCAAGGATGTTAAACGTCATATTTAGTCCTTTTGTCTCCCCCTCTACATTCTTGATCAGATAACTTTTTCACAATAGAAATTCTAAAATTAATCCCTAAATATCAAGTATGTTCAAACTTTTAGAACCAAATAAAATATTTCAAATAACATCTAAAGCTCCAGGGTATGTTTTATTTTTATTTGTTGTTGTTCTAACAGTTGGTTTAACTGAGGCGTTAATTTTATCTCCAGAAGATTATAAACAAAGTGATGCAGTAAGAATAATGTATGTGCATGTTCCATCAGCTTGGATCTCACTTGGAATTTTTTCGTCGATAACCCTACTGTCAATTAGTGGTTTTATTTTTAAAAATAAAAATTTATTTTTAATTGCAAAAAGTTTGGCTCCGTCTGGATTTGTATTTAATATTATTGCATTGGTTACTGGTTCTATTTGGGGCAAGCCTACATGGGGAACTTGGTGGGCCTGGGATGCACGAATTACTTCAATGTTAATTTTAGCATTATTTTTTGCTTTGTATTTAATTGCATGGAGAATTTATGAAAAAGAGGAAAAAGTTTTTAAAATTACCACTTTTATTACAATCATTGGTATAATTAACGTTCCAATCACTAAATACTCTGTTGAGTGGTGGAATACACTTCATCAGCCTGCCTCAATTAATATTTTATCAAAAAGTTCAATTCATTCATCAATGCTTTTCCCTTTGTTGATAATGACTGCGGCATTTGCTCTATTTTCGTTGTTAATTTTCTTAATGAAATATAATACAGAACTGATAAAAATTAAAAATAAAGGCTTAGATAGATTATGATCAACGAATTACTTTTTATGAATGGATACGGGGTTTATGTGTTTTCTGCTTTTGGCTTTACTCTTTTAAGTTTTTCTGGCTTGTATGTGATTACAAAATTACAATTTGCTAAAGAGCAAAATAAGTTTGTTGCTAAATACGGATCTTTAAACTCTGACAAAGCTAATTCTGCAAAATTACAAAGAATAAACAAAGAAATTTTAGCTAACGCCACAAATAACTAACTTTTAAACCATGTATGGTCGTAAAGTTAAATTAAGATTTTTATTTGTATCATTAATTTTAATTACTTTAATTTTAACAGTATTTTTAGTTTTAAAATCCTTAGAGGAAAATGTTGTTTACTTTCAATCACCATCTGAGATTAAAACACTGACAGAATTAGACAAAAGTAAAATAAGAGTTGGAGGCATGGTTAAAAAAAATTCAATTAATGTTAACTCGGATGAAGTTAATTTTATTATTACAGATTTTAAAAATGAAATAAATGTTAGTTACTCTGGTGCTGTCCCCAACCTGTTTGCTGAGGAAAAAGGAGTAGTTGCAGAGGGATTTTTGAAAGATAGAAATTTTTTTTCTGCCACAAAAATTTTAGCTAAGCATGATGAGAATTACATGCCACCAGAAGTAAAAAAAGCTCTGGAGGAAAAATAAATTGATTTACAGTGTTGTTGGTCATTACTCACTAATCTTAGGTTTGTGTATAGGTCTGATCTTAGTTTATTTTTCAATTCAAAATTTTAGAAATTTTAATCAATTAGATAATAAAATTCTATCTTTTTCATTTTTACAATTATTTTTTGTTGTTGTAAGTTTTTTAGCTTTAGTTATTTCATTCATTATTTCTGATTTCAGTAATGAAACAGTGTTTAATAATTCACATACAACTAAACCTCTTTTTTATAAAATAAGTGGTACCTGGGGAAATCATGAGGGGAGTTTGTTGTTATGGCTATTAGTATTAACCTTATTCATTTTCATATTTTTGTTAAGAACAAAAAACCAACCAATTAAATATAAAATTCTTACCTTAGTTTTTCAGCAAGTAATTATTATTGGCTTTTTTTTGTTTTTAATTTTAACATCAAATCCATTTAATTATCTATTTCCAGTTCCAAATGAGGGTTTAGGATTAAATCCAATTTTACAAGATCCTGCGTTAGCTATACATCCTCCAATTTTGTATTTGGGCTATGTTGGTTCTTCTATTATTTTTTCCTCCGCTTTAGCCGCAACTACTTTAAAGATGGTTTCAACCAACTGGGCGATACATATTAAAAAATGGGTTTTAATTTCTTGGATTTTTTTAACTTTAGGTATTTTGCTAGGTTCGATTTGGGCTTATTACGAATTAGGTTGGGGCGGATTTTGGTTTTGGGATCCTGTAGAAAATGTTTCATTAATGCCATGGCTTGCTCTGACAACACTTTTACACTGTATTTTGGTACTTGAGAGAAAAGAGACTTTAACCTCATGGGTGATCATATTGTCAATTGCTACTTTCACATTAAGTATGTGTGGAACCTTTTTAGTAAGATCTGGAATTCTTAATTCTGTTCACACATTTGCCAATGATCCAGAGAGAGGTTTATTTATTTTAATATTTTTATTTACTCTGATTTTTTTATCCTTACTTATTTTTTTTGTCTTTCACAAACCTGGTCAGAACAATCAAGCTAATTTTTTTTGGTTAAGTAAGGAAACCTCAATTTTAATAAACAATTGGTTTATGATGTATTTTTTATCAGTGGTATTGATTGGTACCGTTTATCCTATTTTTTTGGATGTTATATCTTCCCAAAAAATTTCTGTAGGACCACCATTTTATCACAAACTGATAATCCCATTTCTAATTCCTTTTTTATTGATGATGGCAATTGGGCCTAAGTTAAAATGGATAAAGTCAGATTTAAAAGATAAAATCTATCTATTTTCACTATTAGTCATTTCAGTTTTAATCTCGTTTTTTATCGTTAAAAATTTTAATGCAAATGTTCTTGTTAATACTATTTTGATTTCTGCTGCTCTTTATTTATTCTTTATTACTTTAAGAGATTTTTTTATTAAGAAGTATAAAAATCTTGCTCAAAATATTGCTCACTTTGGATTTAGTTTATTGATTTTAAGTATTTTATTTAACAATTTATTTTCAAGTGAGATTATAACTAACCTAAAAGTAGGTGAAACTTATAATGGCTCAAAAACAAAAATAGTATTTGAGAGCATCAATCAAAAAAAGCAAAAAAATTATAATTCCATCATTGCTAATTTTAGTATCACTAATTCCGAGGGTATAAATAGCAATTTATCACCCGAGTTAAGAATATATAATCAGCCCAAAATCACTACCAGTGAAGCAGATATCAAGACAACATTAATGAAAGATAAGTTTATTGTAATTAATTTGGTACAAAATCAAAATTATTTTAATGTAAGATACCAAGTTAAGCCTTTCATGTTGTGGATTTGGTTGTCGGTAATCACGATTAGCTTAGGTGGATTAATTACTTTTATACAAAAAAGAACATGAAAAATAAGCTCATTCTTTCGTCAACTATTTTAATTTTTGTAATTATTTTTGTTGTTTTTTATAAAAGTTTAAAAGACACGAACATTTATACACCTGAGGTAAAGTTCAACAATAATATTCCAACCTTTTCTGCTGAATTTCTCCTTTCAACCGACAAATTAAGTTCCAATACAATTTTTGAAAGGGATAAATATTATTTGCTAAATATTTGGGCCTCTTGGTGTGTTCCATGTAGAGATGAACATTCACTGTTAATGAATTTAAATAAAAATGAAAAACTAACTCTTATTGGTATGAATTACAAAGATAGCAAAAAAAATGCTAAAAGTTTCCTAGATGAATTAGGAAATCCTTACAGAAAAATAATCGTTGATAAAAATGGAACTACGGCAATCGAGTGGGGTGCATTTGGTGTGCCTGAAACTTTTATAATTTATAATAACAAAACAATTAAAAAATATATTGGACCTCTTACCCAAGAAAACTTATTGGAGATACAAAATTTAATAAAATGAAAATTCTCAAAGTTTTTATAATTATTTTTCTTTTATTTTCTTTTAACAATCTTTATGCAAATGAAAATAATGAAAGAAACGAGATAACCAAAAATCTTAGATGTTTAATTTGTCAGGGACAATCTGTTTATGATTCAGACTCAGATTTTGCAAATAGTATGAAAATCTTAGTAGATAAAAAGTTAGATGAGGGTTTATCAGATAAAGAAATATACAATTTCTTCAAAGAAAAGTACGGCGATTGGATTTTGTATGACCCAAGATTAAATAAAAATACGTATTTACTATGGTTATTGCCAATATTGATATTTTTAATTGGAGGTGCAATAATTATCAAAAGTTTTATATTGAAAAAGTAATTATTTATTAGCTATGTATTTAAAAAATTTTTTATCATCATTCTTTGTAATTTTTTTTATATTTTCAGTAAGTGCTGAGGAATTGAATTTAAAAAAACAAAATACAGAATTTAATGTTTATACAGGAATGTTTGATTTTAGCGATGATGGTAAAAGATCAACTTTGATTGGATTTCAGCATCAAAATGAGGATTTAAATAGGAATACATTTATAGGAAATTTATCTCCAATAACTGGAGCTCTAATTACGGCAGATGCTGCCAGTTATTTATATACTGGTGTTCAAGCTCAATATAAATTAGGATTTTTGAATGTAACTCCTAGTTTTACTCCAGGTATATATTTTGAAGGAGATGGAAAAGATTTAGGCCATTTAATTGAATTTAAAAGCGAATTACAATTTTCACTAGATTTATCAAAAACAAGTGAGTTAGGTTTTTCATATAATCATTTATCTAACGCGAGTTTAGGAGACAAAAATCCTGGGGCAAATAGTTATATGTTTAATTTCTTAAAAAACTTCTAATAAAACTTATGAATTTAAAAGATTGTCATAATTTTGCTGATTTTAGAAAACTAGCACAAAAAAAGTTACCTTCTCCAATTTTTCATTACATTGATGGTGCTGCAGATGATGAGGTTACATATGCAAGAAATACGAGTGCATTTGATGATGTTGATTTGGTGCCAAATGTTTTAAGAGGTGTAGAGAACGTTGATTTATCTACAACAATATTTGGAAAGAAATTAGATTTACCTTTTTATTTATCACCCACCGCCTTACAAAGATTATTTCATTATGATGGGGAAAGAGCAGTGGGTAAAGCTGCTAAGAAATATAATACTATGTTTGGGGTATCGGCATTAGCAACAGTAAGTGTGGAGGAAATTTCTTCACTTGTTGATACACCGAAAATGTTTCAGTTTTATTTTCATAAAGATAGAGGACTTAATGATTCATGTTTAGAAAGAGCGAAAGCAGCTAAGTTTGATGTCATGGCTCTAACTGTTGATACAATAACTGGTGGAAATAGAGAAAGAGATTTGAGAACCGGGTTTACATCACCGCCTAAACTAACATTATCAAGTTTATTTAGTTTTGCTACAAAGCCAATGTGGGGAATAAATTATTTAACAAAAGGTAAGTTTGAATTACCTCATCTTCAAGATTTTGTAAAAGAAGGTACAAGCACCAACTCTTCAATTGGAAACTATTTTTCTACAATGTTAGACCAATCAATGAATTGGAAAGATGCTGAACAACTATGCTCTAAATGGGGGGGCCATTTTGCTTTAAAAGGAGTTATGAGTGTTGAAGATGCAAAGCGAGCAGTTGATATTGGTTGCACAGGAATAATGGTTTCCAACCATGGGGGAAGACAACTTGATGGATCGCGATCTCCTTTCGACCAACTTGCTGAAATTGTTGATGCAGTTGGTGACAAATTAGATGTAATTTGTGAAGGAGGAATTCACAGAGGAACTCATATGCTAAAAGCATTATCACTAGGTGCAAAGGCATGTTCAGGTGGAAGGTTATATTTGTATGCTCTAGCGGCAGCTGGACAAGCAGGTGTTGAAAGAGCTTTAGAGAAATATAAGTCCGAATTAGTAAGAGACATGAAACTAATGGGATGTACAAAAATTAGTGATCTAAATAGAAGTAATTTAAGATTTAGAACATAGTAATCATGAATATTAATGATTGTTACAACTTTGAAGACTTTAGAAAATTAGCTAAAAAAAAGTTACCAGCCCCCATTTTTCACTACATTGATGGTGGTGCAGATGATGAAGTCACCTTAAATAGAAACACTAATGCTTTCAATGACTGTGATTTAGTTCCAAATATATTGGCAAGTGTGGGTGAGCCTGATTTATCCACAACAGTATTTGGCAGAAAAATTGATATGCCTCTTTTTTTATCACCAACCGCTATGCAAAGTTTATATACGCCAGAAGGGGATAAAGCTTCTGCAAGAGCTGCTGAAAAATTTGGTACAATGTATAGTATGTCTACAATGGCATCTTTTTCAATTGAGGAGATAGCCAATATTTCAAGTGGTCCAAAACTTTTTCAATTATATGTTCATAAGGATCAATCAATCACTGATGATTTAATCGATAGATGTAGAAGAGCAAATTTTGATGGTCTTTGTTTAACAGTTGATACTCTTGTTGCGGGAAACAGAGAAAGAGATCATAGAACTGGGTTCACAACCCCACCCAAATTAACTTTGGAAAGTCTACTAAGTTTTGCGATGCGTCCAGAGTGGGTTTTTAAATATTTAACAAATAAAAAATTTGAGTTAGCTAACATTAAACATAAAACTGACAAAGGAACTAACATTGCTAAATCAGTTATAGATTATATTAATGAACAATATGATCCTGAAATGAATTGGAAAGATGCAGAGTATTGTGTCAAGAGATGGAATGGACCTTTTGCATTGAAAGGAGTGATGTCAGTTGATGATGCAAAAAGAGCAATTGATATTGGCTGTACGGCTATAATGATTTCTAATCATGGAGGAAGACAGTTAGATGGTTCAAGGTCTCCATTTGATCAAGTCAAAGCAATTTCAGATGCGGTTGGAGATAAATTAGAAATAATTCTTGATGGTGGCATTAGAAGAGGAACACATGTGTTAAAAGCCTTAGCAGCGGGTGCAACTGCTTGTAGTTTTGGAAAAGCATTTCTTTTTAGTTTAGGTGCTGGTGGTCAAAAAGGGGTTGAAAGATTATTAGATAATATGAATAAAGAAATTAGAAGAAACATGATTTTAATGGGATGTAAAAAAATTGAAGACCTAGATATGTCAAAAATAATCTACCGTAGTTAACAAATATTAATGCTGATGGCTATTACAAAATTTAAACTAAGTTTTTTCAAAATCATCAATAGACATCAGTCTACTTTTCGATTAGGTTTTCGTTTTAAAAACTATGATACTTGCAAAAAATTTAGAAAATTTAGGAACTGAGTCAGCTTTTAGTGTTTTAGCAGAGGCTAAAGCATTAGAGGCGAAAGGCCATCCAATGATACATTTAGGATTAGGTCAGCCAGACTTTAAAACACCCAAGCACGTTGTTGAGGCGGCAAAAAAAGCATTAGATGATGGACATCACGGATATGTAATGTCGAATGGAATACCAGAATGTAGAGAAGCCGTAACAAGATGGATCAAAAAACAGTATGATGCCAACATTGATCCTGAAAGAATTTTAATTATGCCTGGTGGAAAACCTACGATGAGCTATGCTATTCAATGTTTTGGTGAACCAGGTGCAGAAATAATTCATCCAACCCCTGCATTTCCGATTTATGAATCAATGATAAATTATACTGGTTCTACTCCAGTTCCATATGATCTTACTGAGGATAAAGATCTCAAGTTTGATCCAGATAAAATAATATCTCTGATCACTGATAAAACCAGATTATTAATTTTAATTAACCCAAATAATCCAACAGGCAGTTTTGTTGAAAAACCTGTAATTGACTATTTTGCAAAAGAATTAGAAAAACATCCACACGTTACTATTTTAAGTGATGAAATTTATAGTAGACAAATTTTTGATTACAAAGAAATGCCATCATTTTTTCATTACGAAGCTTTAAAAGATAGGTTAATAGTTTTAGAGGGTTGGAGCAAAGCTTACTCAATGACCGGTTGGAGACTAGGATGGAGCTATTGGCCTGAAGAAATGATTCCACATGTTAATAAACTATTAATAAACAGTGTGTCTTGTGTAAATGCAGCTGCACAATTTGCAGGTATAGCGGCATTAGATGGTCCAGATGATTCAATTAAAGATATGTTAGATAAGTTTACATTAAGAAGAAATTTAATTCACAAAGGATTAAATGATTTACCTGGAATTGAATGTAGTTTACCCGGGGGCGCTTTTTATGCCTTTCCAAAAGTAATAGGTACAGGTATGAATGGTTCTGAATTTTGTAAAAAAGCTATGCATGAAGCAGGAGTTGCTATTGTTCCAGGAACAGCATTTGGTAAAACTTGCCAGGATTATGTAAGATTTAGCTTTGCTGCATCTAGAGACAATATACTGCAAGCATTAGAAAATATAGGTAAGATGCTTTCTAAATAAGCTGTATTTTTTTATTTTTTTTAATAATATTAGAATTTATGAACCAACTAGTTGAAACAGAATTAAAAAGTCTTTTAAATAACAGATATTCAACATCAGAGTCTGCTCGTGGAAATTATGCAAGAGGCGAGGATACTTATGATCCAATTTTATCAAAAGCGGTAGTTTTTCCAGAAACTAATGAAGAGGTATCAAAAATACTAAAACTTTGTAACGAACATAAAGTTCCAGTAGTTCCATATGGTACAGGTACATCTTTAGAGGGCAATGTTGTAGGAAATGAAAATGGCATAACTATCTGCTTGGAAAAAATGAATAAAATTTTAAGTGTAAATACTGAAGATTTTGATTGCAGAGTTCAGGCGTGCGTAACAAGAGAGCAATTAAATGAGCATTTAAGAGAAGATGGTGTTTTCTTTCCCATAGATCCAGGAGCAAACGCTGCCTTAGGTGGTATGGCTTCAACTTCTGCTTCAGGAACAATGGCAGTAAAATATGGGACCATGAAAACAGTTATTTCTGGTCTAACAGTAGTGTTACCAAATGGAGACATTATAAACACAGGTGGCAGAACTAAAAAAACTTCTGCAGGTTATAATTTAACAAATTTATTTATTGGATCAGAAGGAACTTTAGGAATTATTACTGAGGTTCACTTAAGATTATCTCCGATACCTGAAAGTATAATGAGTGCTGTTTGTCATTTCCCTTCATTAGAGGATGCAGTAATGACAGCTCAACAGGTTATTCAGTACGGTGTTCCAATTGCAAGAATTGAAATGCTTAACGCAGATCAGATGGGAATTTCTATAAATTACTCTAAATTAAAAGACATTGAAGCAGTACCAACTCTATTTTTTGAATTTCATGGATCTGAGTCTTCTAATAAAGAGAATATTAATATTGTAGAAGAATTATCAAAAGAAAATAATGGAAGCTCATTTAAATGGGCTAAAGACTTAGAAGATAGAAACAAACTTTGGCAAGCAAGATGGGATGTATATTATTCTGTTAAAGCTCTAAACGATAATGGAAGAGTTTATTCAACAGACGTTTGTGTTCCAATCTCAAAGATAACTGAATGTGTGAAATTTGCCGAGGAACAAGCAAAAAAATTTGGAGTTAGAGCCCCAATGGTAGGTCATATGGGGGATGGTAATTTTCACGTAGTTCTACCTTATGATCCTGAAAAAAAGGAGGTTTACAAACAACTTAGAGCATTTAATGGAACCTTAATTAGAAAAGCTTTAGAGCTTGAGGGAACTATTACGGGTGAACATGGAGTAGGACTTCACAAAAAAGAATATTTACTTGAACAACACCCTGACAGCATTCCAGTTATGAAATCAATTAAAAAAACATTAGATCCAAACAACATAATGAATCCTGGAAAAATTTTTGATTTAAACTAATCTAAAATATGAAAAAAATCCTGATCACTAGAAGGTTATTAAGATCTTGTGAGGATAAAGCCAAAGAAACATTTGAAGCAAATTTTAATTTAAATGACGAATTATATTCTCAAAAAAAATTAATTGAGTTAAGCAAAGGACAAGATGGAATACTATCATCTTTGACTGATAAATTAGATGCTGAAACAATTAATCAACTTCCAGACTCTATAAAAATTATTTCCAATTTTGCAGTTGGATTTGGAAACATAGACTTAGAAGCCGCAAAGAAGAGAGGCATTGCAGTAACCAATACT
The DNA here is from genome assembly GCA_902599995.1 of uncultured Pelagibacteraceae bacterium. Classification (GTDB taxonomy): domain Bacteria; phylum Pseudomonadota; class Alphaproteobacteria; order Pelagibacterales; family Pelagibacteraceae; genus Pelagibacter. The sequence continues at coordinate 118,361 of CACKHN010000003.1, forward strand.
CCAGATGTTCTAACTGATGCAACAGCTGAAATAGGAATGCTGTTAATATTAGGTGCTTGTAGACGAGCTGCTGAGGGAATTGAAAGTGTTAAAGAAGGTGGCTGGAAGTGGTCTGCAGATTACTTAATTGGAAAGCAATTAACAGGTGCCAGACTTGGAATACTTGGGATGGGTAGAATTGGTCAAAAAATTGCAAAAGTTGCTAAATCTTTAGGAATGATCATTCATTATCATAATAGATCTAAGTTAAGTGAAGATAAAGAAAGTGGAGCAACATACCACGATAATTTAAAAGACTTACTGTCAGTATCTGATGTATTGTCTGTTTGTTGTCCAGCCTCAATAGAAACAATTGATATGATCAACAAAGATACAATTGAATATTTACCTAAAGGAGCAATTGTAACAAACGTAGCCAGAGGAGATATAATAGACGACGAAGCTTTGATAGATGCTCTTGACAGAAGAAAAGTATATGCGGTTGGATTAGACGTTTATAAAAATGAACCAAATTTAAATCCTGGATATCTTAAACATAAAAGTGCTTTTATTCTTCCACACTTAGGTAGTGCGACGAAAGAAACTCGTACAGCAATGGCTAATTTAGCAATAGATAATATTGATGAATTTTTTAAAACAGGTAACTGTAAAAATAAAGTTAATTAACAATCTGCAGTTGTATTGATTAAGTCTATTATTAATTAAAATTATTCTAAGCTGCTAGACTTATTTTTTAATTCAATCTACAATTTAAAAAAAAAAATTAAAGAGGGATATAATGAAAGCACAGGTGTTACACAAGTATGACCCGGAGATGAAAGAAAAGGTTTGGGTCACAGGTGAAGAGTTACCAAATCCAAAAATAGAGAAAGCCAGCGATGTAATTGTTAAAATTGGAGCTGCAGGTGTTTGTAGAACTGATTTACATATCATTGAGGGTGTTTGGAAACACATTACAGACCAAAATAATGATTTATTACCAATGGTTATGGGACATGAAAATGCTGGTTGGATAGAAGAAGTCGGTAAAGATGTTACAGGATTTAAAAAAGGGGATGCAGTTATTTTACACCCTAAAGTTTCTGGCACAGGAGGAACATGTTTAGACTGCAGAAGAGGAAATGATATGCATGCGGAAGATCCTATCTTTGCAGGTTTGAATGTTAAACATGGAGGATATTCAGAATTACTTCAAACAAGTGTTAGAAATTTAATAAAAATTCCAAAAGTTCTTGGTCCAATAGATGTAGCTCCTTTTTCTGACGCTGGTTTAACGGCGTACAGAGTAGTGAAAAAAGCTACAAGACACCTTCTGCCTGGAGAAACTTGTGTAATTATAGGCGCTGGTGGATTAGGGCACATAGCAATTCAATGTATGAAAGCGATGTGTGCTGCAAATATTATTGTAGTTGAAAAAGCTAAAGCACCTCTAGATCATGCAATGGAGCTTGGAGCAGACCATGGAGTTTTAATAGATGGCAATGAAATAGAGAAGGTAAAAGAGCTTACTAAAGGTAAAGGAGCAGAGGCTGTCATAGATTTTGTTGGTGAAAAAGGTTCAACACCAATGGGAATTAAAATGACCAAAGCAACCGGAACATTTTATATTGTAGGCTACGGTGAAGAAATAAGAGTTTTGGCGATTGATATGATCGATCAAGAGAAAAGTATAGTTGGAAGTCTTGTTGGTACATGGGCTGAATTATACGAATTAATGGAATTAGCTGACAAAGGTTTAGTTAAACTTTCTATGAAAGAATATAAACTTGAAGATGCTAACAAAGCTTTACATGACCTTAACGATGGAAAGATTAAAGGTCGTGCTGTTTTGGTTCCATAATTAACAACAAAAAGAGGGAAAAACATGAAGACAATAAAAACTTACGTAGTAGCACTTATCTCGGCTTTGTTGGTATTAAGTCCTGTTGCGTATGCCGATAAGTGGAGCGATCAGTTTCCACATATCAAGGCTACTGGAGATATTCCAGGTGAGTGTTCTTATGATGCTATGTCTAAGAAAAATTACAAAGGTAAGACACTTAAAATAAACACACATGC
>CACKHN010000004.1 GCA_902599995.1 uncultured Pelagibacteraceae bacterium
ATGTATATCACTGGATTTTTATTTATTTATATTTTAAGAAAAAATAACTAATTACCTTAAGTAACTAGGGATAAACTTGTCCTTATTACTTTTATTTGAGTTAATAATTTTAATTTGATTAAAAACTCTGTGAATAAAATTACTTAAGCTTTCAATATTTTTATCTTGTGTGTAAGAACTTTTTTTTAAATTTATTCCTTTTATATTCACAGTCACAAGTTTTTTTTGATTAATACTAAGGAAATCATTATCAATTAAATACTTTAATTTTCTAACAACGGTTGGTCTAGGAATTCCTGTTATTTCAGATAAAGACGTCGCATTCATACCTCGTTTATCTGATCCCATAATTTTTTTTTGATATGTTTTTAAATTAAAGTTTTTTTCTTTAAAGTTTTTACTTTGGGATGCATTAAGCATTACTAAAATTCCAATACAAAAAGTTTCTAAATCTTTTACCTGTTTTCTCCATCTATTGGTAAAAACAAATAGAAATTTATAAAAATGATACCAACAAAAGGAAAAATTATCTTTTATTGAAGATGAAATTTCTTCAATTTTTAATTTTTTTTCTCCAAAGTTTTCATTATTTAATAATTTATTAAATTCATGTAATAAATAGCTTATTTCTTTTAAAGTATCTCTCGCTTGTGAAGTGTAGAGTCCTGATCTATTGACAAAAATTTTCTTACCAATTTTTTTAATTACACTTTTTTTTTCTAATTTTAAAATTTTTCTTCTTATACTTTCTTTTGGTATTTCCAGATCTTTTGAAATGTCGCTAATATTAATTTTATCTATTTCTATAGACCTATCTTTGTAAAAAGTATCGTAATCTACAATTAGCCCGTTTTTTCTAAATACGATTAAATCCTTATTTATAAGATAAATAGTAATAATGTATTTATCTATATCATTATAAACTTTATAGGCTCTTATTAGCCAACTACTCATTAAATTATAGTAAGACGGAGCTAATTTACTAAAATTTTTACTGATAATTTTGAAAATCGTTTTTTCATCAATTTGTGCAGTTATACTAGGAATAGTTGTCATTATTATCTCTGACCCATTTTGAACTATTCAAAATTAAATATCAACCCAAATTGGACTCTGTGTATCTATTAAATTTGATGTGAAAATGTTTTACTAATTCAATGAATAATTTAGACTTAAGCAAAATATCAAAGGTAATTGAAGAACCCAATATAAAAATAGAAACTTCAAAAAAGCTTAACTCTAATGTTCTAAAGCAAAGAGTTAATGTTGATATCTTGAAGCAGAGACTACTTGAACAAAAAAAAAAGGATAGAGTTAAAAGAACAATAATTCTGTCTACTGTTGTCGTATCTTTAGGTGCCTTGACAATGTTAACTTATTAAATCTTTCAAGTCTTTTTTAATTATACTTGGAATATAAATTTCCTTATTTAGATTTTTTTTATATCTCAAAAACTTATTTTGACCTGGATACATTATTTCTTTTATTCCTTTAATTTTTGGAAGTTTTTTAATTGTTCTAATATTATCATGTATTCTTTGTTTGTAATTTTTTTGAAATAAGTTTGATTTAAAAGTAATAAATAAATGTCCAATGTTTTGTGGTCCTGAAAAATCATCGAATGGATCTTTAACTCGACCTGCATGATTGCCTCCTGTGATCACACCACTCAAAATATCAACCATCCAAGCAAGACCTGATCCCCTAAATCCTGCAATTGGGAGCTGAACTCCAGCTAATGCTTTTTTGGCGTCATTAGTTGGTTTACCAAACTTATCTAGTGCAACACCTTCAGGAATCTTTTGGTTATTTCTTGCAGCAACTCTAATTTTTCCCCTATTGATCATAGAAATTGAAGTATCTAAAATAAAAGGAATTTTTGTTCCGGTTGGAGCTCCAAAACATATAGGATTAGTTCCAAATAAACTTTTCAAGGCACCGTGAGGTGCAACTGCGGGCGGAGCATTAGTATAGATCATAGTTATCAAATTTTTTTTAACTGCTTGCTCCGCGTAATAACCTGATAATCCGTAGTGTCCACTTCCTTTGATAGCAACCATACCAATACCCGTTTTTTGTGCGTGGTTGATTGCAGTTTTTATTCCAACATCAGCAGCCACAAAACCTATACTGTTATTTGCATCAACATGAGATAAAGACTGAGAAATTTTTTTTACTTTAATTTTTGGTTTAGGATTAATTACTTTTTTAGAAATTCTGTCACAATACATTTTAAGTCTTGATAATCCATGTCCATAGGCTCCAACCAGTTCAGCATTGATTAACGCATTTGCTGATATGCTTGCATGCTCTTTACTTAATCCGAATTTTAGAAAAATTTTTATTACTTGTTTTTTTAAAATGATGGTTTTCACATTAACCTTTTCCACGCCAAGGAATAGTTTTGTCGATAATTTTTCTTAAAGTAATATCAAATAACAAACCAAGAAGACCCATAATAATTATGGTTATCCAAATAACCTCCCATTGAAAGTATTTTTTTGCAACATTCTCAACAAAACCAATACCAGTAGTCCCAGCTAAAAATTCTGCTGCAACTAATGTTCCCCAACACATTCCAACTGCAACTCTAATTCCAGTTAAAATTTCTGGGAGTGAATTTGGAAAAATCACATGTCTTAAAATTTGTTTTTTTGAAGCCCCTAATGAGTGAGCAGCATGAATTTTTGAAAGTTGAGTTCCTGAAGCCCCAGCTCTAGCAGAAATGATCATAATAGATAAGGAAACCATAAATAATAAAAATACTTTTCCAGAGTTATCAATCCCAAGTACAGAAATAATCAAAGGTGCCCAAGCAAGTGGAGGAACAGGTCTATATAACTCTATTAATGGATCAAAGAAACCTCTTGCAAATCTATTTAGACCCATAAATAATCCTAATGGAACACCAATAATAATTCCAAACACTAAACCTAAAAATACCCTCATAAAAGAGTCCCAGATATGTCCGTACGGAACGGGAACTTTAAATAATTTAAAATCACCAGTTACAATTTTTAAGACATTACTTTTAAAATTCTCTTTAACAATTCCATCTTTAGTATGTACTGGATATTCCCCTGGTAAGATATCTGCTATCAAATCTGGTAAAATGAATCCAATCATTTTACTTACATCAACCATTTCAATCCATAAAAGAGGAACATTTTTATATCCAACACTTGGTTTAGACAGCAACACAAACTTATTAAAAGTATCAGATGGTTTCGGTAACCACCTTCCTGAACCTTGTTCAGAACAAGTTGCTCCACTAGCTACAATTGTTCCTGAAGGAAATAAAAGGATATCAATTAATCTCAATCCACCTTGTTCTTTATTTTGTAAACCATCAAATTCTATGATAGCTGCTTGCATTTCATTTAATGCATTTGGAGGATAAATACTTGCAAATTCAATACGTCTTGCAATTTTAACAATATTTTTTGCATAGTCAGATGTTATCTCCTCACTATCATCTAAACCTTTCCTATAAGCTTTAATATCATCTTTTAATTTTTTTATTGCACTTTTGAATAATGGATTATGATTTCTTAATTTAAAAAACTTGTCATTTATTAAACTTAGTTCTTTTGCCGCTGTATGAAATTTTAAACCTTTTTTAGTTTGTGGTGCTGTTGGTATTTCAATAGTATTTTCAATAGATCCACTTCCAGAGTCTATTGTGACAATTCCCCAACCACCTTGTTCATCAATAAGTTTTTGTCTTTCAATTTTTTGAGCATCTGTCTCAAAAGGATAATCCTTTTTTTGAAAATTATTACTAAGCTGCTCTATTTGTTCAGTCATTTCTTGAATTTTAATTTTAGTATCCATTTCTATTAATTCTTCGCTAGTTAAGAGTGGAATTAATTTAGAGGTTCTATCAATGTAGCTTACAAGGATTGTTTTTTGTTGATCATTTAGATCTTGAGATCCTTTTATTTCATTTGAAATCTTTTTAAGATTTTTATTTTCAATTTTAATAATGGATGTGCTTTTAAATTCTCTTTCTTCAATAGGGAACTGATATTTTAAGCCTAATAAAGATTCGTTTATTTTAGCAACTTGACATAATTCATTTGCGGATTTTGGATAAAAACCTTTTGCAATGTCCCATGAATAATAAAGCCATAGCATTAGAATTGCACTACTTCCAACGATTACCCAGTGTGTTCCACCTTTAGCTCTTTCTGGATTCCCAAAAACAGCATCAACTTTTTCAATTTTGATTAATCTTCTTCCATAAAGTATGCATCCAATAATAGATACTATAATTAGAATTGTTACAAATTGAGTTAACATTAATTTTCTTTTCCCATTATTTCTTCTTCCATGTTCCAGATCATGGATAAAATTTCCTCCCTAGTAGACGAAAACTCTTTATTTTTTTTTATTTCTCTCAAATCTTGTTTAAGACCCATTTCTGCAAAAGGAAGATTATATTCTTTATGTATTCTTCCTGGTCTAGGTGCCATTACATATAATCGTTCTCCAAGTAAGAGAGCTTCCTCAACAGAGTGGGTAATTAGAATGATAGTTTTTCCAGTTTCTCTCCAAATTTTTAAAACTAAAGACTGCATTTTCTCTCTAGTTAACGCGTCTAACGCACCTAACGGCTCATCCATTAAAATTAGTTCAGGATCATTTATTAAACACCTTGCAAGCGCCACTCTCTGCTGCATACCTCCTGATAATTGGTAAGTAGGAGTGTTCCCAAATCCTTTTAAACCAACTATATCTAACCATTCCTCAACTTTTTTTGCTGTTAATCCTGGATCTTTTTTTTTCATCCTAAGACCGAAGTTCACATTTTCGGCAACTGTTAACCATTCGAATAACGCGCCTTGCTGAAATACCATTCCTCTTTCAACACCAGGTCCATCAATTTCATTATTATTTAATGTAATTTTTCCTGAAGTAGGTCTTAAAAAACCTGCAGTGATATTAAGTAATGTTGTTTTTCCACATCCTGAAGGACCAAGAACTGTAAGCAGTTCTCCTTTTTTTAAAGTAAAACTCACATCCTTTAATGCATGAACCGTTTCTCCTTTTGGAGTTTTAAAAATCATGTTTAGATTTTGAGAAACAAGATCACTCATAGCGTCCTTATATTAGAAGTCTTTTAAAAAAAATAGGCACTAATGTTTAAATCAGTGCCTATTTAAAAAGTTTTAAATCTTTAAAATTACAAAGGTAAGAAACTTGTATCTACGTTTCCCTTTGGAGTTCCCATTCCATCTAAGAAACTACTTAGATTACCATTAGTCATAGATTTTTCTGTCTCTTCTGGAGTTAAGAATTTAAATCCATCTAAAGTACCTTTCATTTTTCCTACGTCCATTGCAGATGCTTTAGACATAGAATTCATATCACTTTTACCAGAATTGTATCTTGCATTAGCTTCATGAGTAACTTCAACAAAAGTTCTTACCATACCAGGATTTTCATTCATAAACTTATTAGTCACAGAAGTAATATCTATACCCATAATACCTCCAGCTTTAGCTTCATCAACTGAAATTAATCTAGAACCAACTTCTGTAGCCGCTGCAATTGAATTACCACCAAATAAACATGCCATTGCAACATCACCACTTACTAAAGCCGCAGCTCCATCTTCTGGAACCATATCAATAACAGTCATTTTACTTGGATCAGCACCAACAATCTCCATACTTGCAGTAAAAACATAATCAGCCATAGTACCTAAAGGCACTGCAACTTTTTTACCCTCTAATTCAGAAGCGTTTGCTTTTGTAATACCAGAAGCGTTTGATGTAACACATGTAGTTCCACCCATTCCATATTCCATTGCTATATCAATTAGTTTTATAGGCGCATTGGATTTTACAGCATTGATAAATGGCACTAATCCTTGTGAGTAAGAAATATCAATATCTCCTGCTAACATGGCTTCTGTCATTTCTACGCCAGTATTGAAGCTTGTCCATTTTACTGGAACACCTAAAGCTTTTGAGTAATTTCTCTTCATCATGTCCTCTAAATTTGGACTTGGCCATTCTAGAAAATATGCAACTCTAACTTCTTTTGCTGCTGAATTTGCAACTGAAATAGATAGGTTAAGCGCAAATATAGATCCTAGAATAAAAGTTAATAATTTTTTCATTTATTCCCCTATGTTTAATTAATTAAATTAGGGATATTTAAATTCAATTTAAGATAGAAGTAAAACACTTTATGATGAAGATCTGGTTTGCAAATAAATCAATTGTTCAATTAAAAGTTGTATATTAGAGTTGCCTAAGGTAGGTTAAAATATTTGTAGTAAACTAAACATTTTAGTCTACATATTTTACTATAATTATATTAAAAATTATGAGCTCAGAAAATAGAACTTCAGTACCAAATTCTTTAAATGAACATTGGATGCCATTTACATCCAACAAAGATTTTAAGGCTAACCCAAGGTTAATAACTGAAGCAAAAGGAGTTTATTTAAAAACTCATCATGGAAAAACGCAAATTGATGCAAGTTCTGGATTATTTTGTAATCCTTTAGGTCATGGCAGGAAAGAAATAACTGAAGCCGTAACCAAACAATTAGATACTTTAGATTATGCGCAACCTTTCCAACAAGGCTTTGGTGGATCTTTTGAGTTAGCTACGAAAATTTCAAAACATACTCCAGGAAACTTAAATAAAATGTTTTATACAATTTGTGGATCAACAGCTGTTGAAACAGCGATTAAAATTGCAGTCGCTTATCACAGAGCAAAAGGGAATGCTCATAGGTTTAGATTTGTGGGACGTGAGCGAGGATATCATGGCATGAATATAGGGTGTGTTTCTGTTGGAGGTATGATTAATAACGTAAAAACTTTTGCAAGCATTTTAATGCCAGGCGTTCAACATATGAGACATACACATTTACCTGAACATAAATTTGTTAGTGGTCAGCCAGAAACTGGTGCAGATTTAGCAGACGACTTAGAAAGAATAGCAACTAACTTTGGTCCTGAGAATATTGCAGCATGTATTGTTGAACCAATCGCTGGATCAACTGGAACTTTAGTGCCACCAAAAGGTTATTTGCAAAAATTAAGAGAGACTTGTGACAAGCATGGTATACTTCTAATTTTTGATGAGGTAATCACAGGTTGGGGCAGAACAGGTTCTTCATTTGCAAGTCACGAGTTTGGAGTTACTCCAGACATAATGACTATGGCTAAAGCAACCACTAATGGGGTGGTCCCTATGGGTGTAGTTGCTTGTAAAGATGAAATTTATGATGCCGTTATGGATGCTTCACCTATGGGTTCAGTAGAATTATTTCATGGCTACACTTATTCAGGAATACCTGTTGCTGTAGCTGCAGCTCTAGCAGTTCAGGATATTTTTGAAAAAGAGGACATTTTTGAAAGAGCAAAGAATTTAGCTCCTTACTTTCAAAAAGGATTATTTTCACTTCAAGACTTGGAAGCAGTGGAAAATATCAGAGGATATGGAATGATGGGTGGAATTGATATGAAATTAAATTCAAAACCAGGTAAAGCAGGTTATGAAACTTTTAAAGCTTGTTACGAAGCAGGAGTAAATTTCAAAGCTACTGGTGACTGTTTGATTATAGCTCCTCAGTTTATATGCGAGGAAAAACATATAGATGAAATTATCGACAAATTAAGAACAGGTATAACTAATTATCAAAAAAACCAAAAAAATTAGTTTATTCTTATAATTAAATAAAAGCTTATGAAGATAGGCGTACCAAGAGAAATTAAACCTCAAGAAACTCGAATAGGTTTAACACCCGAAAGTGTTAAAACTTTAGTTAAAGAAGGTCATGAAGTTTTGATTGAAAATAATGGTGGATTTGAAGCTGGATTTGAAAACGAACAATACATTAAAGCTGGTGCAAAAATTACTAATTCAGCAGAAGATATATTTAATGATGCGGAAATAATAGTTAAAGTTAAAGAACCTCAAAAGGTTGAAGTAAACATGATAAGAGAAAATCAAATTGTGTATACCTATCTTCACTTGGCAGCTGCGAGAGATTTAACAGAGGGTTTGATTAAATCAAAAAGCATAAATATTGCCTATGAAACTGTGACAGATGATAATGGAAGATTACCATTGCTTGCACCAATGAGTGCTGTTGCAGGAAGAATGTCAGTTCAAGCTGGAGCTCATTGTTTAGAAAAAAATCAAAAAGGTAGAGGTGTATTATTAGGGGGAGCGCCTGGTGGGGAACCAGCTAACGTATTAATTCTTGGAGGAGGCGTGGTTGGAGAGAACGCTGCGATAATAGCCACGGGTATGAAAGCAAAAGTTCATATTGTAGACAAATCTGAAGAACGGTTAAAACAATTAGTTGAAATTTTTGGTGATAAAATAATCCCTCAACAAACGGATAAAACTGATCTAAATAAATTGGTTGCTGAAACTGATTTATTAGTAGGTGGAGTGTTGATCCCTGGAGCAGAAGCACCAAAATTAATTACAAAAGAAATGATAAAAACAATGAAAAGAGGATCTGTTATTGTAGATGTTGCCATAGATCAAGGTGGATGTGTGGAAACAAGTAAACCAACTACGCATGGAGATCCAACCTATATTGTTGATGACGTAGTCCATTATTGTGTAGCTAATATGCCAGGTGGAGTTCCAAGAACTTCTACTTTTGCGCTAAATCAAGCAACCCTTCCTTTTTTAGTAAAACTTGCAAACAAAGGTTACCAAAAAGCCCTTGGTGAAGATAAAAATTTTTTAGCTGGATTAAATGTACATAAAGGAATGGTTACATATAAAGCAGTCGCAAATGCGTTTGGACATAATTATGTAGATCCAGGAGAAGCTGTAAAACATTAGAAATGGAAAAAAAATTTCCATCTAGCACTAAAGTAGTTGTTGTCGGGGGCGGAGTAATTGGTTGCTCTGTTGCTTATCATTTAACTAAGTTTGGTTGGAAAGATGTTGTATTGTTAGAAAGAGATCAGCTAACATCAGGAACAACATGGCATGCAGCAGGATTAGTGAGTCAATTAGGTCCATCAGCCTCTGTAACTAAAATTAGAAAATATACTTTAGATTTATATAAAAATTTAGAAAAAGAAGTTGATCACTCAGCTGGATTAAGACTTAATGGTGCACTTTCCATTGCACAAACTGATAGTCGTTGGCAAGAACTTAAAAGACAAGCAACAACTGCTCAACTTTATGACGTAGATTTACAATTACTCAATAAGGAAGAGATAAAAAAGAATTATCCGATGATGAGTACTGAAGACTTAAAAGGTGGACTTTTGATGCCAGGCGATGGTTCAGCTGACCCTAGTGGAGTAACTCATATGCTTGCTAAAGGTGCAAGAAAAGGAGGGGCAAAAATATATGAACACTCCCCAGTAGAAACTGTATTGAAAAAAAATGGAAAAGTATGTGGGGTTAAAGTTAATGACCAAATTATCGAGTGTGAGTATGTTGTTTTGGCTACCGGTATGTGGTCAAGGCAAATTGGTGAAAATATTGGAGTTAGTATTCCGCTTTATCCAGCAGAACATTTTTATGTAATTACTGAACCAATTGAAAATCTTTCACCAACCCTTCCGGTTATTAGAGATTTTGATAGCAGTGTTTATTTTAAAGAGGATGCTGGAAAGCTTTTAATTGGAATTTTTGAAGGCAAATCAATTCCAGCGTTTGAAAAATCCAATAAAGTACCAGAAGATTTTTCATTTGGCGAGTTTCCTGAAAATTTTGAACACTTTGAGCCATATTTGGAAAAATCTATGAAAAGGTTTCCAGTTCTTCAAAAGGTTGGAATTAGAAAATTTTTTGCAGGACCAGAGTCTTTCACTCCTGACACTAACTCTTTATTAGGTGAAGTTCCTGAGGTAAAAAATTTATTTGTAAGTTGTGGTTTAAATAGCATTGGAATTGGAAGTGGAGGAGGAGTAGGCAAGGTGACTGCTGAATGGCTAATGACAGGTCATATAAATGAGGATATTTTTAATTACGATGTCAAAAGATTTCAAAAATTTCATTCTGATTTAAGTTTTATAAAAAATAGAATTACCGAGTCTTTGGGTGATTTATACGGAATGCATTGGCCATATAAACAGCACAAAACATCTAGAAATGTAAAAATTCTACCACATCACGAATTATTAAGAGGATTTGGTGCATGTTTCGGTGTTTCTGCGGGATATGAGAGACCGATGTGGTTTGCTCTTGATGGTGAAAAAGCAGAGTACGAATATAGTTATAATTATCAAAACTGGTATCCTTCAGTTGAATACGAAACAAGTAATACCATTAATAATGTTGGTCTTTACGACTTAACACCATTTTCAAAATTTGAAATTAAATCTGAAAAAGCGTACGAGAATTTACAAAAAATTTGCACCGCAGATATTAAAAAAGAAGTTGGAAAATGCACTTATACTCAAATGTTAAATGAAGATGGTGGTATTGAAACAGACCTGACTATAGTCTGCATTGAAAGTAATCATTTTAGAATTATTAGCTCTGCAGCAACAAGAGAAAGAGATAAATTTCATATTAAAAAACATTTATTAGATGGTGTTAATCTTGATGATGTTACAGATGATTATTGTGTATTCGGTATTTTTGGCCCCAAAAGTAGATCTTTGATGAAAGAAATAAGTAAAGACGATTTTACAAATGAAAAATTTAAGTTTGGTCATGCTAAATATATTTCAATTGAAAAAATAAAAATATGGATTCAACGATTATCATACGTTGGAGAATTAGGTTACGAATTGTATATAAAAACAACTGAAGCTAAAAAAATTTACGAACTAATTATTAAGAAAGGAAAAAAATTTAATCTCTCTAATTGTGGAATGCATGCATTAGATACCATGCGAATGGAGAGTGGTTTTTTGCACTGGGGTCATGATATTTCTCCAGAGGAAAACCAATATCAATCAGGTCTAAAGTTTACTATTAACAATCAAAAAGAAATTGATTTTATTGGCAAGCAGGCTCTTCAACTTATTAAAAGTAAAAAAATTGATAGAAGATTTGTTATGCTTACTTTAAAAGACAATAAACCAGGTTCACCATTATTACTCTGTGATGAACCTATCTATTTCAAAGACAAAATAATTGGAAGAACAACTTCTAGTAACTATTCATTCAACTTTAAGAAAAATTTAGCTTTTGGTTATATAAAAAATATCTATTCAAATGAGGAAATCTTAAGAAATGATATTTTCATAGAAGTAGAGAAACAAAAGTACAAGGCACAACTAATACTAAAGCCTCTTAAACAGAGCAATTTTAAAAACATTTAATATAAATTTAATAAATATAAATTGTTTTATCTAAGCTTAAGTGATTTAATCAAAAAATTCAAATGACCGACAATTTAACAAATTTAAAAAAATATAAATCTATATCCGATACTAAATCGAATAATCAAATTAAAACTACCGATATTAATATTTTATTAAACCGAGTAAGATTAAATAAGAAAAAAACTTTAAAAAAAAAAATATTTGTTTCTCTTTTTTTAGCTTGTTTTGTCTTTTCATTAATTGTTTATCTAATTATTTAGACTATAATTGTTGGTTAAAAGTATATTGAAACAATAAAGATTTGTATTATAAGACCTCAATAGTTAAGGCGGGGTAGCTCAGTTGGTTAGAGCGCAGGACTCATAAGCCCGAGGTCAGTGGTTCTTTCCCCTTGTCCCATGTACCTAAATTAACATCTCAAATCATTTGATCACACATAGATCACAGTGGTAGAGTCTATTTGTTATGAAAAATAATTGGATCACAAATATTTTAAGCTGTTTAACAATTAGCATAATCTTAAATATACTCATTATAAGTCCACAGATAACCAGAGCTAGCATTTTTGATATTTTTAAAGCACCTGTTGAAATATGCATGGATATTTTTATAGATTATTACGATTACTCTGAGCGAAGAGCAGTTAATCAATGCAAAGGTGCAGACAAAAATCATGTAGCTTGTATGAAAAGATTAATAGATACTGATATGTCACCTAGAAGAGCATTTAATAAATGTAAGCCAAATTAATATTAAAAAATATAAATGAAAAGATTTGAAAAGATATTTAGGGGCAAAATTTCATATAAGAAAATTGATAAGTATGTAGACTTAGTACGTATGACTTTAGACCCTGATGATGATATGCAAATAGAGTTTGATATCCAAGATGATTATCAACATATTAAAATAGCAGTGTTTGATAGGGTACTTAATTAATGAAACATTTTCTGAAAATTATAATTATTAGTTTTATATTTAGTACTACATCTCTTGCTCAAGAAGTGGTTTATTATTGTATTGATGACGAAACAATTGGTTTTGAATACACAAATAAACAGAATCAACAACCATATACTTCAAAAAAATTTAAAGCGGATAGATTTAAATTACAAATTAATTTTGAGGATCAAACAGTAAAAATAGGAAATTTTGAAATGTATTATAGAGGAGCTGCATTTTATTCTGATAATATTGGCCATTCAATAAGCATGCCAGCTACACATGCAATTATAGACAGAGAAAGTTTTAGCTATGCTAGATCAGGTATATTTCAAGACTACCAAATATATCTTTCAGTTGGAATTTGTGAAAAATTTTAAATATGGCTAAAATAACACTTAAACCATTAAATAAAAACGATCCATTATTTAAAAAAGGTTTCATAACATATAAAAAGAAAGATGCTAAAATAATTAAAAAAGCAAAAAATAATAAATCAAAAAAAAAATAATATGAAAATAATTTTAGATTTTATATTAATATGGATAGCTTTTTTTGGAGTTGGCTTTGTATTCATGCCATTCATAAGAGATACAAATGGCATTATTTCTGCTTTATTGTCTTTGCTTGCATTATTTGCAGCAACTGCAGCTGCAGCATTCATGGGAATAATATTAGATACAGAATTATTTTAGTATATTCCTTTAACGATTGCTCAATCAAATAAAAAAGGTTTCAGTAAATTCTGAGGCATCATTTTAGTGAATAAAATTTAGACGCGGGACGCTACTCAAGTTTTATCTTTAAAAAAAGGATCACAATCTGATCACACTCAGATCAGAAATTACATAAATCTTGTTTGCAACAAAAAATAAAAGTAGTATAAACCAACAATTATTTACGGCGGGGTAGCTCAGTTGGTTAGAGCGCAGGACTCATAAGCCTGAGGTCAGTGGTTCGATCCCACTTCCCGCTACCAACTAATGTCCTGGAAAATTGATTAAATTCTCAACTTTATAATTATTTTTAATTAAGCTATCAGATCCGCCGAGATCGAATAAATTGATAACAAATATAAATGCAGCTACTTTTCCTTTTGAAATTTCCACAAGTTTTGCTGCTGCTTCTGCGGTTCCTCCAGTTGCAATCAAATCATCTATAATTAAAACAGAGTCTTTACTTCCTATAGAATCTTTATGTACTTCAATAGTTGCTGTCCCATATTCAAGTTTAAAATCTATTGAATGAACTTCTGCGGGTAATTTATTTTTTTTTCTAAGCATAATAAATGGTTTTTTTAGCAAATATGAAACTGCTGAAGCAAAAACAAATCCTCTCGACTCTATTGCTGCTATTTTGGTAAAATTAAATTTTTTGGAACGATCAAGAATTTGATTGATAGTTTCAGCAAAAGCATTTTCATCTTTAATCAAAGTTGTAATGTCTCTAAAAAGAATTCCTTTTTTTGGATAATCTGGTATTGATCTAATAAAATTTTTTAAGTTCATATGCTATGAATAAATTATTTGTTGCAGCTTTAAAAGAAGAAACTCCAGGTCTAAATTATTTTCATTATATTGGAGTTGGAAAAATTAATGCTACGTATAATTTATTAAAATTAATCAATAAATTTAAACCTAATCAAGTAATTAATTTTGGAAGTGCAGGTGCTATAAAACGACGAGTGTCTGGTATTGTTGAATGTACAAAATTTTATCAAAGAGATATGGATGTAAGAGGGTTGCTTGACTTTAAATTAGGTGAAACTCCTTTTGATAACATCAATGAAATAATTAATTCTGATGAAGGTTTTTCCTGTGGAAGTGGTGATAGTTTTGTTAATAATAAAATTGAAATGAATGTAGATCTTGTTGATATGGAGGCATACGCTTTAGCGAAGGTTTGTAAATTAGAAAATGTTAAATTTAGATGTTTTAAGTATGTATCAGATAATGCAGATGAAAATGCACCAAGTGACTGGATAGAAAATTGTAAAAAAGGGGCAAAACTCTTTCAAAATAAATTAAAAGAATTCGGATTATAATTTTTTAATTGAAAATAAAAACAATATCTATATCAAAGATTTCAAATTCAGGAGATAAATGACTAAAGTTGGCGAACATATAACTCTAGATATTATAGGAACTACCAAAGAGTATGATCCCTCTGTCTTTGAAAAAGTTATTTACGACATAGCTAAAGCTGCTAAAGTAACAATACTTAATATTTCTAAGTATAAGTTTGAACCACAAGGTTTTACAATTTTAGCATTGTTAGCAGAAAGCCATATTAGTTTTCATACTTTTCCAGAAAAAGGCGTTATAAGTTTTGATTTTTTTACATGCGGAAAAATAAATCCTTCTGTGGCCGTAGAAATTATTAAAAAAGAATTTGAACATACGAGAATAGTTAAAAAAGAATTTAATAGAGATACTAAGTCTCTTTATCCTGATATTTATAGCTCACCAGGACTGCAAAAATCATATGTCGTAAATAAAGTTTTAGAGGATTTTAAATCAAAAGTAGGTCAACATATTGAAATTTTGGAGTTAGAACAATTTGGCAAATCTCTTTTTATTGATGGTGAAATCCAAGTAGCAACTACGGACGAACATTTATACAGTTCAACATTTGTTGGTGCAGGTTTAGACTTAAATCATAACAATGAGAGAGCTGCTATAATTGGTGGAGGAGATGGTGGAGTTGCGAGAGAGTGCATATCAAAAAATTTTAATTTTATAGATTGGTATGAATTAGATCCTGAGGTTGTTGATGTATGTCATAAACATCTTGGCGATATTGGAAAAAAAGCAACTGAAAAAAATTCTGTTAAGTGTGTTTGGGGAGACGCCTTTGAAAGTATTAAGTCTGTAAGTGATGATACTTACGATCATATTTATGTTGATTTAAATGACGATCAATTTTGTATTGATTTAGCATCCAAAAATATGGAATCCTTAGTTCGAATTTTAAAACCAAAAGGAGTTATCACTACACAAGTTGGTAGCCAAGATAAAAAACCACAGCAGGTTGAAAATTGGTTGAATGTTTTTAATCAAAATTTTGGAAACACTAAATTATCAAGAGTTTACATACCAAGTTTTGATTGTTCTTGGAATTTCTCTTCCTCAATAAATCATTAATTTTCTTTTTAATTATTAAATTTTATGAAATAATTATCTCTTAAGTAAGGAGAAAATAATGAATATATTTAAAAAAACTATTTTAAAAGTTCTTGTCTTTCTTTTTGTTGTTGGAAATGCATACGCTGACAAAATAAAAATTGGAACTGAAGGAGCTTACCCTCCATGGAATTCAAAAGATGCAGCAGGTAACCTAATAGGTTTCGAAGTTGAGCTTGCTCAAGAATTATGTGCAATCATGAAACATGATTGCACAATTGTTGAACAAGATTGGGATGGAATGATACCAGCTTTATTAATGAGAAAGTTCGATGCGATCATGGCAGGAATGTCTATTACTGCCGAAAGACAAAAAACAATTACTTTTTCTCAAGGTTATGCAGACGAAGTAGCGTCTCTTGCAGTAATGAAGGGTTCAAACTTAGAAGGAATTGATACTCCAGAAGGTATAAACCTATCTTTAGGAGGGTCTGATGTTAAAAAAGCTCTTAAAACTTTAACAGGTGCTCTTGATGGTAAAACAGTTTGTACACAAACAGGAACTATTCACCAAAACTTTTTAGACTCTGGTGATGTAGGCAATGTAAATGTTAGAACTTATAAAACTCAAGATGAGGTTAATCTTGATCTAACTTCTGGTAGATGTGATGTTGCTTTAGCGGCGGCAGTAGCTTTTACTGACTATGCTGATAAATCAGGTAAACCAGTTGTTTTAGTCGGTCCAACTTTCTCAGGTGGTGCATTTGGCAACGGAGTCGGTGTTGGTATCAGACAAGGTGGAGACGATGCAATTGGAAAAAGAGATGCAAAACTTCTAAAAGACTTCAATAAAGCAATTAATACTGCTAGAAAAAAAGGAATTATAAGCAAACTTGCTATTAAACACTTTGGTTTCGACGCATCTATGTAATTAATTTAAGATTAGGCGGCTATAATATATAGTCGCCAATCTATATGGAACTTCTCGCATTTGGTAAATCTGGTTGGGGTGATGAGCTTTTTTATGCAACCCTAATGACAATAGCTGTTTCTGTTACAGCAATGCTTATTGGGTTTTTTTTTGCATTAATTTTTACACCTTCAAAGCTATCTAAATACAAATTCTTTAATCTAATTGGAAATTTTTACACAACAGTTATTCGTGGTGTGCCTGAGTTATTAGTTATCTATCTTTTTTTTTTTGGTGGAAGTGGAGCAATAATGTATGTGGCATCTATTTTTGGATATTATGAATATATCGAAATCAATGCATTCATTACTGGATCAATTGCAATAGGAATTATTTCAGGTGCTTATTCGACTGAAGTTTTTAGAGGTGCTATTCAGTCTATTGATAAAGGTCAGTTTGAGGCAGCAAAAGTTTTGGGAATAAATAAATTTACCCAGTTTTATAAAATAATTTTACCTCAAATGCTAAGACTGGCTATACCTAACTTAAGTAATGTTTGGCAAATTACTTTAAAAGATACTTCATTAATTTCTGTCACTGGACTTGTTGAAATTATGAGACAGTCTTACATTGCTGCAGGGTCTACAAGGGATCCTTTACTCTTTTATAGTTTTGCAGCAGTTTTATATTTGATGCTTACATATTTAAGTATGAAAATTATTAACAGATTAGAGATTAAATATAGCAGGGGGTATTGATGGATTTTGATCTAATGTTCACTAGTTTACCTAAACTTTTAGGAGCAACTCTTGTAACTTTAAAATTGTTATCAGCATCTTTATTCTTTGGATTGATTGTCGGACTTTTGTTTGCAATATTAAGATTAAAGAAAAATATATTTATAAATAAATTTGCTTATGGATATTCTTATTTGTTTAGAGGAACTCCTTTACTAGTTCAAATTTTCATAATTTATTTTGGATTAGGACAAATTGAATATTTAAGGTCAACATTTTTGTGGGTTATTTTAAAAGAACCTTATTGGTGTGCAATTATAGCTTTTACTTTGAATACGGGTGCCTATACATCAGAAATATTAAGATCAGCTTTTCAGACAATAAAGCCAGGTATAGTTGAAGCAGGTAAAAGCTTGGGGATATCAAATAAAATTATATTCTATAAAATACAAATACCGATAGCTATTAGACAGTCTCTACCAGCTTACGGAAATGAAATTATATTAATGATGAAGGGAACTTCTCTTGCAAGCACAGTAACATTAATGGATTTAACTGGTGTTGCAAAGTATATTATCTCAACAACCTTTAAACCAATTGAAGTATTTATTGTTGCAGGTGGAATATACTTATTTATGACTTTTATTATTCACAATGTAATTAAGTTCTTAGAAAAGAAATATTCGTTTAATAATTAGTATATTCTTTAATCTCTTTTATTTTTGATCCAGTATAATTATTTATTTCCAACTTAATTTTTGCTCTTTTATCGTTTAAAAAATGAACATCCCTTGAAAGTTTAATAAATTTATCTGTGAAATTTTGATCTTTTTCACATTGTCTTTTTTCATCTTCAATCACCCAGAGTTTTGTATTGATCTCTTTTAATGAAGAAAAAAGTTTATTTAGTTTTTCATCAGATTTAACATTTTTATTTATTTGATCATTTAGAACCGAATGCTCTTCTTTAATATATCTAAGTTTCTCAAGATCTTTAATTTTATTTTGTTTGATTTCTAAAATTGAAATTTTATCTAACAGCTCACCAACAGATACTTCAACCAGAATTTTATTCATAAATAAATATACTATGTTAAGTTGTTTTAAATATGTCTAATATTTTAATTATTAAACATGGTTCTTTAGGAGATATAGCTCAAGCTTGTGGAGCAATTCAAGATATTTCTGAAAATCATCCAGATGATCAAATTTATTTGTTAACGACAAAACCTTATTATGATCTTTTTAAAAAAAATCCACATGTTTCAAATATTATTTTAGATAAGCGATTATCAAGATTAAATTTGATTTATTTATATTCACTTATGAAAGAAATTAAAAAATATAGTTTTTCAAGAGTTTTTGATCTTCAAAATTCAAGCAGAACATCATTTTATAAAAGAATTTTATTTCCTAAAGTGAGTAAAGAAAAATGGTCTTCATCAGAGACCACTTTGCCTAAAGATAAATCTAAAGAAGATTTTGACCAATACAGTGTACTAGAAAGGTTTGATCATCAGCTAAAAGCATCAGGCTTAAAAACAAATAAAACTTTAACACCTGATTTTTCATGGAGCACTATGGATATATCTGAAATAAAGAATTATTATGAACTTGAAAATTATATTGTTCTTTTTCCGTTTTGTTCACCACATTTAACTTTAAAGAAATGGCCTTACTATGACGAATTAATTAAATTGATAAATGAAAAATATAAAGATGAATTTAAAATTATTATAGCTCCAGGGCCAAATGAAATTAATGATGCCAGCAGTCTAAATGTATTATGTATTTTAGATAATGGTAAGGCTTTAAATATTTCTCAACTTTCTTCTCTAATCAAAAATAGTTCTTTTGTTATTGCCAATGACACAGGACCAGCTCACATAGCTGCTCATTTAGGTTGCCGTGGTTTAGCTTTGTTTGGCTCTCACACCTCAGCTTATAAAGTGAATATAGAAACTGAAAATTTTAAAGCTATTCAAGTTTCAGATCTATCAAAACTTTCTGCACAAAAAGTATTTGAAAAATTAAATAATTCCCTAGAGCTTTATAAGTAAATTATTTTAATTGACTTTTTTTTACAAAAACATTCCCTGACATTATTAGTCTCGCATTTCTTGTTGTGCTGACTTTTATATCTTCAATCATTTCATTGTTATAAAAAACCTCATAATCGATTTTTAATAAACCGGAGGGGTGCTCAATTGTAAAAAGTCCCTTATCTGAAAAGTTATTGTAGAATTCTGAACAAACAGTACCTTTTGATTTGCATGCTGCTAATAAAGCCATTGATCCTGTCACCGCATAGGCTGGGTGACAATTCCATGGCATAAAATATCTTGAGCTTATATCAGCAGATTTAGAATTATTTACAATTGCAGTTTTAGGAATCACTGAATTTGCTACATCACCTAAACCAACTTCTTTTGCAATCTTAATTCGTACAGAATCCATTTTGTTAATAAGATTTTTATTATTATTTAACTTTTCAAAAGTCTCATTTTCACTTAATCCTAGGTCAGAGCTTTTAAAAATCACCATAGGCACAGCACAATCAACAAGTGTAAAATTAATTCCATCTATTTGATCTTGTGAATTACCAGATGGAAATAACTTTTTAGTTTGTGAACCAATTATATTTAAAAATTTTAATTTAATAGGTGAGCCGGCAGTTGGAACTCCATCAATTAAATAATCTCCGTCATATTCTACAATTTTATTGGGCGTTTTTACAATCTGTTCTATTTTCATCCCAGTATTTTTATCTCTTACTACCACTGAGGTTTCACCATCTTTTGCTTTTACTAATCCTTTCTCAACAGCATAAGGTCCAACACCTACTAAAATATTGCCACATGACGGTTTTGTATCTACTATCGGTTCATCAACTTTTACTTGCGCAAAATAATAATCAACATCAATTCCATCTTCTTTTGATTTATCAATAATTGCTACTTTACTTTTGACTGGTTCTGCACCACCTAATCCATCAATTTGTCTAATATCTGGTGAACCCATAACTGCTAGCAGAATTTTATCTCTTTGCGATACATCCTCAGGTAAATCTTTTTTTAAAAAATATGGACCTCTAGAAGTACCGCCTCTCATAAACATACAAGGTATTTTAATCTGATCACTCATGCAAAAATTTTTATTATATATATTGTTTAAAGTATATTAAATATGACTGAATTTATATTGTTTTAGATTTGTTCTAAAATATAGGTATTGTAACTTTTATCAAATAGATCTAAGTTTCAATAAATTAAAATAATTAGAGGGGATAATAAATGTTAAAAAAAGTATTAGCAGTTTTTGCTGCTTCTTTATTTTCAGTCACTGCTGCGTTAGCTGTAGATTACTCTGGAAAAACTGTTACCATGTGGATACCTTTTAAAGCGGGTGGTGGATCAGATACTTGGGCTAGAGCAATTGGACCAGCATTCAGCGCGAACTTACCAGGCAATCCAACAGTAGTTGTAAAAAACGTTACTGACGGAAAAGCAATTGGTGCATCAAATAAATATTTTGCTGAGCATGGAAAAGATAAAGATGGAATGGTTGTATTTGGTACTTCTGGTTCTGTACAAATGCCATTTATCTTTAAAGATGAAAGAGTTAGATATCAGTATAAAAATATGGTTCCAATTTTTGCAAGTGGAACAGGTGGAGTTGTTTATGTTAGAAAAGACATGGGTGTAACTGATATAATTAAGGACTTTGATAAACTTAAGGGACAAAAACTTGTTTATGGATCACAAGGAAAAACTTCGTTAGATGCTGTTCCAATTTTAGCATTTGATATGTTGGGTTTACCTGTGAATGTTGTTTATGGTATGAAAGGTAGAAAAGCGGGAAGAGCTGCTATCTTGAGAGGTGAAACTACAATTGATTACCAAACTACTGCATCATATTTAAAACATGTTAAGCCTTTAGTTGAAAAAGGAGAAATGGTAGCTGTTATGACTTGGGGAGCTCCATCTGGCGGTGAAGTTTCTAGAGATCCAAACTTTCCAGACCTACCGGCATTTCCTGAAGTTTATGAAGCAGTAACAGGAAATAAATTTAAAGGTACAGAAGCTAAATCTTGGACTGCATTATTTTACGCTGGATTTGCAACACAAAAATACGTGATGCTTCCAAAATCAGCTAAAAGAGATGTTGTTAAAGCTTGGCAGAACGCGGCAGCAGCAATCGTTAACGATCCTGCAGCTATGAAAGTTTTAAATAAAAAACTTGGTAAATATGATCAAGTTACTGGTTCTAAAGCTTTAAAATCTGCTTTAAAAAAAGCTACTTCTATAGATAGTAAGTCTGAAAAATTCTTACAATCTTGGAAAGATACCAAATAAAAGTTTAATACAATATTTAAAAAAAAGGGGGCCATGCCCCCTTTTTTTTTATATGTTATAAACATTATGTTCGAAGCATTATTTGCAGCATTAGCTACAATCATTTCAGGTCAGTCAATTTTTTTCTTAATTTTAGGAGTTTTAATTGGTTTAGTAGTTGGGGTTATTCCTGGTTTTGGTGGAACTGTAGGTTTATCATTATTGCTTCCATTTGTTTTTGGAATGGAGCCAGTTTCAGGAATTGCAATGATGATGGGATTATTATCAGTTGTAGCAACTTCTGATACTTTTCCTGCAGTTTTAATTGGTGTTCCTGGTTCAGTTTCTGCTCAAGCAACTGTTATGGATGGCTTTCCTTTAGCTAAAAAAGGACAAGCAGCAAGAGCATTATCTGCTGCATTTTTTTCGTCTTTATTTGGCGGACTCTTTGGAGCAGTTTTGCTCACGATGGTTATTCAAATTGCAAAACCTATAATCTTAGCTTTTGGAACTGGTGAAATGTTAATGTTAGCAATTTTTGGAATTTCGGTTGTTGGCACATTAACTGGATCAAGTATTTTTAAAGGTTTAGTTGCAGCATGTCTTGGAATGATAATTGGCTGTATAGGTATTTCACCAGCTAGTTCTGAGTATAGATTAGATTTTAGTACGATATTAGAGGTTCAAAACCCTATTGTTATGTATTTAGGGGGAGGAATTCATTTGATGGTGGTTGCAATTGCTATCTTTGCATTCCCTGAAATTGTTGAACTTTTAAGATCAAATAAAGCTGTATCTGAAAAAGCAGAGTTAGAAAAGTCCGGATGGTTCAAAGGTTTAAGAGATTTTTTAAGTAACAAGTTTTTAGTACTAAGGTGTTCTTTCATTGGAAGTCTTATTGGTTTAATACCAGGTATCGGAGGATCATGTATAGACTGGATTAGTTATAGTCATGCAAAAACAACAGTAAAAAATAATGAGAATTTTGGAAAAGGTGACATCAGAGGAGTTATCGGACCTGAATCTAGTTCTAATTCCAAAGAAGGTGGAGCATTAATACCAACTTTGTTATTTGGAATTCCTGGATCTGGCGGAACTGCAATTTTAATGGGTGGATTAATTTTATTGGGTGTTGATCCAGGCATTACAATGGTAGATACACAACTTGATTTAATTTACACAATTATCTGGTCTCTAGCAGTTGCTAATATATTTGGGGCAATAATCTGCGTAGCAATGGCTAAACCTATTTCACAATTAACAACGATTAATTTTACTATTCTTGCTCCATTTTTAATTTCATTAATATTGTTTGCGATTTTTAATTCTACTAGATCATGGGGTGATTTAATTTTTGCAACCTTTATTGGAGTAATTGCCGTTTATATGAAACGCTTTGACTATTCTAGAGTTGCTTTAATGATTGGTTTTGTCTTAAGCGATAGTATTGAAACATATCTTTACCAAACTATGCAATTTTATACTTTTTCTGAGCTTTTCATTAGACCAATTTTTTTAGTTTTAATTTTAGTTTCTGCGTTTTCAATTTATTCAGGAATTAAAATAATTAATAAAAAAGATAAAATAGCTAATACTAAATCAGATGTGCTAAATGCTAAATCTAGACCGCAATGGGTGTTTTTAATTTTATTATCAATAATATCTGTTTATACAGTATTTGTAACAGACCATTTACAATATCTAGGTAAAATATTTCCAATTAGTGTTGGCTTGTTTATGTTTTTATTCTGTATCATTATAGGAATTCAAATGTTCATAAGTAAATCTGGATCAAAGGTGTTTCACGATGCAGAAAATTTAATTTTAGGAAATACAGAAATAAGAAGTCAGTGGCTCACTATTTTTTGGTTTATCTCTCCATTATTTTTATCAGTATTTATAGGATTTTATATATCTATTGGTTTATTTGTTTTTATATTTTTATCAAAAATTGCTAGAGCAAGTTTTAGATTTAGTTTAATTAGTTCAATTGGTGTATGGATCGCTCTTGCGGCAATTTCACATTTTATGATAATGGATTTTCCTCCAGGAATTTTACAGGGCTATATTGAATTACCTTGGCCGATAAATTAATTAAGAGTCTTTTTATATTCTTCTATAATCTTAGACCATTGGAATTTGTTCACAAATTCTTTGGCATTCTTTCCATACTCTAAATATTTTTTATTTTGTAAAATTGCATTTGTAGATGAATAAACATCATCTAAATTATTCCCATCACAAATTAAACCAGTTTTTTGATGATCAATTGCATCTGCTGCCCCTCCATCTTTACCTCCTACAGAAGGTATTCCATATTGAGCTGCCTCAACATAAGCGATTCCAAATCCTTCAACAGATGTTTTATGTATCACTGAGGGCATTACAAATACATTAGATTTTGCAACTAGGGCATTTTTCAGGTCATTACTTATATCTTTAAAGAACATTACTTGTCCTTCTAAATTTAATTCTTTTACAAGGTTTTTAATATTTTCTTCTTCTTCGCCGTAACCTACACAAATATAAACTATATCAGGGTAAATTTGTTTTAAATTTCTTAAAGCCATAATTATTTTTTCATGGTTTTTTCTTTTATCAAACCTTGAAACAGTAATTAATCTTGGTGTTTTTACTTTTAACAAACTCTCAACTTTATCAAGAGTTTTTTTATCTAATTCTTTTTCTGGATCTACTCCAGGGTTAATTACAATTATTTTATTTTCGTTAACACCACAGTTAATTGCTAAATTTTTTGTAAATTGTGAATTTGCAATTACTCTCTCAACATTATTTAAAACATTTAAAACCCTTTTATTTAAATTTGAGCCTATTGGATGATTAATTTCTTTACTGTGAATTAGGCAATATTTTTTTTTAGGTGATTTAATTAGTTCTAAACTTTTCCAGTGATCAGCAATTATTCCCTTTATCTTGTTATCTTTAATAAATTCATCTATTAACTGGGCTTTTCTGTATTTTCTTAAAAGTTTAATTCCTCCAACTCTTTCAATTGAAAAAGACGCTTGTTCATCAAATTCTTTGTGACCTTCAATATAATCTGCAAAAACTTTAATCATAAAGTTTTTCGATAATTCTCTTGATAAACCCCACATTAAATTTTGCATTCCACCAAGCTCTGGTGGAAAAGATCTAGTAACGATTAAATACATTAATCATATTTCCATTTAATGCCACAACCAGCACTAGGAATTTGTTCTTTTGGACCTTTACCTGTTTCAGCTATTTGTTTCATTGCTTGGAATAGGTCACTTTCCCCACTTCTAACTGGAATAAGTTTTTTTAATTCTCTCATTCGACCTCTGTATTGAAGTTCTAAATTTTTATTGTATCCAAAGAAATCAGGAGTACACACAGCATTGTATGCTTTTGCTACTTCTTGGGTTTCATCTACTAAATAAGGAAAACTAAAACTATTACTATTTGAGAATTTTATCATATTTTCAAATGAGTCTTCAGGATAATTAACAGCATCATTTGAACAAATTGCAACAGAGTTTATACCTAATTTTTTTAAGTTATTGCAGTCTTCAACTATATCTTTTGCAACAGCTTTAACATAGGGGCAATGATTACAAATAAACATTATCAGAGTTCCATTTTCTCCTTTAACATCATCAAGCTTAAGAATTTTTTCATTAGTTGATTTTAGTTCAAATGGAGCAGCTTTTTTACCAAAATCACATATTGGAGTTTGTATTGGCATAATGTAATAATATATAAATTATGTTTTACGATTTAAAAGATAAAAAACCAAAAAACTCTGGCGAAAATTGGGTAGCACCTAATGCAACTATAATAGGTGATGTTACTCTAGAGAAAAACACAAGTATTTGGTTTAATGCAGTTTTAAGAGGGGATGTTGAAAATATATTTATTGGTGAGGGTTCAAACGTTCAGGATGGAAGCGTTTTACACACTGATCCAGGGTGCCCTCTCAAAGTGGGTAAAGATGTAACTATAGGTCATATGGTTATGCTTCATGGATGCACAATTGGTGATAATAGTTTGATTGGTATTGGAGCAGTTATTTTAAACAATGCTAAAATTGGAAAAAATTGCATTATTGGTGCTAAAGCTTTAATTACAGAAAATAAAGAGATACCCGATAATTCATTGATAGTTGGTTCACCTGGTAAAGTTATAAGAGAAGTTACTAACGAAGAAAAAAAAGCAATAATTGAAAATACTAAGCATTATCAAGATAACTGGAAAAAATATTCAAAATCTATATTTTAATTCATATGCCAACTTATACAGTAACAAATTCAAATTTTACTTTAACCTCAAAACAGCAAAACAATTTAGCTGAAGGAATCACAAAAGTTCATAATGTTGTAACAGGAGCAAATACTTATTTTGCACAAGTAATATTTAATAAAACAAAAAAAAATAATCATTTCATGGGAGGTAAAAAAGTAAAAGAGCCTTCAATATTTTTGCTAGGTCAAATTAGAGCTGGCAGACCAAAAAAAACAAAAGATAAATTAATTTCCGATCTTAGAGATATTATAGTTAAAAATTCTAAATTAGATGAAACTCAAGTTTGGGTTTACATTGTTGATTTACCTCCGTCGCAAATGATCGAGTATGGAGAAGTATTACCTGAGTCAGGAAAAGAAAAAGCATGGTTCACAAAACTTTCAATAAAATTAAAAAAAAAATTGTCCAAAATAGGCAATTAAAAATTAAATAATTATTTAATAAGCAAAATAGTACAACTATAGATTGAAGTCTTAATTGTTTTGTTTACAAGACCTTTTAAAGGGTTTTTAATTTCAATTATACAAATGGCTAATAAGCTTAAAAAAACCAAAAAGAAAAAAAAGAAATTAGTCAAAACTTCTAGAAAAATAAAAAGAAAAAAAAAGATTAAGATTAAAAAATCTGGGACGAAAAAGTCTGCGACCAAGAAGTCTTTAAAAAAATCTAGAATATCAAATAACATAAATAATAAAAAAAAAAGAGGAGAGAAAAAAATGAGTGCAGAAGCATTAAAAGTGTCGTCAGCTCTAGACACATCTCATTTAAAGGTAGAATTTCCATTTAAAGCTAAATATGGAAACTACATTAATGGGAAATTTGTAGAGCCTAAATCGGGTAAATATTTTGATAATCCAAGTCCAATATCAAATGAAGTTATCTGTTCTGTAGCTAGATCAAATGAAAAAGATGTTGAAGCAGCATTAGATGCAGCTCACGCAGCTTTTAAAGAATGGGGAAAGACAGACATCACTACTAGATCAAACATAATGATGAAAATAGCTGATGTATTAGAAAAAAATCTAAACCTCCTTGCAACAGCTGAGTGTTTGGATAATGGAAAGCCAATTAGAGAATGTATGGCTGCAGATCTTCCATTAGTAATTGATCACTGGAGATATTTTGCAGGTGTCATACGTGCTGAAGAAGGTTCAGTAGCTGAGATTAGTAATTCTCAGTACTCTTACAATATACCAGAACCTTTAGGTGTAGTTGGTCAGATAGTTCCATGGAACTTCCCATTATTAATGGCAACATGGAAATTGGCTCCAGCATTAGCTGCAGGTAACTGTTCAGTTTTAAAACCAGCAGAACAAACACCAGCATCTATCATGGTGATGATGGAACTTATCGGTGATTTATTACCTCCAGGGGTTGTAAACATTGTTAGCGGTTTTGGACTAGAAGCAGGTAAACCTCTAGCTTCATCTAAAAGAGTTGCAAAAGTTGCATTTACTGGTGAAACTTCAACTGGAAGATTGATCATGCAGTATGCTGCTCAAAACATTATTCCAATTACACTAGAATTAGGCGGTAAGTC
Organism: uncultured Pelagibacteraceae bacterium; assembly: GCA_902599995.1. GTDB lineage: Bacteria > Pseudomonadota > Alphaproteobacteria > Pelagibacterales > Pelagibacteraceae > Pelagibacter. Next base: position 27,149 of record CACKHN010000004.1, read on the forward strand.
GCCTAACATATTCTTTGCAGATATCATGGATAAAGATGATGACTTCTTAGATAAGTGTGTTGAAGGTTTTGTAATGTTTAATTTAAACCAAGGTGAAGTATGTACTTGTCCAAGTAGAGCATTAGTTCAAGAGTCTATCTATGATAAATTCATGGAAAAATGTATCGCTAGAACAAAAGCAGTAATCCAAGATAATCCATTAAAAATGGAAACAATGATTGGAGCGCAAGCTTCGGTTGAGCAAATGGAGAAGATAAAATCTTATCTGGATCTTGGGAAAAAAGAGGGTGCTAAAGTTCTCGCAGGTGGAGAAGTTGGTAAACTAAATAGTGGATTGGAAAAAGGTAATTATATCCAGCCTACAATTTTCGAGACCAACAATAAAACTCGTATAGCACAAGAAGAAATCTTTGGACCTGTAGTATCTGTGATTAAATTTAAAGATGAAGCAGAGGCATTAGAAATTGCCAATGACACACTTTATGGTTTAGGAGCAGGTGTTTGGACTAGAAATGGAAATATTGCTTACAGAATGGGAAGAGCAATACAAGCGGGAATAGTATGGACTAACTGTTATCATGCTTATCCAGCTCACTCTCCATTTGGTGGCTACAAACAATCTGGAGTTGGTAGAGAAACTCATAAGATGATGCTTAGCCATTATAGGCAAAATAAGAATCTTCATGTTTCTTATGCTGAGAAGAAATTAGGTTTCTTTTAATAAATAATATATACTGGCCCATGATTCTAAATCATGGGCCGGACTTTAAAAATGAAAGTATCTGCAACAAATTCTGCTTTAAATCTGTTATCTGAACTTCAACATAAATATGGTGAAAAATTAATGTTTCATCAATCAGGTGGTTGTTGTGACGGTAGTGCTCCGATGTGTTTTCAGGAGGGTGAATTTCCTTTAGGTGACAATGATGTAAAACTTGGAGAAATTGGTGGGGTTCCTTTTTATATGAATGCAGATCAATATGAAAAGTGGAAACATACAGATTTAACAATAGATGCTGTTAAAGGTATTGGTGGGATGTTCTCATTAGATAATGGAACAGGTCGCAGATTTCTGACTAAATCAGAAATCTGCCTAGTAGTCGATAACGACAAAAAAAATTAATCTTTATTATTGTCCTGGAGCTTTATAAGCACTTGAGGCAACTTCACTTGCTTTAGTTGTAGCTTTATTAAAATCAATTGCTTCTAGCATAGTTAAATTTTTAACTGCACCTGATGCCTCCACTACAAGCTTCACTGCTGCAAAATCCTCAAAACTTGCTAATTCGTTTACAACCACAAAATCGTATGGTCCTCTAACGATATCCATACTATGCATTGTTCCACCCATAGCTTTTGTTAACTGTTCTACAACTGCTTTTCTGTCAGTTTTAGGATCTTTTAAAAAACCCTGAAATGCTTTTTCAGTGTAATTTCCCATTATGTATGCTTTCATTGTTTCCTCCTTTATAAGAAATAATTTTAGCATGATCATGTTACAAATTTGTTTAACAAATTGTCTCGCTAAAATATCTGTAAAATGAACGTTTTTTTATAACTATTGTTAAGGTATTAACCAAATATTCTTAGAATTTTCTAAATCAAATTTAGCTCTACGATGGCCTTTTGCTGCAAGATAAAGCCATTCTATAGATTTAATTTTACATTGGATAACTGTGAAATTTTTATAGCCTTTTTCACTTTGCTTTTTCGTGTAATCAAAATTATCTAATTCAGGCTTTAAACCAGATGTTGGAATATCAGACTCTGTTCCAGGTCCATCATCTACCAAATAACACTTCCTGCTGATATGTTGAGTTTTTTCCCAAGATTTTTTAGTGATATCATTTTCATGATTTATAGTGCATTCAACTTTTAATCTGACCTGGATTTTTTCTTCTTTATCATAAAATAACATTGCAGCACTAGAATTTTTTTTAAGCATATCAATTTTGTCTGATCTGATATCGCTATGAAATTGAACTAAATTATTTTCTTTATCCGCTTTTCTTAAAACAACAATTCTACCATTTATTTCTGAACCATAGCCACACATAAAAGTAGGTATTCTAAATTGAGAGTTACGGTTTGAAACCGCATCTTCTAGCATAAGCCAAATCTTTTTTTTTATTTCACTGAAATCTTCGTAGTATGCTGGTTGCATACTATCTATTTTCTAAACCTTTTTATTAAACTTGAAGTATCCCATCTATTACCACCCATTTCCTGAATCTCTCCGTAATATTTATCAACTAACTCAGTCACAGGTAACACAGACCTATTATTTTTAGCTTCATCCATGGCAATTTTAAGATCTTTTCTCATCCAATCTACTGCAAAACCAAAATCAAATTTATCATCAATCATGGTTTTGTATCTATTTTCCATTTGCCAAGATTGAGCCGCACCTTTTGAAATTACTTCAATAACATCTTCCATGTTTAATCCAGCTTTCATTCCAAAATTGATTGCTTCAGACAAACCTTGGACTAAACCAGCAATACAAATTTGATTAACCATTTTAGCAAGTTGTCCATTACCAGGGCCACCAAGTAATTTCATTTTTTTGCTGTAGCAATCAATAATATCTTTTGCTTTGTCAAAATCAGATTGATCTCCACCTATCATAACAGTAAGAGCACCATTTTCTGCTCCTGCTTGTCCACCTGATACGGGCGCATCTAAAGAACCAAAACCATTTTTTTTGGCATAATCATGTATTTCTCTTGCAATTGTGGCTGAGGCGGTAGTGTTGTCAATATAAACAGATCCCTTTTTAATCGTTTTAAATGCTCCGTTATCACCAAAGGTAACTTCTCTTAAATCATTATCATTTCCAACACATGTAAAAATATATTCAGAATTTTTTGCAGCTTCAGCTGGTGTTTCGGCTATATTACCTTTGTATTCACTTATCCATTTTTCAGCTTTAGATTTAGTTCTGTTAAAAACAGTTACATTGTGCCCAGCTTTTGATATATAACCAGCCATCGGGTAACCCATAACTCCAAGACCTATGAAAGTAACATTACAAGTCATAATTTTTATCTATGTTTAAAATTTTAAGTTTAAAAGTAATTCTGTTTGGTTTTATTTTTACATTTTTTTCTAGTTTTGGACAGAGTTTTTTTCTTGGACTGTTTAATTCTAGTATTAGGGAGGCCTTATCAATTACCCATGGACAATTTGGCTCAATCTATGCGTCTGCTACTTTATTAAGTAGTATTATCTTAGTTTGGATTGGTAAAAAAATTGACGATATAAATATATTAAAATTTTCATCATACGTAATTATATTTTTGTCAGTTTCATGTTTTATTTTTTCTAAAATTTCCTCGGTTATTTTTTTATTTATAGGAATTTTTTTAATGCGGTTATCAGGTCAAGGCTTATCAAGTCATACTGCTACAACAACAATTTCTCGTTTTTTTGAAAGAAACAGAGGTAGAGCTTTAAGTACGTGTTGGTTAGGATTATCTTTAGCAGAATTTATCTTGCCGGTTTTGATTGTTTTTTTATTAACATTTATCGAGTGGAGAGATATCTGGGTTTCAATTTCTATTTTAGTAATTATAGTTTTACCAATTACATCGTATTTTTTAGTCAAAGAAATTAAACTTGATACAAGAGAAGATAACAATAAAGAAGCTATTACTAAAGAAATTAAACAATGGAAAAGAATAGAAGTTTTGAAAGATTATAGATTTTATATTGTTTGTATGACTATGTTAGCTATGCCCTGGATTGCAACAGGTGCATTTGTTTATCAATCTTTCATCACTAGCTCTAAAGACTGGGGTCCATATGTGATTGCACAATCCTTTATGGTTTATTCAATTCTATCTGTAGTTACATTATTTGTCTCTGGTTTTTTAATTGATAAATTCTCAAGTAGGAAATTATTAATTTACATGAACATTCCACTTTTTGCTGCAACTGGAGTACTGTTCTTTTTTGATAATGAATTTTCGTCATTTTTATTCTTTGGTTTGTTAGGTATGACTAACGGACTAGCTAATGTTCTTGGATCATCTACATGGGCTGAAATTTATGGAGTAAAGTATATTGGATCTATTAAAGCATTAACAACAGCTTTAATGGTATTTGCGACTGCTTTTGGAACAGCCTTATTTGGTATTCTTATAGATATTAATTTTTCAATTGAGCAAATAGCTATTGTTTCTGGATCATATATTTTAACCTCAATAATTCTACTTAATTCAATTAAGAGAAAGCTAAATCCTCAATATATTTAAAATACTGCTTGATTTTATTGAGCTCACTGTATAGATACTGCGCATGGCAAGAGTAACTGTAGAAGATTGCATCGATAAAGTAGATAGTCCCTATGAGTTGGTATTAGTAGCCAAAGAAAGAGCTACTCAGTTAAATGCAGGCATAGAACCAACAATTGAAAGGGATAATGACAAAAATACAGTCATTTCATTAAGAGAAATTGCAGAAGAAAAAATTCAAGTTTCAGATTTAACCGAAAGTGCAGTTTATAAGCTCAGAAAACATGTTGAACAAGTTGACGATACTGCTGAAGATGATGAAGACATAGGTGATGATTTTGAAAATTTATACAAAGGTGAAATTTCTAAAAGTGGAACCCCAATTCTTCCATCAAAAAGAGCAAGAAAAACTCCAGAAAAAATTCAAATTACAAAAGAAGATTTAGCAGAATTATCTGAAACTGCAAAAGTTGATGTCGATAGTTCCGTCGGTGATGAAACTATGAATGAAGAGGGTGAGGTGTCATTAGATGAAGTTTCAAATAGTGAAGAGTTAACTCAAGAAGATACCAAAGAAGATCAATAAATTTTAATCTACAAATTCTTTTATTATTTTTTCCCTGTGTTCATCCAAGTCAGGTATATCTCCTCTTTTATTAGGGTCCTCATATGTTGACATTTTGATTGGATTTCCTGCTAATTTAAAATCTCCTATAACTTTGTGATAAGCTTTTACAATCATATTTCTCGCTTCTACCTGAGGATTCTCTACTGCATCTTTAATATTAAATATTGGACCACAAGGAATTTTATCTTTCTCCATTTGACTAACCCATTCATTTGTTGATTTTGCAGAAAGTTTATTTTCTAGAATTTTTTTAAGTTCATCCATATTTTTTGCCCTAGAAGAATTTGAGCTAAATTTTTCATTAGTAAACATTTCAGGAATTTCTAAAATATTACATAGCTTTTCAAATAATTTGTCGTTACCTGCAGCAATGATTATGTAACTATCTTTAGTTTTAAACGCCTCAAAAGGAGCAATAGAAGGGTGCCTCGAACCCATAGGTTTTGGTATTTCATTTTTAGATAAATATCTTGCAATTGCATTTTCAAGAATTGCAATCTGACAATCAAGCATTGAAACATCTATGTACATGCCCTTACCTGTTTTTTGTCTATCGTACAAAGCTGCATTAATTCCAATTGTTGTAAATAAACCAGCTGTAATATCACCAATTGAAGTACCAACTCTAGTAGGTTCAGAATTAGGTTGGCCCGTTACACTCATTAATCCTCCCATTCCTTGAACAACCATATCGTAAGCTGGTAATTCTTTTAATGGACCAGTTTGTCCAAAGCCAGATGCTGAAGCATAAATTAATTTAGGAAATTTTTTACTTACTTCTTCCCAACCATATCCCCATTTTTTCAAAGTTCCTGGCTTAAAATTTTCTACTAAAATATCTGCTTTTGATAAAATTTTATCAAATATTTTTTTATCATCTGAATTCTTTAAATTTAAAGCTATGCTTTCTTTTCCTCTATTAAGAGACATAAAATAAGCTGAGTAATCTTTAACAAAAGGGCCAAATTTTCTTGAGTCATCACCTATTTCAGGAGCCTCAATCTTAATTACTCTTGCACCCAGATCTGACAAAATCATTGTGCAATATGGTCCAACCAAAACTCTTGTTAAATCAACTACCAATAAGTTTTTAAGCGGTCCATCCATAAATAATATTAAATATTAGTGTATCTTTTGTTAACTTGACTCTTAGCGATATCTTCATTTTAATACAACTATCATAAATAACAATAGAGGGAGAATTAAATGTTAAAAAAAATATCTTTATGTTTGACTTCATTTATTCTTGCGTTCACTTTAATTGGTTCTGCTTATGCTGTAACTTTAAAAGCAAGTCACCAATGGCCAGGAACTCCAAGAGCTGACGGTTCATTTGATCCAAGACACGAAATGGTTCAAATAATTGCAGATGAGGTTAAAAAAGCTAATGTTGGAATAGATATAAGAATCTACCCAGCAAAATCTTTATACAAACCAAAAGAACAGTGGAAACCAATGACAACTGGTCAATTGGATATTTCTGCTTTTCCTTTAGCGTATGCTTCTAAGTTCCATCCAGAATTTGATGCAACTTTAATGCCAGGTACTGTAAAAAATCATGATCACGCATTAAGATTTAATAAAGGTCCTATGATGACTGAAATTAAAAGAATTATAAATGATGCAGGTGTTGTTGTTTTATCAGATGCATGGTTAGGAGGTGGATTTGCTTCTAAGTCTCAATGTATCAAAAATCCAAGCGATGCAAAAGGACAGGTTATGAGGGCTGCAGGAAAAGCGTTTAACCAAATGTTAGAAGCAGCGGGTGCAGGTATTCAAAGTATGCCATCTTCTGAAATTTACACTGGATTACAAACAGGTGTATTAACAGGTGCAAATACTAGCTCAGGTAGTTTTGTAAGTTATAAAATTTACGAGCAAGTAACTTGTGCAACACCTCCAGGAAAATTTGGATTATGGTTTATGTATGAACCGATTCTAATGTCTAAAAAATCATATGATGCTTTAAATTCAAAACAACAAAAAGCACTTATGGCTGCTGGTAAAGTTGCAGAGAAATATATGACAGCTCAAGTTGAGAATTTAGATAAAAAGTTTGAAGATGCATATAAAGCTGCAGGCGTAAAATTAGTCTACATGGATGAGAAAGATCATGCCGCATGGGTTGAGATTGCAAAGAAATCTTCTCACAAAGCTTTCGCTGAGAAAGTTCCAGGTGGTGATAAACTAATGGAAATGGCTTTGGCAGTTAAATAAAGTAATATATAAAGAACCCCTATTTATTTATAATAAGTAGGGGTTTTTTTTTATGAAAAATAAATATTTAAAATTCTGTGATTTTACAGCTAAAGCTTGTGGAGCTTTTGCAGTTCTAGCTTTGCTTTTGTCAATTCTTGTGATTGTTGAATTAGTATTCGAGAGGTATTTTTTTCAAAGAGCAATAACATGGCAAACTGAGTTAGTAACCATGTTGTTAGTTGCATCTACTTTCATTGGTAGTGCATATGTTTTAAGTGAAAAAGCACATGTTAGTATGGAGTGGATATACGATTTTTTGTCCACAAAAAATGTTCTAAGATTAAAAATTTTTACTTCGTTATTAAGTTTATTATTTTTTTTAATTCTATTTTATTTTGGATTCATAATGGTTGAGGAGGCATTTACTAAAAATTACTCAACCGGTACAGTTTGGGATCCTCCACTATGGATACCTTATTCTTCAATGATGATTGGTGCTATATTAATGATACTTCAATATATTGCAGAAATTATCAAGTTAATCGACGAGGCTGACCAAAATTAATGGACCCATTGATAATAGCTATAATTGTTGCGGTTTTTACTTTAATAGTCTTATTTTCAGGAATTCCAATTGCGTTTGGTTTAAGTTTTGTATCAATAGTTCTCTTAGTATCATTTGAAGGTTTTCAAATGCTAGAAGTTTTTGCTGAGACGTTTTACGCAGGACTAAATTCATTTGTCTTACTTTCGATACCAATGTTTATTTTAATGGGAATGGCAGTAGCTAATTCTCCTGCTGGAAAAGATTTATACACAGGTCTAGATAGGTGGCTTTGGAGGCTTCCAGGTGGTTTAGTTATTTCTAATATTGGTGCTTGTTCAATTTTTGCAGCTTTAAGTGGATCTAGTCCAGCTACATGTGCAGCTATTGGAACAATGGGAATACCCGAGATGAGAAAAAGAGGTTACTCTGATCAAATTGCTACTGGTACTATCGCTGCAGGAGGAACTCTTGGAGTTCTTATTCCTCCAAGTATAGTTTTAATTGTCTATGGAATTGCAACAGGTACATCCATTGGCAGACTTTTCTTATGTGGTTTAGTTCCAGGATTTATGCTGGCAGGTATGTTTGCAATTTGGGCTCTTATTCATAGTTACTTTATTGATAAAGATGCTGCAAAAGCCTTAAGGAATAGAACACCTCCTACGTTAAGAGAAAAACTGGAAGTGTTACCTAGAGTTCTTCCATTCTTAGCTATTATAGCAGGTGTTTTGTATGTGTTGTATGGTGGTGTTGCAACTCCATCAGAGGCATCAGGTGTTGGAGCATTCTTGGTTTTTGTATTGATAGCAATTGTTTATAAAATTTATCAACCAAAAAAAATATGGAATATTGTTAAAGTTTCAATGAAGGAAAGTGTAATGATAATGTTTATCATTGCAGCATCTTATCTTTTTGCATTTACACTTTCACAACTTTATGTGACTCAATCTTTAGCTCAAAGCATGGTGGAGTTAAGTTCCAATAAATGGATTGTATTTCTCTTAATAAATATTTTTCTTTTAATTGCTGGTTTCTTTTTACCTCCTGTTGCGGTAATAGTGATGACTTCTGCCATATTATTACCCGTAATTACTACATTAGGTTTTGATCCATATTGGTTTGCAATTGTATTTACTATTAATATGGAGATAGGATTAATAACTCCACCTGTTGGATTAAATCTTTATATAATAAAAGGCATTACCCCAGATGTAAGTTTGTCAGAAATTTTAAAAGGCTCTATACCATTTATGATTATAATGGCATTAGCAATTTTAATTTTGTGTATCTTTCCAGAGATAGTTACATGGCTTCCTGATAAAATAATGGGTAAACCTCTTGGATACTAAATACAAAATTAATAGAAAAATTTCCGTTGCTCCGATGATGGATTGCACAGATAGACATGATCGTTTTTTCTTAAGATTGATGAGCAAAAATGTAATGCTATATACTGAAATGGTTGCTACTAAATCCGCAATACATGGGGATAGAAAAAAAATCTTATCTTATAGTCCTGAGGAAAAACCACTAGCATTGCAAGTTGGTGGCTCAAATAAAGAAGAGCTAGCTGAAGTTGCAAAGATTGCAGAAGATATGGGCTATGATGAAATTAATATTAATTTAGGTTGTCCTAGTAAAAAGGTTCAAAAAAATATGTTTGGCGCTTGTTTAATGAAAGAGCCTGACCTAGTAGCCGAATGCATAAGTGCGATGGTTAATTCATGTAAAATTCCAGTTACTGCAAAAACTAGAATTGGATTTGATAATGTAGAAAGCTTTGAGTATTTAAATAATTTTATTCACAAATTGAGAGATGTGGGTACAAAAACATTTATTTTACACGCCAGAAAAGCAATATTAACAGGACTTTCTCCTAAGCAAAATTTAAATATTCCAAAACTTAATTACAATATGGTTTATGAGCTTAAAAAACAAAACCCAGATTTAGAAATAATTATAAATGGAGGTATATCAAAAATAGATGAAATTAATAATCACTTAAATTATTGTGATGGAGTAATGATTGGAAGATCTATATATCAAAACCCGTATTCATTAGTAGAAATCGAAAAGGAAATATTTAATACGAAAATTAATCCTACAAGAGAGCAGGTAGCTGAGCAGCTTCTAGATTACGTTGAAAAAGAAGTTAAATTAGGAACAAAAGTTAATCATATAATGAGACATACTGTTGGTTTATACCATGGTCAAATAGGATCAAAGGAATGGAAAAGATATCTAAGTGACAATTTAATGGCTCGTGAATCTGATTTTCAAAAAACAAAACATATTATGACAATTGTACAAAACAATGAAAAAGCCAATCAGGCAAACACATAATGGATATTTCAAACATTAATGAGATTATAAATTTATTAGTTGTTTTAGCTATAGCTGCTGCAGTTGCTGGTTTTATGGCAGGCTTACTCGGTGTTGGTGGAGGAATAATAATGGTTCCAGCATTATATTATGCTTTCTCAGTTTTAGATTTTGATATTGTTACTAGAATGCACCTCTCCGTTGGAACCTCATTAGCAATTATTGTACCAACCTCAATAATCTCAACAAGGATACATATGCAATATGATGCTGTAGATTTTAAAATGGTTAAATCCTTTGGAATATTTATTTTAATAGGAGTAATCGCAGGAACATTTTTGGCTGTTAATTTAAAAACTCCAGCATTAGTTTTGTTTTTTTCAATTTTTGCTTTTTTAGTTGGGGTATTTTTTATTTTTTTAAGAGAGCAGCTTGTTGAAAATCCAAAAAAAATCTCAGATTTAATTAAAAATATCTCTGGAATTGTAATTGGATTTATATCTGTCCCACTTGGAATAGGTGGTGGATCATTAATGGTTCCTTTTATGAGAACTTTTGGTTACGACATTAGAAAATCTATTGGAACTGCAGCAGCAGTCGGTTTCTTGATAGCAGTTACTGGTACCACAACAATGATAATTAGTGGTAAAATTATTAATAATATTAATACACCTTTTAGTCTGGGATACATAAATTTATTAGGTTTTATTGTATTTGTACCTGTGACGATGTTTATGGCGCGTATAGGGGCTAAAGCAGTATATAAAATTGATAAGCGTTTATTGAGTAAAATCTTTGGAACATTTTTAATAATTGTTTCTATTAGATCTTTTTATGAATTTTTAAGTATAAACTAGATATGAAAAACATGTTTAACTTAAAAGATATCATTTCATCTATCGCTGATGTAGGCCAAAAACTATTCAAAAAAAAACAGCTTAAAAAAAATGATTTAGAAACAATATTGTCATTATGTGATGATTTAATTTCTAATAAAGGTGCAGCTTTTGGTATCACTGTTGCAAGGGACGTAACAGATCTTTATCAAACCCTCACACCTGAGAATAAACTAACATTTTTTAAGAAAATAAATGAGAAATTTAAACCTAGTCATACTAAGGTATCAGAAGCTATAGAAACTTATCAAAAAACCCAGAATGATAAAAATTTATTTAATTTATTTATAGTATCTGAGGGAAAGAGAAGAGAATTATTTAGAAGAATGAATATGGCTCCAAATGGAATTTCTACTATAGTCTCTTTAAGAGAAGATTTATTGAAAGTATTAAAAGAAAATTCAGATTTAAAACCTTTAGATGATGATTTAAGAGAATTATTTAAGTCATGGTTTAATCCAGGTTTTTTAAGATTAGCTAAAATTACTTGGGATACAAAAGCAGCTGTTTTAGAAAAAATTATGAAATATGAGAGAGTTCATAAAATTAAAGATATGGACGAACTTAAGAGAAGACTTGGAGAGGACAGAAGATTTTTTTCATATTTTCATCCAGCACTTGAGGACGAGCCCATAATATTTGTTCAAGTAGCCCTCACGAATGGTCTAGGTAAATCGATACAAGAAATTACTAAGCCACATACAACAGGGAATAAAAAATATGATACTGCAACATTCTATTCAATCAGCAACTGTCAAGAGGGTTTATCAAGAGTTACTTTAGGAAATTTTTTAATTAAACGAGTTGTTTATGAAATCCAAGAAGAATTACCTGACATAAAACACTTTGGAACCTTGTCGCCTATACCAGGTTTCAGAGATTGGTTCTCATATTTAGAAGAAAATAAAATTAAAAATATTCTAGGAAACGTTCCTTTAGAAAATATATCTTTCTTAAAATCCCCAGATTTAAAAATTGGTGACACAAGAATTGTATCTAATAAAGATGCAATTTTAAAATTAGTTGCCCACTATTTGATAAATGAAAAAAATCATAAACAATTACCTATCAATGATGTCACAAGATTTCATTTAGGAAACGGGGCTATAGTTGAGGACATAAATATAAATGCTAATGTTTCAGAAGTTGGTTTTAACAGGTCTTTTGGTGTTATGGTTAATTACTTATATGAACTTAAGAATATCGAGAAAAACCATGAGGATTATATAAATAACAAAAAAGTAATAGTTTCAGATAAACTTAAAAAGTTTATTTAATTGGTACCCCATTTAACTTTATTCCATATTCTCTCATGAAAATAATAAAAAAAGAGAGGAATGATTGAGCCAACTCCTAGTATTCCGGCACCAACAAATGTACCAGTATAAATATAGCCAAATATTACCCAATAAATAAAAATAAAAAGCCTCCAAGAAAAAGTTTTTGCAACTGATCTTATTTTTTTATCTGCCATTAAATAAATATAAGAAAATTTGAGTTTATAAATTAAACAAAAAAAGAGGTGACTTCAGTCTCCCTCCATCACCTCATTATTTAAAATTAAATGATTCTTTACAATTTTGTGAACACTTATTAGTTGAAAATGATGTTTATTAACTTTTAAATTTTTTGGTCATAATCACCAATTTTTCCGGTTTTTTGAAGTAAATCGTCAATAAAATCAAAGATTTTTTTCTTTCTTCTGTCCGAAGTTGGGCTTTCTGTAACAACTACTAATGAGGGTTTATTAGATGACGCTCTGATTAAACCCCATGAACCATCCTCAAAAGAAAATCTAATTCCATTTACAGTTAAAATCTCTGATATAGTTTGATCATCTATTTTTATTCTATCACTTTTAACTTTTTCTACCTGTTTTACTAATTCTTCAACTACTTGATATTTTTCTTCATCTTTACAAAAAGGAGCCATAGTAGGTGATTGATAAGTTATAGGTAATTCATCAATAATTTCACTCATTTCTTTATTTTGATTATTCAGTAAATGACAAACCTGAATTGCAGAATTAATACCATCATCATATCCATAACCTAGTGGTTGATTAAAAAAGAAATGTCCACTTTTTTCAAACCCAGCCAAAGCTTTTTCTGTATTAACTTTTCTTTTAATATGAGAATGACCCGTTTTCCAATAAATCGTATCGCAGTTATTTTTTGCTAATACTTTATCTTTTGCGTATAAACCTGTAGATTTAACATCTACTACAAACTTTGAATTCTGGTGTTTTGCAGATAAGTTTCTAGCAATTAATAAACCAATTTTATCTGAAAATATCTCATTACCTTTGTTGTCAATTACTCCAACTCTGTCACCATCTCCATCAAAACCAAAACCTATATCAGCATTATTTTCCTTTACAGATTTTGCTATTTCGTGAAGCATCTCTAAATCTTCAGGATTAGGATTATATTTTGGAAAAGTCCAATCTAAATTACAATCTAGTTCAATTACTTCGCAACCAATTCCTCTTAATATATCTGGAGCGAATATGCCTGCGGTACCATTTCCACATGCAACAACAGCTTTTATTTTTTTATTAATTTTATTATTTTTGATTAAATCTTCTTTATAAACTTGTTGGAAATTTTCGATTTGTTTTTCACTTCCTTGACCTGATGTAAATTTTTCATTAAGCGTTATTTCTTTTAATTCCTTCATTTCTTCTGGGGCATGAGTTAATCCTTTTTTGATACCCATCTTAACTCCAGTCCATCCATTTTCATTATGACTTGCTGTTACCATTGCAACAGCATCAGAATTTAAATCAAACTGAGCAAAATAAACCATAGGTGATAATGACAACCCAACATCTTCGACATTACAGCCAGTTGATAGTAATCCTTTTTTTAGAGCAGTTTTTATCTCTTCGCTGTAAGAACGATAGTCATGTCCAACTACAACTCTTGGGTTATGTTTTTTAGTATTACTAATTATCTGTGTGCCTAAACCTTTACCAAGATTCTCTATTCCAGCTCTATTTATGTCTTTTTCATACAACCATCGAGCGTCATATTCTCTGAATCCGTATGGGTCAATTTTAATATTTTGTGTCATTTGATAATTTTTTATCTCTTTTATGTTAATTAACCTTAATTTTTTAATTTTTTTTATTGATATATAATTTATCATGTTCTATAAATGTTCTATTGATTTAATGATTATATAGTATATTAAGTCAAAACGCCTACAACATGTAGTTGTTTTCGTTAAATAAACTAAATATAATAAGAGTTATGAACAAAATTTTATCGCAGGCCCTTAAGAAAGCTGTCTCTGAATATAGCCCTCAAGTTAACGAGGTTTCGAAAGATAAAAGACCCGATCTTTTCTCATTAAATAACGAAACGGAACTATTTCAAAATGACAAGGGTATTATTATTAAGATTGATCGTTCTAAAGATTCGAATTTAACTGATTTTGGTAAAGCGACACTAAAAGACAGATATCTAGGTCACAACGAATCTTTTCAAGATCTATTTGCAAGAGTTGCAAGTTCATATGCTGATGACAATCTTCACGCTCAAAGAATTTATAATTATATAAGCAATCTTTGGTTTATGCCTGCTACACCTGTTTTATCTAATGGAGGAACCAAAAGAGGATTGCCTATTTCATGTTTTTTAAATGAAGCATCAGATAGCTTGGGTGGCATCTTAGATTTATGGAGCGAAAATGTTTGGCTTGCAGCTAAAGGTGGTGGCATAGGAAGTTATTGGGGCAATCTAAGATCTATTGGTGAAAAAATTGGTAAAGTTGGAAAGACATCAGGTATAATTCCATTTATTAAAGTTATGGACTCTTTAACTATGGCAATTAGCCAAGGTTCTTTAAGAAGAGGTTCTGCTGCTTGTTATCTTCCAATTGATCATCCTGAGATAGAAGAGTTTATAGAAATGAGAAGACCAACAGGTGGCGACCCAAACAGAAAAGCATTAAATTTACATCACGGTGTTTTAGTTTCAGATGCATTCATGAGAGCTGTAGAAACTGATGAACAATGGGCATTGAAAAGTCCTGCAGACGGAACAGTTCAACAAACTATTTCAGCAAGAAATTTATGGATAAGATTATTAACTGCTAGAATAGAGACTGGTGAACCATATATAATTTATATTGATACAGTTAATAGACAAATACCACAGCATCATAAATTAGCTAATCTGACAGTTAAAACTTCTAACTTGTGCAGTGAAATAACTTTACCAACAGGAATAGATAAAGACGGTAGAGATAGAACAGCAGTTTGTTGTTTGTCATCTTTGAACTTAGAAAAATATGACGAATGGAAAGATGACCCAAATATGATTAATGATGTTATGAGATTCTTAGATAATGTTTTATCTGACTTCATAAATAAAGCACCGGATCAATTTAAAGATGCAAAGTATTCAGCAGAAAGAGAACGAAGTGTTGGATTAGGTGTAATGGGTTTCCATTCATTTCTACAAAAAAATAGAATTCCTTTAGAGTCTGTAATGGCTAAGTCTTGGAATAAAAAAATATTTAAAGACATTGATGCAAAAGTAAATCAAGCTTCTAAAGACTTAGCAGAAGAAAGAGGTGCATGTCCCGATGCCGCAGAATACGGTTATCAAGAAAGATTTTCTAACAAGACCGCAATTGCACCAACAGCTTCAATTTCTATCATTTGTGGTGGAGCGTCACCAGGAGTTGAGCCAATTGCTGCTAACAGTTATACTCACAAAACCTTATCAGGTTCATTTAATGTTAAAAATAGATATTTAGAGGAAATTCTAGAAAGTCACGGAAAAAATGACGATGAAACCTGGTCAAGTATTACAACAAATCAGGGTTCAGTATCACATTTAGACTTTCTAACTGATTTAGAGAAAGATGTTTTTAAAACAGCTTTTGAGTTAAACCAAAATTGGATTATTGAGCTAAGTGGAGATAGAACTCCATTTATATCTCAAGCACAATCAGTAAACTTGTTTTTACCTGCTGACGTTCATAAGAAAGAACTTCATAAAATTCATTTTGATGCTTGGAAAAAAGGTTTAAAAAGCCTTTATTACTGTAGATCAAAATCAATCCAAAGAGCTGAAAATATCAATGATGCTAAATCAACAGATATTATGGCGAATGTCTACAAAAATAAATCAACCCAAACAGAAGAAACAGAATACGAGGAGTGTCTATCATGTCAGTAGCAGAAAAAATAAATTCACAAATTATCCAACCAAAAAAAAAGGGATTGTTAGTTGAGAACCCAGTTTACAAACCATTTAGATATCCATGGTGCTATGATGCTTGGTTAACTCAACAAAGAATTCATTGGCTGCCTGAAGAAGTTCCTTTGGGGGATGATGTTAGAGATTGGCAAAAAAATTTATCGCAATCAGAAAAAAATTTATTAACACAAATTTTTAGATTTTTTACTCAAGCTGATGTTGAAGTGAATAATTGTTATTTAAGACATTACACAACAGTTTTTAAACCAACTGAAGTGTTGATGATGATGACTGCTTTTGCTGCAATGGAAACAGTTCATGTGGCTGCTTATTCACACCTTTTAGATACAATCGGAATGCCAGAGTCTGAATATTCTGCTTTTATGAAGTACAAAGAGATGAAAGACAAATATGACTATATGCAAAATTTTAATGTAAATTCAAAAGAGGATATTGCTAAAACAGTTGCTGTTTTTAGTGCGTTTACTGAAGGGCTGCAGTTATTTGCAAGCTTTGCTATTTTGTTAAATTTTCCAAGACACAACAAAATGAAAGGTATGGGCCAGATCGTCACTTGGTCAGTGAGAGATGAAACTCTTCATTGCAACTCTATGATAAGAATTTTTAGAGAATTTATTAAAGAGAACCCAGAAATATGGACTCCAAAATTGAAAAAAGAACTTTATGAAGCATGTAGAACAATTATAGAGCATGAAGATGCTTTTATTGATTTAGCTTTTGAAATGGGACCTATGGAGGGATTAACAGCAAGAGAAGTGAAAGATTATATTCGATTTATAGCTAATAGAAGATTAGACCAATTAGGTTTAGAGGCTATTTATGATGTTGATAAAAATCCTCTTGGTTGGTTAGACACTATGCTTAATGCTGTCGAGCATATGAACTTTTTTGAGGGGCGTGCAACAGAATATTCTAAAGCATCCACCCAAGGAACTTGGGCAGAAGCATTTAGTTAATAAATGTGAGAGATTTTGGTTTAGTTGTAATTGGAGCTCACACAGGTCAATATCTCAAAGAAATAATAGCAGAATATACAAGTGAAAATATTCTATTAGTAGAACCTGTTCCTTATAATCATAAGATTCTTGAAAAGGAATATTCAAAAAAGAAAAATTTTTTTATATGTAAAAATGCAATACTCGATAATACCAGTAAACAAAATTTTTTTTATGTCAAAAAAGAGTCAATAAAAAAGCTTGGTAAACATTGGGCGACAGGCATAGGTTCCTTTGATATAAATCATATATTAAGTCATAAAGGAAAAAGATTTGATATCACTGATGAAGATATTCAAGAAATAGAAATTGATTTTATAACATTTAAAGATTTAACTGAAAGGTATTCAATTAAATCTATAGATAAACTACAATTAGATGTAGAAGGGGCTGAATATAAAATTCTAAATTCGATAGATTTTAATGAGGTAAAAATCAATCAGATAATTTTTGAATCAAAACATTTCGATGGAACTTTTTTAGAGGGTAAAAAATTAGAGGAAACAAAAAAAATGTTAGAAACTAACGGCTATAAATTAAAGAAGGTGGATAGCGAAAATATTCTTGCTAAAAAAATTATCTCTGATTGAGCTCTAAAACTTTTCTGTGCTTTTTACCCTTATAACTAGCTAATGGTCTTATAAGCTTATTTGCAGCATGTTGCTCCATAATATGAGCAGACCAACCAGTTATTCTTGAAATAACAAATATGGGGGTAAAAAAGTCAGTATCGAATCCCATTAAGTGATAAGTCGGCCCAGTAGGATAGTCGACGTTTGGGTATATATTTTTCTCTTTAATCATAACTTTTTCAACAATGTCATAAATTTTTTCAAATTTTTTATCTTTTTTTAGTTTAGCGACTTTTCCAAAGTACTTTCTCATTGTAGGTACTCTTGAATCTCCTGATTTATAAACTCTATGTCCAAAACCCATTACAACTTCTTTGTTTTTTAAAGCATTATTTATCCAATTTAATGCGTTCTCAGGTTTTTTAATTTCATCCATCATATGCATTACCTCTTCATTAGCACCACCATGCAATGGCCCTTTAAGACTTGCAATAGCACCAGTAATTGCTCCATGAATATCAGATAAACTACTTGTAATTGTTCTTGCTGTAAAAGTTGAAACATTAAAACTATGTTCAGCATACAATATTAAGGAAACGTCAAATGCTTTTACAATTTCTTTTTGAGGCACTTTACCAAAACACATGTAAAAGAAATTTTCAGCAAAATTAAGAGTTTTCTTTGGTTTGATTATTTTTTTTCCTTTTCTAATTCTATAAAAAGCAGCCAATGCAGTGGGAGTTTTTGCAAAAATTCTCAAAGATTTCCTCATATTCGCCTCAGGACTTGAGTCTTGTGTTTCTTTATCTTCAAGTCCCATAACACTCACAGCAGTTCTTGCAACATCCATAGGATGTGATTTTTTGGGCATGTGCTTAATTATTTCATATAAATTTTTTGATAATTCTCGATTATTTTTTTCTTCTTTTTCAAATTTTTTTAGCTGAATTGTATTTGGCAAATCTTTATTTAAAATTAAATATGCTACTTCTTCAAATCTACAATATTCGCAAAGATCTTGAGCAGCATAACCTCTGTAAGTAAGAGAATTTATTTCAGGCATAACTTTTGAAACCTCAGTTTCATCGACCACTATCCCCAATAAACCTTTTTTAATTT
Source organism: uncultured Pelagibacteraceae bacterium (assembly GCA_902599995.1). Classification (GTDB taxonomy): domain Bacteria; phylum Pseudomonadota; class Alphaproteobacteria; order Pelagibacterales; family Pelagibacteraceae; genus Pelagibacter. The sequence continues at coordinate 45,896 of CACKHN010000004.1, forward strand.
CCTCACTCATTATTCGTGTCCTTCAGTACTAAAATTATAAATTTTTTCATCCAGTGAATTATACTTTTCATACTCAACAAGATCATAAAGCCTTTTTCTTGTTTGCATCTTATCTATTATATTGTTTTGATGTCCATTAACATAAATGTCTCTTAAGCCATCTTCTACATTTTTCATAGCTAACCTTTGTGTCGTTACAGGGTATATAACAATATTAAACCCAATATTTTCTAATTCTTTGTAATTAAATAGTTTTGATTTTCCAAATTCAGTCATATTTGCTAATAAATAGCAATTAAGTTCTTTTCTTACTTTTTCAAAATCTTTTTCATCATGAAGTGCTTCAGGAAAAATAATTTCTGCTCCTGCATCAACATAAGCTTTACATCTATCAATCATTTTATCTATTCCTTCTACACTTTTTGCATCAGATCTAGCGATTATTTTAAAGTTTTGATCTTTTTTTGCATTAACACATTCTTTTATTTTTTTTACCATCGCCTCTGTTGAAATAAGCTCCTTGTTATCAAGGTGGCCACATCTTTTTCTCTCAATTTGATCTTCCAAATGAACTCCAGTTATTCCAAATTGCTCAAATGTTTCTATTGTTTCTTTGCAAGACTTAAAACCAGTATCTATGTCAACAATTGTAGGAAGATTAGTTACTCTAGATATTAAATAAGACCTAGTACTTACATCTTGTAAAGTGGTAAGTCCTATATCTGGAAAACCAAGATCATTTGCCATAACCCCACCAGAAACATAAACAGCATCGTATCCTATTTCTTCAATTAATTTTGCAGTTAAAGGATTATATGCTCCTGGTGCTCTTAAAATTTTTTTTGTTTTTAATTTATTATCAAAATCAATTCTTTTCTGAGCAGGTTCTTTTTCTACAAAGTGCACTTTATTAACTCATATTGTAATAATATTTTTGTTTTAGTATTTAAATAAAATTAATCAATATTTAAAGATAATTTGATATTATTTTTTCAATTCCTACAAAGTCTTTTACCAAGTGATTATGATAGATCTCATCTGATCTTTTTTCTGTGTATCCATATTTTAATAAAATTATTGGTATATTGGCAGCTTTTGCAGCATTAGCATCTGTCTCACTATCTCCAATCATCAATGATTTATTTTTGTCACCATCTAATATTTCTATAACGTTTGTTAAATGTCTAGGATCTGGTTTGCAATATTCAAAAGTATTGTATCCTGCAACGTACTCAAAATATTCATAAATTCCAATTTTTTTTAAAAGATCAACAGCCAAATGTTCAGTCTTATTGGTACATACTGCCATAGAAATATTTTCATTTTTACACCAATTTAAAAATTCCTTTACACCATTAATTAATTTACTTTCATGTAAAATATTTTTTCCGTAATAAGATAAAAATTCATCAGTCATTTTGTTTTGAATTTTTTCATCAAACCACTTCCACTGACCATTAGCTTTTGCCATCATAGCCTTAGCTCCTTTGCCAACAGCATTTTTTAATTCTCCTAAAGTTTTCTTAGGATAGCCAAATTTGTCCATTACGTGATTATGTGCGCGTATTAAATCTGGCGCTGTATCCACCAAAGTACCATCTAGATCAAATAAAACTGTAAATTTTTGTCTCATTTTTAAAGTATTTTAAAGAAATAAATTGTGAATTAATCAATATATATACTTAATGTAAATCAAACTTAAATGAAAGTTTTAAATCAAAAAAAACTTAGAGAAAAATTTATCAAGTCAGGAGTAAAGATGATAAGTCCTGAAACAATTTTTTTTTCAAAAGATACGAAAATTGGAAATAACGTAACTATAGAACCTTATGTTGTTATTAGTTCTAAAGTTAAGATCGGGAACAATGTAATTATAAAATCCTTTTCTCACCTAGAGGGATGTAAAATTGAAAATAAAGTTGAAGTTGGCCCATATGCCAGAATTAGACCTGATACACTATTAAAAGAGGAATCCAAAATAGGTAATTTTGTTGAAGTTAAAAAAAGTAATGTAGGGAAAAAATCTAAAGTAAGTCATTTATCTTATATTGGTGACACAGACATTGGTAAATCAGTAAATGTTGGAGCAGGAACGATTACTTGTAATTATGATGGTATTAAAAAACATAAAACAAAAATTAAAGACAAAGTTTTTATAGGCTCTAATTCTTCGTTAGTAGCACCAGTTACAATTGATAGCGAAAGTTTTGTTGGAGCAGGTTCTATTATTACTAAAAATGTTTCTAAAAAATCTCTAGCACTTACCAGAGCTTTACAAACAGAAATCAAAAATTATAAAAAAAATAAATAAATTATGTGTGGTATAATTGGTATCTCAAGCAATAAGTCTGTATCGGCGAATATTATCAACTCATTAAAAAAGCTTGAGTATAGGGGTTATGACTCTGCTGGAATAGCAACTCTTTTTGATGGCAAAATAACTGAAGTAAAGTCTGAGGGTAGAGTAGATGTTTTAGAGGAAAATTTTGATTTAAAAAATTTAAAAGGGAATATTGGAATTGGCCATGTTAGATGGGCCACACATGGAGCACCAAACAGTATTAATGCTCATCCCCATTCTTCTGACAATGTTTCTGTTGTACATAATGGGATTATTGAAAATTCGACTATATTAAAAAAATATCTAACTAACAAAGGTCATATATTTAAATCTCAAACTGACACTGAAGTTATAGTCCATCTAATCACAGAGAATTTAAAAACCGATGAATTAGAGGTAGCAATTACAAAAACATTAAAACAACTTCATGGAAGTTTTGCCCTAGGAATTATTTTTAAGGATAATCCAAGCTTAATTGTTGGTGCTAGAAGAGGCTCACCCTTAGCTGTTGGTTATGGACCAAATGAAAATTATTTAGGATCAGATTCATATGCATTAAAGGCGATGACAAATAAAATTACATACCTTGATGATGGCGAATTTTGCTTTATTAGAAATGATCAAGTGCATTTCTTTAATGAAGATGGAAAAAAGATAAATAAAAAAATAATTGAACTTTCTTCTGATGAAGCTAGCTATGAAAAAGGTGACTTTAAACATTTTATGGCAAAGGAAATTGAAGAGCAACCAACAACAATTAAGACTGGAATTAATGAATATATAGATAAAACAAATTCAGAGATAAATATTTATAATTTTCCATGGAAAATAGATGAAATTAATTCAATCACTTTAATTGGTTGTGGTACTGCTTACCATTCATGTCTGATGGCTAAATATTGGTTTGAGGACTTGACTCAACTTGACGTAAATATTGATATTGCTTCAGAATTTAGATATCGAAAAAACAGATTTAAAAGAGATTCTTTATATATATTTGTCTCACAATCTGGAGAAACAGCAGATACTTACGCAGCATTAGATCTATGTAATAAAAATAAAATGAAAACTTGTGCTGTAGTGAACGTAATTGAAAGCTCGATTGCAAGAGACTCTAATTTTGTATTACCAATCCATTGTGGACCTGAAATTGGTGTTGCATCAACAAAAGCTTTTTTAGGCCAAATATTAATTTTATATATTTTAGCTTTAAAATTTGGAGACATAAGAAAAGAAACTAACAAAGAAAATTATAAAAAAAAGATTAAAGACTTACTCAATTTACCAAGTTTGATTGAAAAGTCTTTATTAATAGATAATGATATTCAGGCAATATCTTCTACTTTCAATGAAGCAAAAGGTTCAATGTTTTTAGGCAGAGGATTTTCATATCCTATTGCACTTGAAGGTGCTTTAAAATTAAAAGAATTGTCTTATGTCCATGCAGAGGGTTATCCAGCGGGAGAAATGAAGCACGGACCATTGGCATTGATAGAGGATGGAATGCCAGTTGTAGTGTTAGCTCCAAGAGATAGTTATTATAAAAAAACTATTTCAAATATGCAGGAGGTAATAGCAAGAGGAGCAAAAGTTTTATTAATAACCAATAAGAGTAAAGATGAAATTGTTTCTGAAAATATTTGGGAAACTATTGAAGTTGAAAATACGAATGATGATTTATTACCTTTTCTATTGACGATACCTCTTCAAAAACTGGCATATTACTCAGCACTTAAAAAAGGATATGACATAGATAAGCCAAGAAATTTGGCTAAATCTGTCACTGTTGAATAAAGTCCAAAGTCTGTTAAAACACTTTCAGGTTGCATATGAAAAATTGGAAAAAAAATAGTTGGAGAAAATATCCGGTTAAACACATACCAGAATATCCAAATAAAAAAGAACTAGATAACGTTTTAGATAAAATTGGAACATTTCCTCCGCTAGTTTTTGCAGGAGAGACAAGACATTTAAAAGATCAACTTGCAGATGTTGTGGATGGAAAAGCTTTCCTTCTTCAAGGAGGAGATTGTGCAGAAAGCTTTGCAGAATTTAATCCAGACAATATAAGGGATACTTTTAAACTAATGTTACAGATGTCATTAGTTTTAACTTACTCTGCATCTTTACCAGTCGTTAAACTTGGAAGAATAGCTGGTCAGTTTTCAAAACCAAGAAGCTCGCCAACAGAATTAAAAGATGGGGTGGAGCTTCCAAGCTACCTAGGAGACAACATTAATGGCATGGAATTTAATGAAAAAGCTAGAATTCCAGATCCAAAAAGATTATTTAAAGCTTATTCTCAGTCTGCTGCAACTATAAACCTTATCAGAGCGTTTTCAAAAGGAGGTTTTGCAGATTTAAACAAAGTACATTTATGGAATCTAGATTATATTAAAAAAAGTCCTCAATCAAAAAAATTTAAAGAACTTGAGGACAAAATTGCTGATGCCATTGCTTTTATGCGTGCGTGTGGAATTACATCAGATTTTAATAACAGACTGTATACAGTAAATTTTTGGACCTCACATGAAGCTTTATTATTACCTTTTGAAGAATCTATGACCAGAACAGACTCAACTACTGGTGAAAACCATGCTACTTCTGCTCATTTTGTTTGGATTGGTGACAGAACAAGACAATTAGATGGTGGACATGTTGAATTTTGTAGAGGAATTGAAAATCCAATTGGTATTAAATGTGGCCCAACACTTAAAGCAGATGACCTAATTAATCTTTGTAATAAAATTAATCCAAATAATGAAAAAGGTAAAATTACCTTGATCTCTAGGTTTGGCGCTGACAATGTTTCAAAATATTTACCTAAACTAGTTAGAGCAATTAAAAAGGAAGGACTCAATGTAATTTGGTCTTGTGATCCATGCCACGGGAATACAATAAAAGCTGTTACCGGCTTTAAAACAAGACCTTTCAATAGTGTTTTAAAAGAAGTAAGAGATGTTTTTGCATGTCATCAAAGTGAGGGAAGTTATGCTGGAGGTTTACATATTGAACTTACTGGTCAAGACGTAACAGAATGTATAGGGGGTGCTCAAAAAATATCTGAAAAAGACTTATCTTCTAGATATCACACCCATTGTGACCCAAGACTTAATTCTAATCAGGCACTGGAGTTAGCATTTTTAATATCAGATGAGATTAAAAAGAATAGCTCATATTCAAAAAGTGCAAATAGAGCGGCATCTTAATACATTGAAAAATTACTAAAAATTAATATTAATTAATTATGGATATCTCAGAAAAAGTAAAATTTATATCTAATTGGATAAAAGATTATGTGAACGACATGCCAACTAAAGCGCAGTCTTTAGTTATAGGTATCTCTGGGGGAATAGACTCATCTGTTTCAAGTACTTTAAGTGCGATGACAGGCATGAGGACAATTGTATTATCGATGCCAATCAAGCAAAAATCTCATCAGCATGATTTAAGTTTGAAACATCAAGAGTGGTTAGTTAAAAATTTTAAAAATGTAGAGGCGCATACGGTTAATTTAGATGAGTTATTTTTAGCTTTTAGTGCCAGTTTGTCTAAATTTGATAATGAACATGGAATGGCAAATTCAAGAGCAAGATTAAGAATGACCACTCTGTATCAAGTGGCTGCAGCCAATAAAGGTATTGTTGTAGGAACTGGAAATAAAGTTGAAGATTTTGGGGTAGGGTTTTATACAAAATATGGTGACGGTGGAGTTGATATATCACCGATAGCTGATTGTAATAAAACTCAAATTTGGGAACTAGGGAAAGAACTTGGAATTCTAAAGGAAATAATCGAAGCTGCACCTACAGATGGATTATGGGACGATGGTAGAACAGATGAAGGTCAACTAGGTTTAAAGTATGAAGAATTAGAGGAGGCTATGGTTAATCCAAATTCTCCGAATCGAGCTAAATACGAAGATATAAGAAAACAAAATTTGCATAAAATGGAGCCAATTCCAGTATGCATTATTCCAAATTAATCAAATAGATTCACAAATCTATTTTTTAAGTATATTCCTAAAATCATGAGTAATGATATTTTTTTAACTAACAATCTTACCAACAAAAAAGAAAAATTTGATCCTATAGATAAAAAAAATATTAGAATGTACGTTTGCGGTCCAACTGTTTATGATGATCCTCATATTGGAAATGCAAGACCTCTTGTTGTTTTTGATATTCTTTTTAAAATTTTAAAAAAAAAATATTCTAAAGTTACCTATGTAAGAAATATAACCGATGTTGACGATAAAATTATAAATTCATCAAAAGATAAAAATATTCCAATTTCTGAGTTGACTGAAAATGTAAATAAAAGTTTTCAGAAAGATTGTAATTATTTGAATTGTGATATTCCTACACATCAGCCAAAAGCAACAGAACATATTGATTTAATGATAGAAATGATTTCCGATTTAATAAATAAGGGATTTGCTTACGAAGAAAATAAACATGTCTATTTTGAAGTAAATAAATTTAAAGATTATGGAAAACTTTCAAATAAAAATCTTGATGAATTAATTACTGGTTCTAGAGTTGAAGTGAGCGAGAATAAAAAAAACTCACAGGATTTTGTTCTTTGGAAACCCTCTAAAGATCATGAACCTTCTTGGGTTTCTCCCTGGGGGAAAGGCAGACCTGGGTGGCACTTAGAATGTTCTGCCATGTCAAAAAAGTTTCTCGGAAATGAGTTTGATATTCATGGAGGCGGTATAGATTTATTGTTTCCACACCATGAAAACGAAATTGCACAATCAAGATGTGCAAATGATACAAAAGTTTTTGCAAATTACTGGTTGCATAATGCATTTATAACAATGTTGAATGAAAAAATGTCTAAATCGCAAGGAAATATTTTAAAAATAAAGGATTTTAGAAATAAGGTAAATGGTCAAGTATTGAGATTAGCTTTAATGAGTGCGCATTACAAACAACCATTAGATTGGAGCGATAAACTTTTAAGTGATTGTCAAAATACAATTAGTAAATGGTATAATGTTTACTCATCTGATCATCATGAAAAAGTTGGAGACGAAATTCTAAAACCACTTTACGATGACTTAAATACACCAGGGTATATTGCTAATCTTCATAAATTGTATGATAAAGCACAAAAAGGAAATTTAACTGACAAAGCATTATTTACTTCTGCATGCAATTTTATAGGATTATTGAATGAAACAGAAATTGAATGGTTAGAGTTTAAGAAAAACAAACTTTCAATAAATGAAGCTGAAATTTTAGATAAAATTAACCAAAGAAATAAAGCTCGAGAAGATAAAAACTATAAAGAAGCTGATAAAATAAGAGATGAACTTTTAGATAATGGTGTTTTAATAGAAGATAAAGATGGTAAAACCACTTGGAAATATAAATGAGTAAAGAGCAACTATATATATTTGACACTACTCTCCGAGACGGAGCACAAACTCAAGGAGTGGATTTTTCAATTGATGATAAGTTGAAAATATCATCTTCTCTTGATGACCTTGGTGTTGATTATATCGAGGGTGGTTGGCCTGGTGCAAATCCAACGGATACAGAATTTTTTAACAAAGATCACAATTTTAGATCAGCTAACTTAACTGCTTTTGGAATGACCAAGAAATCAGAACATAGCGCTGAAAATGACCCAATGTTATCCTCTTTAATTAATTCAAAAAGCAAATCAGTTTGTTTATTTGGAAAATCTTGGGATTTTCAAGTTGACGTAGCCCTGGGCATCTCAAAAGATGAAAACTTAAATAATATTGCTGAAAGTGCAAAACACATTGTTAAATCAGGTAAAGAATTTATGTTTGATGCCGAACATTTCTTTGATGGATATAAGGCAAATGCTGAATATGCGCTTGCTTGTCTAAAATCTGCTTATGATAATGGAGCGCGATGGATAGTCTTATGTGATACAAATGGAGGTACACTTCCTCATGAAGTTGAAAAAATTGTCTTAGAAGTTGCAAAATATGTTCCAGGAAAAAATTTAGGAATTCATGCCCATAATGATACAGAAAATGCTGTTGCAAATAGTTTAACCGCAGTTCAGGCAGGAGTTAGACAAGTCCAAGGTACTATTAATGGATTAGGGGAAAGATGTGGTAATGCAAATTTAATATCGCTTATCCCGACCTTTTTTTTAAAAAAAGATCTTTATGAAAATTATCAACTCAATATAAAACGTGAAAAATTAAAAAATTTAACACAATGCTCAAGGTTGTTAGATGAATTACTTAATCGGAAACCAAATAAACATTTACCCTATGTTGGCGCATCTGCTTTTTCTCACAAAGGAGGAATGCATGTTTCTGCTGTTCAGAAAGATCCAAAAACTTATGAACACATTAATCCTGAGGAAGTCGGTAACTCCAGAAATATAGTTGTTTCAGATCAATCAGGGCAGTCTAATATTATGTCTAGATTAAACTCTATTGGCATAAATGTGGAGAAAAATGATCCAAAAATAAAAAAACTTCTTGAGGAAGTAAAAGATAGAGAATTTATAGGGTATAGCTATGATGGTGCAGACGCCTCTTTTGAATTATTAGCAAGAAGATTGATGGGTGAAATACCAAGATATATTTCAATTAATGAATATGATGTTTCAGTTAAAAAAGGCAAATCTGGAGAAATTATTTCTTTTGCAAAGGCTCAATTAGAAGTGGATGGACAAAAAATACCATGTGAAGGGGAAGGGAATGGGCCAGTTAATGCGTTAGATAATGCAATCAGAAAAAACGTGGATAAACTTGATAAGTATTCTAAATATTTGAAAGATCTAAGACTTGTTGACTATAAAGTAAGAATTTTAAATACTGGAACAGAAGCTGTAACAAGAGTTAGTATTGAAAGTACAGACTCTAAAGGAATAAATTGGTTTACTATAGGAGTGTCACCAAATATTATAGATGCATCATTTAAAGCTCTAATCGACAGCTTGGATTATAAACTATACAAAGATAATGCTCCTGCAAGTGTTTAAGCATGAAGATTAAAAAATTTTCAAACAAACCTTCAAATATAAATGAAAGAATTGGTGCAAAGCCTGTTGTTTGTTATCCAAATAATAATATTGATGAAAATAGTTTAAATATTTTGCATATAGCGAGAAAAAATTTGATTAAGAAAAATGAAATTATTATTCCTCCTAGAGATGCTAAAACTTTTAAGGTTCAAAAGGGAGAGTTTTTTAGGATTGAAAGCATTGACGGACCTCAAGTTGGAGATTTAAATCTCTTTAATTTTAGTAATTTGAATGAAAAATTTTATTCAGGGAAAACAAGGGCTCTTTATGGAACACATTTATCTGTTGGTGATAAAATGTTAAGTAATTTTCCTTATTTAAGATCTTTGGCAACTATTACATGGGATACCTTAGATTGGTATGACTATGATGGAGATGGGGGATCAGTGCATGATGTAATTGGCACTAGGTGTGATCCCTATACCTCAAAGCTCCTTTCAGGTAATGATTACCACTATTGCTGTCATTCGAATTTAACTAGAGCTTTAGTGAAAGAAAAAAAACTAAAAATTGATGAAGCCGAAAAGATAGTACATGATGTTTTGAATGTATTCATGCTAACTGGATTTACCAATGACACAAAACAATATTTTATGAAAGCAAGCCCTGTAAGACCAGGTGATTATCTAGAATTTTTTGCAGAAATAGATTTGTTAGGAGCACTGTCTGCTTGTCCAGGTGGAGATTGTGGATCAGAGCATTCTTCTGATGTAGCTAAATGTTATCCATTGAAAGTAAGTATATGGCAGGGAGAGGAAAAGTATTTAAAAGATTTAGTTAAATCAGAAATTTCAAATTATGACAGAGGTCATGGCATAGATTAAATATGTTAAACAAAAATATTTCATTTATTATTCATAAACCTCAATTATCAGAAAATATAGGCGCGTGTGCAAGAGCCATAAAAAATTTTAATTTTCAAAAAATGATTGTTGTGGACCCTAAACCAATTTATCCTAATGATAAAATTTTAGCTACTGCAGTAGGCGCCAAAAACATAATTACTAAAAGTAAAAAATACGAAAATTTAGAGCCAGCACTTAAAAATATTGATATTGTAATTGCTACTTCTGCTAGATTCAGAAACAAAAATATCAAACACATTCAGCTAGAAGACCTAAAAAAGATAGATTTTACAAAAAGAGTTGCTTTTTTATTTGGTTCCGAAGCATCAGGACTGTCAAATAATGAGATTAGTTATGCAAATTACACCCTTCAAATTCCTACTAATCCAGAATTTAAATCTCTAAATTTATCTCACAGTCTTATTATAATTGCCCAATTTGTTTACAGCATCTTAAAAACAAAGATTTCTAATTTTAAAAAATCAAAAAAAGTAAAAGCAGCCTCAAAAAAAGATATACTATCAATGAAAAATCTATGCATAAAAAATTTAGAAGAGATAGGTTTTTTTAAACCTAAAGATAAGAAGCCCACAATGCTTGAGAACTTGAGAAATATTTTTTATAAAATGGAATTATCTTCTAAGGAAACGCGTATTTTATCAAGTGTATTTGCCAGTTTAGGAAAAAAAAAGTAAAATTAACATTGATTATTATTGATTAAATTTACAAAATATTTTACGGTGTATAATGTTTAAATTAATTTCATTCTCATTTGCTTTTGTCCTACTTACTTCCTGCGCGACTATAGTAAATGATGCTGAGGTTCCAGTAACTTTATCATTTAGTGATGGTAGTTCTGGAAGTTGTAATCTTTCAAATAAAAGAGCACAATATCAAGTTGATGTTCCTGGCACACACAGAGTTAGGCGTTCTGACGATGCTTTAAAATATGATTGCAAAACCGTAGAAGGTAAAACGGCATTTGGTAGCATTCCAAGCGAAATGGAAGGAGCTAAGCTTGCTGGAAGTGTTGTTTTTTTTGATTTAGGTATAACAGACTCAATTACTGACAAACATAGAACTTACACTCCTAATTTTACAATACCAATTAAGTAAATATAAGGGATCATAGATCAAGGAATGAGATAAATCCTTGATTGACAAAACAATGACTAGGTTTATAACCCCCCATATCAAATGACAAAAAGATTAAACTCTAAACACAAAGTTGATAGAAGATTAAAGGTTAACCTATGGGGAAGACCAAAAAGTCCGTTTAACACTAGAGCTTATGGACCAGGACAACATGGTCAAACAAGAACAGCTAAGCCTTCAGATTATGGAATTCAGTTACAGGCAAAACAAAAACTAAAAGCTTATTATGGCAATATTAATGAAAGACAATTTAGAAATATCTATAAAAAAGCTGTTATGCTTAAAGGGGATACAGGTGAAAATTTAATAGGTTTACTTGAAAGAAGACTGGATGCCGTCATTTATAGAGCAAAATTTGCAACAACAATTTTTTCAGCCAGACAGTTAATAAATCATGGACATGTGAAAGTTAATGGTAAAAAAGTTAATATTGGAAGTTATTTAGTCAAAGAGGAAGACTCAATAGAAATTAGAGATAAATCAAAACAATTAGCAATTATTGATATTGCCCTTGCTAATAAAGAAAGAGAAACACCTGAATATCTACAAATGGATGAAAAAAATAAAAAATTGAAATTTGTTAGAGTTCCTAAATTTGAAGAAGTCCCGTACCCAATTGTAATGGAACCGAACTTAGTTATTGAATATTACTCAAGATAATTGAGCCAAAAAATTTACAAAACTAGTTTTATTTTACTATTTATTTATTTAATAACAGGTATCTACTTAAGTTTAAATGTGGGTATATCTCACGATGAATATCATGAGCAATTAAATTGGGAAATTAATTTTAAAGCGATAAAAAACTTTTTTGAAACTGGAACTTATCAAGAATTACTTCAGTATAAAGATAGATATCATGGTGTTGGTTTTAATCTATTGAGCCAACCTTTTCAGTACTTAATTAAGGATTTTTTATTAAAATATTTAGATTTAAATGAATATGGGTCCATTTTAATATCAAAGCATACAATAGTTTTTATTTTATTTTTTATATCAGGATTATTTTTTTACAGAATATGTTTATTATTTTATAATGATAAAAGATTTGCATTAATCTCTTTATTTTTATTTTTATTATATCCTTATTTTTTTGGACATTCTTTGATGAATCCTAAAGATATTCCATTTCTATCATTTTGGATTATCAGCACTTATATTTTATGTAAAATAATTCAAAAACTTCACAATGACCAAGAAGTTCCCATTAAATATATAGTTTATTTTGCCATATCTACTTCATTTCTTATTTCAATAAGAATTGTTGGAATTTTAATTTTATTACAATTTTTTATTTTTATTTTTACTTTTATTGAAATTAAAAAAGCAAGTTTTTTAAATGTATTTAAAAATAATATTAAAAATCTTTTAATATTAATATTTACCATTATTTTTTTTACTTACCTGTTAAATCCTATATTCTGGCACGATCCGAAAGAAATAATCAATTCCTTTAAATGGATGAGCAAATATCAACAAGATGTTAGCACTTTGACACTTGGTGAATATATGAAAGCACTTAATTTGCCAGCAAGTTACTATTTTATATGGTTGTTTTTTAAATTACCAATTTTAATAATTTTAGGCATTTTTTTATTTCCTTTAATAGAGAAAAAATTCAATCAAAATAACTTAAATAAAATATTAACTATTTCACTAATTTTAACTTGTTTAATAATTTTATTTCTTTTTATCTTGTTTGATGTTGCAATCTATAATGAGATTAGACATATAATGTTTTTGGTTCCATTAATGTTTCTAGTCTCACTAAATCATTTATATTTGTGGAGTAAAAATTTTTTTTATATTTCAGGTATTTTAGTAATTATCTTTTTTGTGATAGAAAATATTTCTGTAAGTCCATATCAATATACATGGATGAATTCGTTTTCTAAATTTTATAAAATAAATAAAAATTTTGAAGTAGACTATTGGGGAATAAGTAATAGAAATTTATATAGCTCTATTGCGAAACATGCCTCCAAGAACAATTTTGATAAGAGTAAATGTGTCTATGGAGATCTCTACTCAAACGTATTTTTAGAAAATAAAAAATTTAAATGTTTAAAAATGTATAGTGAATTGGATTCTGCAGAGGAGAGACCCTATTATGTGATGCAAAATCATAGAAATTTAAAAAGATCTGATCCTAAAGATTGTCAACTAATAACCAGTGAAAATTATAGTTATTCATTTAGCAGTCAGGTTATTAATGTTGGAGCAGTATGGTATTGTAATTAATTTTCCGAATTTTTTAATTCAATGGCTATTTTTTGGATAAATTCGTTAATTAATCTAGCATCTTCTTTAGAAAGATATCTCTCTTTTTTGATGGCTTTTTTAATTTCTTCTCTTAGTTTTTCTATACCTTCTTTTCTACCTTCTTTGCTAAGAAGAATTTCACTTTGTTCAGTGATTTGTTTAATTTGTCTTGAAATGGTAAATTCATAAATTACTACAATAGCAATTATAACGATAATAGTTTTATAAATGAATTGTTTCATTTTTTATGAAAACAAAATATTAACTTTTACTTTTAAAATTTACACCTTTGCTTTCAAATAGTTTAGCTAACTCTCCATTCTCAAACATTTCTTTAACAATATCACATCCACCAATAAATTCTTTTTTAACATATAATTGAGGAATTGTAGGCCAGTCACTATAAACCTTAATACCTTCTCTAAGATTTTGATCTTCTAAAACATTTATTCCTTTAAATTTTACCTCTAAAACTTTTAAAATATTGGATGTGGCCATTGAAAATCCACATTGAGGAGCATCAGGTGTTCCTTTCATGAATAAGCAAATTTCGTTATTTTCAATTTCATTTTTTATTAATTCTTTTGTTTGTTGGTCCATTTTAATTTTCCTTTGTTTTGATTGCTAAAGCATGTAATTCGTTTCCCATTCTTCCTTTTAATGAGTTATAAACCATTTTATGCTGTTCAATTTTACTCTTTCCAGAAAATTGAGATGAGGTAATAGTTGCAGAATAATGATTTCCATCACCAGCCAAATCTTGTATTTCAACAATTGCGTCTGGCATTGCCTCTTTTATTAAACTCTCAATCTCATTTAAATTCATCGCCATTAGTTACTCATATATTCTTTTAACCACTTTGTATTAAACTCTTTTAATTCGTCAATCGTAACTTTTGTCTTTTCATTCAAAAATAGCACATTTTCATTGATTGTTCCAAGTTCATCATAATGAACAGCATTTTTATTTAATATATTTAGGACTTTTTTTTGATCTTTTTTACTAATTTCTATTATGTATCTACCTTGATCTTCTGAAAAAAAATATTCTATTTCATTTATTAAATATTTAGGTTTTTTAAGATTAATACCTTTATTACCTTTAATACACATTTTTGATACAGCTGTAATTATTCCGCCTAAAGAAATATCATGTGCACTTTTAATAAAATTGTTATCCATCAACTTTAATAATGTTTCGCCATTATTTTTTTCATTAAAAAGATTTACTTCTGGCGGAGGACCATTTTTTTCATTTAATACAACTCTTGCAAATAAACTTTGATCGATGTGTCCCTCGGTTTTGCCAATGACAAATACTATGTTATCAACTTCTTTAAAATCCATAGTGATCATTTTTGTATAATCCTTTAAGAGACCGACACCACCTATAGATGGAGTGGGTTTAATCCCTTGGTCTTTTGTTTGATTGTAAAAAGAAACATTTCCAGACACCACAGGAAATTTTAAATAAGAACTAGCCTCCCCGATTCCTTGAACACATTCAACAAATTCACCCATATTTTCCTCATTTTCAGGGCTCCCAAAATTTAAACAATTTGTGATTGCAACAGGTTTTGCTCCAACAGATATTAAATTTCTAAAACTTTCACATACCACTTGTTTTCCTCCTGTTAAAGGATGTGCCCAACAATAAACCGCTGATGAGTCGACTGAGGCAGCCACTGCTTTGTTGGAACCGTGAACTCTGACAACACCCGAGTCTCCTCCAGGTTTTTGAATGGTATCTCCCATTACAGTATGATCGTATTGCTGCCAAATCCATTCTTTGCTACATACATTAGGATTAGCTAAAATTTTTTTTAAAACCTCAATTATTTTTAAATTATTAATTTCATCTTTGTTAATTTTATTTTTTTTGGGAAGTTTTGTTTTTTTCCATTTACGATCATACATTGGAGAATTTTCTACTAAAGTATTTACCGGAATATCAGCCACTCTTTCATTATCGTAATAAAGTTCAATTTTTTTTGATTTTGTTGTTTTTCCAATTATGGCAAAATCTAAGTTCCACTTATCAAATATTTTTTTAGCTTGTTCTTCTTTTCCATTTTCTAAAACAATCAACATCCTTTCCTGGCTTTCAGAGAGCATAATTTCATAAGGCGTCATTTTGCTTTCTCTACATGGAACCATGTTTAAATTAATTTCTATTCCAAGATTTCCTTTTGAAGCCATTTCTATACTTGATGAGGTGAGACCAGCTGCACCCATATCTTGAATGGCAATAATTGAGTCTCCAGCCATTAGTTCTAGACACGCTTCAAGTAAAAGTTTTTCTGTAAATGGATCACCTACTTGCACTGTGGGTTTTTTTTCTTCAATTTTGTCATCAAAACTAGCTGAAGCCATACTAGCACCATGAATTCCATCACGACCAGTTTTTGATCCTACGTATATAACTGGTTTATTTAAACCTGCTGCTTTTGAATAAAAAATCTTATCTTTTTTAACTAACCCTAAAGTCATCGCGTTAACTAAAATATTTCCGTTATAAGAGCTATCAAAACTAGTCTGTCCTGCTACTGTTGGAACACCCATGCAGTTTCCATAACCTCCTATTCCATGAACCACACCTCTTAAAAGATTTTTTGTTTTTTTATGTTGTGTTGAGCCAAAATGTATTGAATTTAAATTAGCTATAGGTCGTGCGCCCATTGTAAATACATCCCTCATTATCCCACCTACTCCAGTCGCAGCACCTTGATAAGGTTCAATGAAAGAGGGGTGATTATGACTTTCAATTTTAAAGACAATTGCATCATTATCTCCAATATCTACAACACCAGCATTTTCTCCAGGTCCTTGAATAACTTGCTTACCCTTAGTGGGCAATTTTTTTAAATGTAGTCTTGAAGATTTATAAGAACAGTGTTCATTCCACATTGCTGAAAAAATCCCTAATTCAGTGATATTTGGAATTCTTTTTAAAAGTTCACAAATTTTTTTATATTCATCTTTTTTTAATCCATGATCAATTGCTATTTTTTCGCTAACAATCATTTTAAATTATTAATTAAGTTTTTAAAAAAAAGAGATCCATCTTCACCTGAAAGAGAAGTATCAATCATTCGCTCTGGATGAGGCATCATACCTAAAACATTTTTTGCTTTATTAAAAATTCCAGCAATATTTTTTATAGATCCATTAGGATTATAGAGTTGTCCTATTTTTCCACTTGGATCACAGTAATTGATTGCAACTTGAGCATTATCCTCAATTTCTTTCAATTGATCATTTGTACAAAAATAGTTTCCCTCATTATGTGCGATATGTAGTTTTAATACTGTATTATCAATATTTTTAAAATACGCATTATCTTTGTTATTAATTTTTACAAAAACATTTTTGCAAATAAACTCTAAGTACTTATTTCTCAGCAAAGCACCAGGAACCAATCCTGTTTCAACTAGAATTTGGAAGCCATTACAAATACCCATTACCATTCCACCAGAATTTGCAAAATTAATTACTGATTTCATTATTTTAGATTTAGAGGCCATGCTTCCACATCTAAGATAGTCCCCATAAGAAAAACCACCAGGTAAAACTACCAAATCACTCTTTGGTAATTCATCTTCTTGATGCCACACCATTTTATTTCTAAATCCAAATTTTTTTAAGGCAACATCCATATCTCTATCACAATTAGATCCTGGAAATGTAATGACTGATGATTTCATTAATTATTGTACATCGATAATCCTGTAATTTTCAATTACAAGATTTGCCAAAAGTTTTTTACACATTTCTTCGACTTTATCTTTTGCTTTCTTAGGATTAGTTTCTTGAGTGTCAATTTCAAAATATTTACCTTGCCTTACCTCATTGACCTCATTGAATCCCATTCCATCAAGAGCTTGATGAATAACTTTACCTTGTGGGTCTAAGACATCTTTTTTAAGCGTTACAATTACTGATATTTTCATTTTCGTTTTCTTTTGATCGAGGATAATTTTGTTACATTTACTGCACTTAAATTAGATTGTTCGTGAAGAATACCAAGTCTTTTTGCAACTTCTGTGTATGCTGGGATCAGATCTCCTAAATCTTTTCTGAACCTGTCTTTATCTAATTTTTTATCAGTTAAACTGTCCCATAACCTGCATGTATCAGGACTTATTTCATCAGCTAAAATAATATCTTTTTTTCCATTGGAATTTAGCCTTCCAAATTCTAATTTGAAATCGATTAATTTAATACCCACCCCTCTAAACATACCAATCATAAAATCATTAATTCTTAAAATCATTTTTTTTACTTTTTCTATTTCTTTTTTAGATGCCCATTCAAACGCAATAATATGTTCTTCAGCAATTAAAGGATCGCCAAGTTTGTCATCTTTCAAGCAATATTCAATCAATGGTTCTTTTAAAATAGTTCCATCTTCAATTCCAAGACGTTTTGTTAAAGATCCTGATGCAACATTTCTAACAATAAATTCAATAGGAATTATCTCAACAAGTTTAACAACTTGCTCACGCATATTTAATCTTTTAACTAAATGATTTTTGATACCTATTTGTGATAGGCTTGACAGTATATGTTCAGAAATTCTATTATTTAAAACACCTTTTCCTTCAATGATAGATTTTTTTTGATTATTAAAAGCTGTTGCATCATCTTTAAAATATTGAATTACTAAATCCTTATCGTTTGTAGCATAAATAATTTTAGCTTTTCCCTCGTATAATTTTTTACCTTTTTTCATTATTTAAAAACTCTTCTAAAAATTAAATTTACATTTTTAAAATGTTTAGAATAACTAAAGATAGATTTTAGTCTTTTTTGAGAAATCTTAATCATGATCAATTTATCCTCTAAAAGAACATCATATAAATTTAGATTTTGTTCAAAACATTTTTTTGCATAGCTTTGAACTATTTTATAAGATTTTTCTCTACTCAATCCTGATTTTGTTAATTCTAACATCACTTCTTGTGAAAAAATCAAACCTTTAGTTATGTTCAAATTTTCAAGCATTTTTTTTGGATAAACAATCATGTTATCTAAAATATTTGTAAGTCTTACCAATGCAAAATCAGTTGTTATATTAGCATCTGGTCCAATATTTCTTTCAACACTGGAATGAGAAATGTCTCTTTCATGCCAAAGTGCTATATTTTCAAGAGCTGGTAACACTGTACTTCTTACCATCCTAGCTAAGCCTGTTAAATTTTCACATAAGATTGGATTTTTTTTATGAGGCATTGCTGATGATCCTTTTTGATTTTTAGAGAAATATTCTTGCAGTTCATAAACCTCAGTTCTTTGTAAGTGTCTTATTTCAACTGCTACTCTCTCTATGGATCCTGCTATAATTCCTAAAACAGAAAAATAAAAAGCATGTCTGTCTCTTGGTATTACTTGTGTAGAAATTGGCTCAACTTTTAAACCTAATTTCTTTGCTACATATTTTTCAACGTTTGGATTAATGTTAGCAAATGTACCTACAGCACCAGAAATTGCACACGTTGAAACTTCGTCAATAGCATCTTTTAGTCTTTTTCTATTTCTTTTAAATTCTTCATAAAACGAAGCCAATTTTAAACCAAAAGTAATTGGTTCAGCATGGATACCATGGCTTCTTCCCATACATGGTGTAAATTTATATTTTTTAGCCTGTCTTTTTAAAACTTTTAAAATTTGATCTATATCTTTTAAAATGATTTTACCTGATTGAATTAATTGAATGTTAAAACTGGTATCTAAAACATCAGATGAGGTCATTCCCTGATGAAGATATCTCGCTTTAATTCCTACTTTTTTAGTTACAGATGTGAGAAAGGCTATTACATCGTGTTTAACTTCAGCTTCTATTTTATGAATTCTACTCACATTGATTTTTGCTTTCTTTTTTACTATTGATGCTACACCTTTGGGTATTTGACCCAAGTTTTCCATAGCTTCAGCAGCTGCTATTTCCAAGTTTAGCCATATATTATACTTATTCTGTTCAGACCAAATTTCAGCAACTTCTTTTCGAGAGTATCTTTTAATCATTATTAGAAATATGAGAATATAGTTATAATTAGCAGATATTATTCAAATTTCATAAGTATTTAATTTTTTTTTTGAATTTTTTTAATAACTACGTATAAGTACTTTATAATGTTTTTAGTACCTGATAAAAAGTCAAATTTGTATAGTACATTAGTTGAATTTGCATATGCAGAATATGGTTCAGCTTTAGAGATGTTAGCTGCTGCTAAAAAAACCGACTCACCAAGGCTAAAAGTTGGATATATTAATCATGCACTTGATGAATATAGGCACTCAAAATTAATCTTTGATGTTTTAAATAATGAGGTAAAAAGGAACAGAGACTATTTTAATAAAGAGTTTAGATTTACACCACAAAATGTAGTTTTAAAAGGATATGTAGATAAAAGAAATTTTTTAGTTGAAAAATTAAAACTTAAAAATTTTGTGGAGTTTGTGTATGCAAACGAATTCCTGGCAAAAGACTCATTTGATAGTCTAATTAAAAGAATTAAAAATACAGACTCTCTAAAAATCTTAAAACAAATATCTGAAGAAGAGAAAGGTCATGCAGATTATTCAGTAGAAACCCTTAATAAAATAATGGCAGAAGAAGATAGACATTGGACATTTGCTAAATTGTTCTATGATAAAAAATTTCCAAACTCAAACCTCAAAACAGCCTTTAAGAGAGAAAAATTAAAAAATAAATTTAGAATGTTTTATTTTAAAAATCTAATGTTTTTAAATAAAATATTCGATCCAATTATAAATACTTTAATCGTCATATTTGGCTACATTACAATTTTTTTAAAATCAAATTCAACATTTAAAAAAAATTTAATGTCAATAAGTGACAAATCCATTATTTAATAATATTTCTTTTAATGAAATATTATTTAGGAATATCTGGTTATTTTCATGATTCTTCGGTTGCACTATTAGATCAAAACGGAAAATTAATAGATTTTAAAAAAGAGGAATATTTCTCTAGAGTAAAGGGAGACAAGTCATTTCCAAGATTAGCCCTAATGGAAATGATTGAAAATTTCAATTTGAAAGATGAAAATATTTTAAAAGTGACATTTTATGAAAAACCTTTTAAGGCATGGTTAAATATTTTAAAATATTCAATTAAAAACAATTCTTTATTCAATGAGCTTACGAGAAATTACTTTAAAAATATTTGGAAATCTTCAATTATATTTCCTTATGATTTATCAAAATATTTGAAAATTTCTAATCAAAAAATTATTTATTGTGACCATCATCTAAGTCACACATTAAGTGCAGCATATTATAATAATAAAAATCCTATTACATCTATAGTAATTGATGGATTTGGTGATGAAAGTTCAAGTTCGATACATCATGTAATATCAAATAACGAAATCAATAATGTATGGTCCAGTCCTTTTCCACATTCAATTGGATTATTTTATTCAGCTATCACAGATTATTTGGGTTTTTCAATTAATGAAGGTGAATATAAAGTTATGGGTCTTGCTGCTTATGGTGAACCAACTTATTATGATGAGCTTTCAAAAACTATTAGTTTTGAGAATGGCAAACTTTATTTAGATGACAAATATTATGATTTTTGCAGAAGTGTAAGTAGATCTTATTCAAATAAACTAGGTGAAAAATTTAAAATAGGCGAACGAGAAAGCAACCAAATTCTTGATTTAGACACCCCTAATTTTAAAGAATACGCAAATATTGCGGCATCAGCTCAAAAAGTTGTTGAGGATTTATTAAAGGAAATATTTTTCTTTGCACATGAAATTACTAAAGAAAAAAGATTTATTTTTTCTGGTGGAGTTGCAATGAATAGTGTTGCAATTAATAAATTATCTAAACTTGATTTTGTTGAAGAAATAATAATTCCACCTTCACCTGGGGACTCTGGAGCTGCAATTGGTGCTGCATATTATGGATATATAAAAAATGGAAATGAATTTAATAAAAATTTTAATGTAGAAAATTTAGAATTATTATCGCCAGGTTATGTAAATAATAAAAATACAGACGAAGAATTTTTTTTATCTAATTATGAAAAAATATGTGATGACCATAATCTGATAGAAACGGCCTCTGATTTAATAGCAACAAATGAAGTTGTTGCTACATGTTATAGGAATATTGAGACTGGACCTAGAGCTTTAGGACATAGATCTATGATTTGTAACGCACATTCAAAAGAGGCTGTAAATTTTTTAAATGAAAAAATTAAAAAAAGAAGTAAATTTAGACCTGTTGCGCCTGTAACTTTAGCAAATAATGCTGGTAAATACTTCTTGTTATCAGATAAAATTTATCAATCTTATTATTTTATGGGCTCTGTTGCTGAAGTTATCAAATCAGAGAATATAGAAGCAGTAGTTCATAACGACAAAACAGCTAGGATTCAGTTGTGTGATGAAAATCATGTATTAGGAAAGATATTAAAAAAATTAGAAAAAAAAAATATATTTGTAATTGCAAACACTTCATTTAATATTTCATCAGATCCAATGGTCTACTCTTTGGAAGATGCTTATTTAGCAATTGAGAGAATGAATATTAAATATCTAATGACTGAGAATGGAATTTATACAAAAAAAGAAAAAAAATGAATCTAATTTTTAGATTTTTAATTATTATTTTAATGATTGAAATTATTTTAGGTTATGGACATTATTTAAAAAATTCTACTTTATTATCTGGTCATTACGTTTCCTCGACAATAATGTCAATTAATAAGATATTAGAAATTTACAATAAAAATTCTGATTCATCAGAAAATGAAGTTATAAAAGACAATCCAAAAAAAAAAGTAATTGATAAAAAAGAGAAAAAAATTAGCGATGCAACGCAAAAAAGAAATGAAGCATTAGCAAAACAAAGGGAAGAAGAAGAGTCATTTAAAATTAATAAGGAAAAATGTGATAATTATTTTAGTCAAAATCAACACATAAAAGTCTCAGGAGTTACATCATTTAAAAAACCCTTAGATGTTCAAACTTACTTGGATTTTTTAAATTTATATGATGAAAAAACAGATTACTTAATAATAATAGTAGGTAATTCAGAAACGTTTGGTACTTTAAAAAAAGTAGATAACAGATTGCATGTAAAGCTTCAAAGAAATTTGAGAAATGAACTGCAATCAAAAAAAATTTTTGTTGTAAATATAGCATACCCAGGAGGATTAATAAGTGATCATCTGAGAGATTTGGTTAGCTTTTCAGAGCTTTATAAGCCTGATCTAGCTATTTTTTATACAGGTGGTAACGAACTAATTATGACTGAGACTTATGAAACTTTTACAAAAAAATTTACTATAAACAAAAAAAACTTTGCAACCTACGATTTTTACAAAAATGGATTAATAATACCTAATAATGTTAGATATTGTTTAGATAAAAATAAATATTTTACTAAGATAAATTTTGATCAAAATGATCAAATACTTAATATAAATCAACATATTACCTCTCATTATAAAAAAATAAAAAATAAACTAAATGATAATTCTGTTGATTTTTTGTTTTATATTCAGCCCTTTAACAAAAAAATGGTTCCTAGTAAAAATGCTGAAATTAATTTTCCAAAAATAGTAAATTTAAATATTGAAGATAGTAATTTTAAAAATTTAAATTTAACTAATTTAGGTACAGAACTTAATTTTATTGATTTATTCCACACAAAAGACTCAGAAAAAATTTCTCAAAAATTAACTAAAGATATTTTGGATATATACAAAAAAAAAATTTTAAAAAAATTAAATAATGAAAATAATTAAAATCAGCATTTCAATAATAATTTTGTTAATAATAATTTTTTTTATAAAAGAATTTATTGCACATAAAATTACAATGCCTTTTGATTATAACTTTATTATAAAATAAGTTATAATTTTGAAAATGAGATTATTTTTATATCCCATATTAATTTTAATATTTATTGTAGAAGTTTTCTTTCAAATAATTTTTATTGCTGATATTAAAAATTTAAAAAAACCTATATTATATTTTAATCCTTACTGTGATCAGCCTTATTGGGACTTAGAGGGAGATTCATCTTATGATAAAAAAAAATATACTTATCATCCTATCTTATCAATTATAAAAAAGGAAAATGAAGAGCTTTATAATAGTAAATCAATAAAAAAAAATGAATTAATTTTTTATGGAAGTTCATTTATAGATCACAAATATTTTGTACCAAATTATGAGAATAAAATAAATTTTGCTGTTCAATCATATGGATTTGATCAAATTTATCAGTCATATATTTTAACAAAAGACAATTTTCCTAATAGCAAAATAATTATAGGTTTCCTATTAGAAGATATTGATAGAGCTGTTTTTGATAAAAGAAATTTTACAAAATTAAAATATATCTTTAATAAAAATAATTATGAGATATCTAATGTTCCTGTATCTTTAAATGAAACAAGTAATTTTAATTTACATTTTTATACTTATAGATTTATTAAAAGTATTATTTTTTTATCATTAAATGAGTTTAATTATAAAAAAAGTTTATGTAAAGTTGAAGAAAAAAAGCAGTTATTTAAATTTTTTATAAATGAAATAATTTCTAAATCTCGAATACTTAATCAAAATATTATTTTTGTCACTTTTAACTTTATGAATGATGTTAATGATTCTAATTGGAGATATACTTTTGTAAAGGATTATTTAAAACTAAATAATATCAACCATATAGATATGACTAATGTTATAAAAAATGACATAAAAAAAAATAATTCAAAAATATCTGATTATTATAATAAGGAAGACTTTCATTTAAATAGATATGGTTTCAGTTTAACCAAATTTAAAATTGATGAATTTATAAAGCAATATAAGTAAATGGTATTACTACTTTTATTAATGAAAAAATGCCAATAACCGCTAACAATAATAATAAAAAAATAAAAATTACAAATTGAAAAATTGTTGTATTGCTTCTTATATTTAAAATAAGATTAAAAATAAATTTTAAAATTTTCATTATTTTTTAATTACAAGTTATAATGACAACTTATATCTCATACTTAGGAGATTTAGTAAATATTTCATAACCATTATCTGTTATTCCTAATGTATGTTCAAATTGTGCAGAAAAAGATTTGTCTTTAGTTACGGCCGTCCAACCATCATTTAGCATTTTGACATCACATTTACCAGAATTAATCATTGGCTCTATAGTAAATGTCATTCCTGGTTTAAGTTCCATTCCAGTATTTTTATTACCGTAATGTAAAATATTTGGAGGTTCATGAAAAGTAGAACTTATACCATGTCCACAAAAATCTCTCACAACAGAAAAACCTTTTTTTTCCACAAATGATTGAATTTCATGACCTATATCACCCAACCTAACTCCAGGTTTAAGTATTTCAATTGCTTTCATTAAAGACTTGTAAGTTACATCAATAAGATTATTTAATTTTACTGGAGTTTTACCAATACAAAACATTCTGCTTGTATCTCCATAGTACTCATTCACAATAGCAGTAACATCTACATTAACAGCGTCACCATCTTGTAAAATTCTTTCAGAGGGAATTCCGTGACAAATAACATGATTTAATGAAGTGCACAAAGATTTTGTAAAACCTCTATAAAAAAGTGGCGCTGAATATCCACCATTATCTCTAATAAATTCATAACCAAGTTTGTCAATATAATTTGTAGAAATTCCTTCTTTGATATTCTCTGTTAACATATCTAAAGTTTTTGCAGCTAGGTTTCCTGCAATTCTCATTTTTTCAAATTTTTCATTATAATCAGTCATCTATAATTTCTAATTTTTTATCTATATAAATTTTTTTAGAACTTATATTACATCTATAAGCTAAAAAATTTACTCTTGCTTTTTTTGCTAGCAAATAATTTTTATAATACTGCTCATCTATATCTTTAGCTATTTTAAAATATTTCATATTTTGAATTTGAACTAAAAATAATAGATAAGTTTTATAACCTTTTTTTATGGCATCAATAAGGGTTAATAGATGTTTTGATCCTCTAGAAGTTACAGCGTCAGGAAATTCGGCAGTATTTTTCTCTCTAAATAAGGTAACATTTTTAACTTCTACAAAGCTTTTTTGGCCTTTCTTTTCTAATAAAAAATCAAACCTGGTCTCTTTATTAAAAAATACCTCTGGTTTAATAACGTCATTGTTTTTAAGTTCATTGATTAGGTTATTTTCTAAACCATGCTGTGCAATTCTATTAGCCATATGAGTATTAACTCCAACTAAATTTTTTCTCGATTTTATAATCTCTAGACCAAATTTAAGTTTTCTTTTTGGATCATCATTGGGAAGTAAATAGACTTCATTACCCTCATCTAACAAGCCTTTCATAGAACCTGTATTTGGACAATGTGCTGTTACAGTTTCATTTTGTAACTTCACATCTGTAAAAAATCTTTTATATCGCTTGATTAATTTGCCTTTTATTAAAGACTTGGTAAATTCCATCTCTAAATTATATATATTAAATGTCTAAAAAAACAAAAGTTAATGCTGGGATTTTAATTATTGGCAATGAAATCTTATCTGGACGAACTCAAGATACCAATACGTCGACAATAGCAGTGTGGTTAAATTCAATTGGTGTTAAAGTAGAGGAGGTTAGGGTAATTCCAGATGTTGAAAAAACAATTATTGATACTTTAAATCTATTAAAATCAACTTATGATTATGTTTTTACAACCGGTGGTATAGGCCCAACCCATGATGATATCACAGCCGAGTCTGTTTCAAAAACTTTTGGATTAAAATATGAGATTCATAAAGAAGCTTTTAAAATTTTAGAGGCATACTACAAACCAGGTGAGTTTAATGAAGGAAGACAGAAAATGTGCTGGATGCCTGAGAACGCAAATTTAATCTTAAACCCTACAAGTGGTGCTCCTGGATTTAATGTTGAAAATGTTTTTTGTTTGCCAGGTGTACCATCTATTTTAAAATCAATGTTAGGTAGTTTAACGAATACTATAGTTGGTGGTGAACCAATTAAAAGTCACACCATCAGTTTAAGAACAGTTGAAAGTGAAATAGCAAACTCTTTAACTAAAGTACAAAACGATAATCAAGATGTTGAAATAGGAAGCTATCCTTTTTTTCATGCGGGAAAATTAGGTGTTTCAATCGTAATAAGATCTGAGGATCAGACCAAAATAGATGTTTGTAATTCTCAAATCCTAAAATTTGTTAATGCAAAGAAAATCGAAGTTGTTGATAGGTAATGCTTTATTTTGCATACGGTAGTAATCTGCATCACTTTCAGATGAAACGAAGATGTAAAGATAGTATTTTTTTAAAAAAAATTAATTTAAAAGACTTTAGATTAACTTTTAGAAGTAAGTATAGAGCTGCAGATATCGAAATTAAGAAAAACTCAATTGTTCCTGGAGCTTTATTTGAGATTTCTAAAAGTGATGAAAAAAAATTAGATGTATATGAGGACTACCCAATACTTTATAAGAAACATTTTTTTTCTTATTATGGAAAAAAAGTAATGACTTACACGATGGTTAAAAAATCCCCATTTAAGTTTCCAACAGAGAGATACCTCAATATTGTTAAAAGAGGATATAAAGATTGTAAACTTGATAAAAAGTATCTTAATATCGCATTGAAACCCTAAAATTTATCATGTTTTTACACACAAAATTAGAAAATCGAAAAGATCCTATAAAAATTTGTTTTATTGGATGTGGTAAATTTGTGAGTATGTTTTTGGCTCAATACAACCATTTAGACAAAATTCAAATAGACTCAATAGTTGATATCAATGTAGATCAGGCAAAGAAAAATTGTTTGAAAAGTGGATTAAATGAACAAAAAGTAAAACAAATAAATTTCACCAATTCTTTAGATGAAGTGCTTAATAGAGATATAGAAATTTTTATCGAGGCCACAGGCAACCCTATAGTTGGCACTGTTCATGCAGCAAAAATAATTAAAAATAAAAAACATGTTATATTAGTTAATGTAGAAGCGGATATAACTTGTGGGAAATATTTATCTGATCTTGCAAAAGATAAAGGTGTAATTTGCTCAATGGCTTATGGTGACCAGCCATCTTTAATTCTTGAACAAGTAGAGTGGGCAAGATTAAATGGATTTTCTATAGTTTGTGCTGGAAAAGGAACAAAATATCATCCAACTTTTGAATATTCTACACCTGATACTGTTTGGGGTCATTATGGTCTAACTAAAGAACGAGCTGAAAAAGAGTCTGGAATGAACCCTAAGATGTTCAATAGTTTTTTATGTGGAGACAAATCAGCCATTGAAATGTGTGCAGTGAGTAATGCGGCTAATCTTAAGTGCCCTAGCAATGGATTAACATTCCCATCAGTTGGTGTTTACGATATTGCAAAAAAAATGATTCCGAAAAATGATGGTGGTTTAATAGAATTTGATGGGCAAGTAGAAGTTATCTCAAGCATAGATTTAGAAAAAAAAGATATTCCAAATGATTTAAGATGGGGTGTTTATATTGTTATTAAAGCGCAGAACGAGTATGTAAAAAATTGTTTTAAAGATTATGGAATGGTAACGGATGCATCTGGAAACTATTCAGCAATCTGGAGACCTTATCATTATATTGGGTTAGAGCTTGCTCAATCAGTTTATTCAATTGCACTAGATAACAGAGCAACAGGTTATACAAAAAATTATAACGCCGACGTTGCAAGTTTTGCTAAGAAAGATTTAAAAATAGGTGAAAAACTTGATGGCGAAGGTGGATTTTGTGCAAGAGGTAGATTAATCACATCTGAAAAATCAAAAAAAGAAATGATTTTACCACTAGGTTTAACTGATAATGCAGTTTTAAAAAAAAATATAAGTAAGGATGAAGTTATCAAAATTGATGATGTCGAGTTAAATCTTCCAAATGAAGTTACTGAGGCAAGAAATTATCAGTATAATTTATTAAACGGTTAAAGAAAAAAGAAATTAGTTATATTTTTTCTCCATTAACAGATCTAAAAATAACGAGGCGGTCCATGAAAAATTGTTTGCTCCAAATGCTTCTCCAGTTTTAAAACTGTAGTATTCATAGAAGCCCTTTTTTTTAATGAGATTAATTGTTTTTTTTTTAATTTTATCTGCAAATTTCTTATCTTTATTTTTTAACCCTTGATAGATAATCCAGTTACAATTTATCCAAACTGGGCCCCTCCAGTAGCGTTTTTCCTCAAATTTTCCATAATTTGGTTTAATGCTAGAAAATAGATATGTTTCATGTTGGTTATGATTCTTTAAATGTTTTATTATTTTTTTATTAATAAGTTGATTTTTTAAATCAGCAAATAATATAAAATAATTTGTAATTGAAGGAACAATAATTTTTTTATTATTTTTTATATCATAATTTACAAAGACACCTTTTTTCGTATCAAATAATTTCTCAATTTGATTTTCCGACTTTAAAATAAATTTTTGTAATTTATCATGCTCTAAATTAAATGATTTAAGTAACTCTATTAAGTCTTTATTTGCTTTTAAAAAAATTGAATTAAACCCTACATCTACCACATTAAACATAGATTTATCGTAAAGTTTTTTTGGGTTATATTTATTTTTTCTCAAATGATTTTTGATGGTCACATATCTATCATAATCTTCATCTAAAGGTCTGTGCTCTGGATTTATAACTTTATTATCTCCTCTTTTATATTTTAAATTTTTTTCAACTTTAACTTCGTTCATCGAATAATCCCACAGAGGAGAATTATCATATCCACTTTCCCAAGGATGTAATATAGATACTAGTCCAGTATTTTTTGGATCCCTATATTTAATTAACCATTCATGATATTTTTTTAATTTTTTAATTATTGATTTAATTTTTATTTTTTCAGAAACTTTAATTTTATTTTTATCTAAAATTTTTTTTAACATTATCGCTAGCACTGGTGGCTGAGTTATTCCTGATGAATGTATCTTGTTTCCACAATTCCACACCGAATGATTTGGATAATAATTTGTATTTAAATCATGAAATAAAATATGAGGTATCATGCCGTCTTTCCATTGGCCTTTTAAAAGAGTTGATATTTCATCAAGGGCATATTTTAGATTAAAATGTGAATATCCTAGAGCAATAAAACCTGAGTCCCATTTCCATTGGGCGGGATATAGCTTATTATTTGTAGGTAATGTAAAACCTTTTTTTTTATTACGTAATAAAACCTTTTTTGCCTCTTCTATTAAATTTTGTCTCAACCTTTTACACTCCCTGTAGTAAGACCACTAACTAAATATTTTTCAAAATAAACAAAAATGAATAGAACGGGTAAAGTCACAACCACAGAACCCGCCATTAAATATTGTCTAGGCGTTTCTGCATCACCACTTAAATATTGTATAGCTCTTGAAAGAGTAAAAGAATTTGGGTTATCTAAAAACATTAAAGAAAATAAAAATTCGTTCCAAGCTATCATAAAAACATATAAAGCCACAGAAGATATTGCAGGAATACTTAGTGGAATTATAATTTTAGTGATTATTCCAAACCAACTAAGTTTATCCAATATTGCAGCTTCTTCCAGTTCTTTAGGGATACTTTTAAAATATCCTTGTAGCATATAAATTGCCACGGGGAGAGTTGTGGCTGTATAAACAATCAACAAACCCTCTATAGAATTTCTTAGACCCAATTGACTAAAGATTGTGTACAAAGGAATTACTAAAACAATTGCAGGAAACATATAAATTATCAATATTGACGTTGACATAAATGTTTTTCCAAAAAAATTTAATCTAGCAATTGCATATGCTGCTGGAATAGCAAAAATAAGAGTTATGATCACAGTTCCCACTGAAACGATGGTGCTAGTTAAAATATATCTACCAAAATTATAGGACTCAAAAATTACAAAGTACGATTTAAATAAACTCTTCAAATCTTGACCAAAATTAATACTAAAGTCTAATGGGTTAACTAATAACGCTATCTGAGTTTTAAAGCTTGTTATCAACATCATATAAAAAGGAAAAAGTATAACAAAAGAAAAAAATAAAATTCCAAATAAAGTTAAGAATTCAAAAAAGATAACCTGCGTTGAGTGTTGTTCTCTTAAATTTACAAAACTATATTTATTTATTTTATTAACAAAAAAATATAAAATTAAAAAAATACCAATATTATACCAAAGCGGTAATTTTTGAATTAAGTAACCATCACAAATAACAAAAATTATAGAAAAAAGAATAGATTTATAAAAATCTTTAATTTTATTTCCTATTCTTAAGTTAGCAAATGATATTAGAACACCAAAAATAAAAATTATTTGCAGGTTAAAGTTTTGAATGTTTAAACCTTGTAATGTTGCTAATATTTTCCATATAGAAACTATAAAAATCAAAAAAAATGACGATATCAATGTAAATAAAATTAAATTTTTAGTTTTCATCAACTCTCTTTCCTAAAAGCTTGAAGTAAAAAAACATAAACAATAAAAGTAAGGCAACTATTACTATTGAAACAGCCGATCCCATTCCAATGTCAGATATTGTAAAACCTTGTTGATAAACATTAATTGGTAAAGTTCTTGTACCCGAAGCGCCACCGGTAAGTAAGAAAACATCTTCAAACTTATTAAAATTCCAAATAAATCTTATCATAAATAAAATCGATATAACTGCAGTAATCTGAGGGAGTGTTATATTAAAAAACTTCTGAAACGGGCTTGCTCCATCAACATCAGCTGCCTCATATAATTCTTTTGGAATTGCCTGAAGTCTTGCAAGAATAAATAAAAATGCCAAAGGAAAATATCTCCAAATTTCAAACATGATAACTGTTGTAAGAGCTAGTCTTAATTTAAAATCAAAACCTAATATGTTAATGTTAATATATTTTTGTCCAAGTAGATTTATTGGAGTTTCAATAATTTGGTAGTTGATTAGTAAACTGTTTAAAGTCCCACTATTAGGATCCAATAGAAGTTCCCATGTATAAGCTAAAGCGACAACTGGAGCAACATAAGGAAAAAGTAAAACACTACGCATAAATGTTCTTCCATAAAATTTTTGATTAACCATTTGGGCTGTTAAAATTCCAAATATAATTGAGCCAACTGTACCAAAAAATGTGTAGTAAAAAGTTGTAAGAAGTAGGTCTACAAATTCATTATTAAATAAAACTTTCTTAAAGTTTTTTAAAGTAAAATTAGTATTAAGCAGTATATTATCTGAGGTACCATCTAATTTAGGTTTTGTGGATTTTATTGCTTTTTTATCTATTTTTGATCCGTCATTTGTTTCAAATACTACTTGAAAATTTTCCCTATACTTTGCAGGCCAGTTACCAAATTTACATCTTAAAGTGTATTTTTTGAATTCACAACGTGGATCTAAATTTTCAATTTCAAAATTTCTTGGAAATTTATCTTGAAATGAAACCTCTCTAACTTCTTGAAGTAATGAGCTATTTCTTAATTTATATAAAATTTTTATTTTTGAAGGATCTTCAGAAATAGATTTAATAATTTTTTTAGCTCTTGGTTCAGGAATTCTTATATCTTTAAGCTCAACTTCTTTAAAACTAATCCACACATTTGCAAAAATAGGAAATAAAATTATTGCAAAAACTAAAGCAACCGCAGGTAAGGTTAAAATATAAGCAGTTTTCTTTTCAGTAATTGCTAAAGTGTCTTTCATAAAAAAAGCGGATAAGTAATATTACCCGCTTTTTTAATTAATTTAAATTATTAGAAACTAGCTAATCCAGCATTTATTTTATCTACTGCTTCATCAACTGAAATTTCATCATCAATGTATTCTCTTGTGATTCTGTTTATGAATTGTGAATTAATAATTTTAGATGCTCTTGATAGCTCACCTTCTTTAACTCCCCATCTATTTGCAGTATCTAAACCAGCAACAATGTTATTAATAACATCAGGGTCATATAGATCTGACAAGGCAGCTTTTCTATCAACTCCAACTGGCAGTTTGCTCCAAGCTTTTGTAAATGCTTCAGAGTCACTCGCATTTCCTCTTCTTACTGGAAATTTACCTTCTGGAGCAATTGATAGGGTACTTGTATAACCTTCATCCATTGAGTACATGATAAATTGTTTTGCTTCATCAGTATCCGCATCAGCTGTTATACCAAAGTATCTAATATCTGCCCATGCAGCACCTTTTTTATTACTTGGTCCACTGAAATTAGTTATAAAACCAGTTTTAGATGCTAGTTCAGGAGATGTTGGATCACTATTTATTGTTGGTGGTGCTGAGTCTCTTAAACCTGCAAGCTCATCCATAATAAATGGAGACCAAATTATCATTGGTGTCTTTCCAGCAAAATAAAGTGCTCTTGATTGCTTCCAATAAAGTTCACCAGGAGGACTTGCCTTTGCGATGACTTTATAAAACTCTAATGCTTCTTTTAATTTTTTACCTTGCTTCTTGATACCACCTTTTTTAACAATATTAACTCCATTTGCTAAAAGAACATGTTCTAAAACTTGACTCATAAAATTCTCATCAGTTTTAGTTGCTGCTACAAAACCAAACACACCATTTACTTTAGATAATTTTTCAACAGCTTTAACAATGTTGGCATAACTTGTTGGTGGCTCTAGATCAGCGTTTTCAAAAAGATCCTTTCTATAAACGACCATCTGTGTCCATCCATCAACAGGAACAGCAGCAATTTTTGATCCTGACTTAGCCATGCTAAGAGCGCCTGGAGCAAAAGTATTTTTGCCAAGTGCTTTAACCACAGCGTTATTAGCATCAACATCTAGAATTCCAGCCTCAGCCCAAGGTAACACATATTGTAAAGTGTGATAAATCACATCTGGTAAATCACCAGCCGCTGCCGCGGCAGTTGCTCTTGTACCCAGATCTTTTTCCTCGATTGGAATCACATCAACTTTGATTCCTGTTTTAGCCTCAAAAGCTTTAGCCATTTCCTCTTGCTTAGCCATTCGAGCAGGTTGGACTTCTGTAGTCCAAAATTTAATATCTGCATAAACCGCGTTAGTAATGAATAATGATATTATACAAAACATTTTTATTATTTTTTTCATTTTCCCTCCTAGAATTTAAAAAAATACTATATTTGACAGTTTGTCGCAAATTTTCATTAAAATAAATTACCAAAAAATTATTAAATTTAATTCGTTTTAATTAAATTTTAACCAATAACAATTAAAAGTTGTATTATATATTTACTCTAATTTTATTTTTATTAAAAACTAATAAATCCTTAATGTTAAATCCAATTATATTTGTAATCTCTGCGGAACTTGGAATCTTTGCACTCAGCTGATTTTTGTCTTTCTTAATATAAACAATTTTTTCATTTCCTAGATTTTCAATTAAGTCTATTTCTGCATTAAAATTAAAATCACTTTCATAGCTAACTTTTAAATGTTCAGGCCTAATTCCGATGAAATGTTTTGATTTTTCAAATTTGATATTATTAAACTTAATTTCTAAACCTAATAGTTTTATTGTATTTTCAGATATAATATTTTCTTCACTAATTTCTAATATATTCATTTTTGGCGTACCTATAAATTGAGCTACAAAAACATTCGCTGGATTATTATATATTTGTTCTGGAGTTCCGACCTGTTCAATATTTCCTTTATTAATAATTACTATTCTGTCAGCCAAGGTCATCGCCTCAACTTGATCATGCGTAACATAAATCATATTGGTATTAATTTGGCTATGTAACTTTGATATTTCTACTCTCATCTCTGCTCTTAATGCTGCATCTAAATTAGACAAAGGCTCGTCAAATAAAAATATTTTTGGATTTCTAGTGATCGCTCTACCAATAGCAACTCTTTGTCGTTGTCCGCCTGATAATTCTTTTGGTTTTCTATCTAAAAGCTCTTCTATTTTTAAAATTCTAGCAGCCTCTGTTACCTTTGAGTCAATTTCCTCTTTTGGTCTCTTTTCTATTTTCAATCCAAAGGACATGTTTTCAAATACATTCATGTGCGGATAAAGAGCATAAGACTGGAAAACCATAGCAGTTTGACGTTTTGAAGGATGAAGTTCATTTATCCTTTGATCATTAATAAATATTTCACCATCATCAATCTTTTCAAGTCCAGCAATCATTCTTAATAAAGTTGACTTCCCGCATCCTGATGGTCCTACTAAAACAAGAAATTCGTCTTCTTTTCCCTCTAAGTTAAAATCTGAGATTATTTTATTCGAGCCAAAGGATTTATGAATTCCTTTAAATTGTATGTTTGCCATGTCTCATATCAATTATTTTAATGATGTAGATTAATTTATTTTATTAAAACATCTATATCAATTAGAAAAAATTTTAACGAGTTTTGTCTTGGTACAATTAAAGATAATGTCTGTTATCTTCATTTACTGCTTTTTCCAATCTAATTAAAAAATCAGGAATTGCACTTTTCACTCTACTCCAAGTGGGAATAAAAGGTGCATCCATTGGGTTTAAATAAAAATCCTCTCCAGCTCGAATGATATTGCTTGAAAATAATTCAACTGCTTTTTCTTCAGTATGTGAGTCAAATTTTAAACCATTCATTTCAGCATCTGCTCTGTATGCATCTATCAAATCTAATGCAGATCTATAATATGTTGCTTTTAAAGATCTTAATTGCTCTCTACTAAAAGAATGCCCTTGAGTGGCTAATTTTTTGATGAAAGTTTTAATAATATCGACAGACATTCTTGATAGGCCTTTCTTTTCATCATTTAGAGATAGATCTTGGTGTTTATGATCATAAGTATCTGCTAAATCAACTTGGCAAATATTTTGAGGAGAAAAGTTTCTTTGCATTTCTGATAAAATTCCAATTTCAATTCCCCAGTCGGATGAAATTCTAAGTTCAGGTAAAATATTTCTTCTAAATGAAAATTCACCAGCTAGTGGATATTTAAATGATTTCATAAAGTCTAAGTAATCACTTTTGCCGATTGTTTTTTCTAAAGCATTTAATAAAGGAAACACTAAAAGTCTTGCCACTCGTCCATTCATTTTGTTGTCAGCAACTCTTGGATAAAAACCTTTACAAAATTCAAAGTTAAAAAGGGGGTTTACCACTGGATAAAATAATTTTGCTAACATTCTTCTATCATAAGTTTTGATATCACAATCATGTAATGCAACAGATCTTGCACTATCTCTTGCAATTGACATTCCTATACAGTACCAAACATTTCTTCCTTTACCATGTTCGTTTGGTGCTAATCCTTTTTTTTGTAATTCTTTATCCAATTTTTTTAAATTAGGGCCATCATTCCAAAGGATTGTAAAAGGAGTTTCTAATTTTTCAAAAAATGTCCAGGCTTTTCTTGCTTGAGCTTCACTTGCTTGATCTAAGCCTATGATTATATGATGTATATAATTAGTTTTGCTAATCTCTTTTACAATATTAGGCAATGCATCACCCTTTAATTCTGAATAAAGACATGGCAAGATTAGTTCCATTCTTCTTTCTTTTGAAAAACCTAAAAGTTCTTTCTCAATTTGCTCTATAGATTTTGTTCCAAAATCGTGAAGTGTTGAAATTATTCCATTTTGAGAAAAATCACTCATAATTGATTTTAGTAATTTTTATTTATTTTAACCAGAGCAATTTTTATCACATCTGCCCAGCCCTCAGGTGATGGCTTATTAGTTACTATTAAATCATTTATAGGGATTTGATCTAATGTAAATTTATCATTAAATACTAAACAAGGAAAATCACTTATTTTAAGCATATCTAAATCGTTGTAATTATCACCAACTGCAATCGTTTTTACATTTTTGTTATTTTTTTTGAAAAACCTTAAGAAAACCTGAAGAGCTTTAGCCTTATTTACTTTATCAGTTAAATTAATAACTCTTCCACCTTCCTGTAAAGCTAAACCCTTTTTTTTTACAATTGTAGACAATTCTTTTTTTTCATTTTTGCTTCCCTCAAATATAAAGGGAACAGAATAATTACGATCTAAAGCCATTTTAAGTTTTTTATTTTCCAAGCCAAAAATTAAGCTTTGTTTTTCCTTATCCATTTCAAATAACCATTTACATTTATTTTGTAAACTTAATGGGACAGACTCCTCAAAAATATTTGCAAGAATATCTTTTTCTCTACTCAGGATTAATTCTTTTGGCAAATTCGAATTTAACAAATCTAGACCATTTATAGTTGCTCCATTTTCTGAGATATAAGGTAAATCTTCCCCAAGCTCTTTGTTAAACTCTAAAATCTCTTTTTTTGTTTTACTTGTGTTGGGAATAATAAATATACCTTTAGCAAGTATTTGTTTTATATAGCCTTTTATTTTTTTAAATTCAAAAGTATCCCTATGTAAGAGTGAGCCATCAAGATCGGTAAATATCAAGATCTTAAATATTTTTCCCATAATACTAAAATCTTATTTTTTAACTATTACTGCTAAGGATTTACCTACACTATATAATAACATTATATCTAAAATTTTTGATATAATAATTAATTTATTCCAAAATTTTATTTTAAGTCCAAAATTCTTTTTATAATTTTTTGTAAAAATTCTTGAAATAAATGATAAGCAGAAACCTATTGAGTCATAATAGAACATATTTAAATTTTGAAATTTTTTATTACTTAGGATTTTTTTAAAATCTTTTTTTTGAAATCTTTTAATGTGATCTACATCTTTATCAAATTGAGAATAAAGAAACTGAAAAGCTGGGACATTTATAATTAAATAGCCATTTTTTTTTAAAGAATTGTAGGCGTTAATTATTTCTTTTTTATGATCTTTAATATGCTCTATTACATCTAAGTAAATTATTGAATCATAATAGGTTTTATTTTTTTTAAATTTTCTATTAAATACCTTAATTTTCGAATCTGACTTAAATTTTTTTTTTAAATGGGTAGAGAGTTTTCTTGTGGGTTCATATAAATGTAGTTTATCACAATATTTGTTATACATTCTAGCGTTTGTTCCGTTACCAGGACCAACTTCAGCAACATTACCCTTTATATATTTTTTGATTAAATTTTGTTGATAATTTCTAAAATTGTATGCTCTATCGAAATATTTGAGTTCCCATCCAGGGTAATTAATTAATGTTTTTTGTTTCATTCAGTCCATAAATTTAATTTTCCAATTATTACACCTTCAAAATCAGTGCCAGCAATTAATTGATTATCATTAAATTTAAATTTTCTTATTCTGGAAGGAAGTTCTATTTTTTCATAACTCATGACCTTTGATAAATTTTTATCTATCAAGATTAAAAATATACTTTTTGCCCGCATTGAACCAACTGCAACACACTTTAACGGAACATAGTATTCTGCATATTCTTTTGGACATTTTTCAATACTGCTTATTCCAATAGAAGGCAAAAAAGAAAATAACGGACCTTCAAAAATATCCTCATTTGAAAGTCCTTCTTTAGAAATTTTTTCAAAATTATAATGTGAACCCAACGAATTGATAGGCCAAGCGTAATTTTTATTTTCTTTAATTATATTTATTTCATCACCACCTCTTGGCCCATGTTCAACTGAAAAAATAGTATTATAATTTGTCATGATTCCTTGAGGATTTCTATGACCTTTAGAGAAAACTTCATAATTAATTTTATTATTTTTATTAAAATATATTTTTAAAACTTTTCCATATGGACTATCATCTTTTTGCGCCAAGATACGCACAGGGTCTATTTGTTTTGAAGGAGTTCCAGTGGTCAAAAGATTTTGATTATTAAAATTTACAAATGCTCCGCCTGATCCGTTCAAATCGAATTGTTCTAATTTTCCTGGCAAACAAGGAAAATCAATTAAATTTTCTCCTTCTGGATAGCTAAAAATAGATATTAAAGCACAGTCCTTCTTACGATAAGCTACATATGCAAAATATTTATTTTTAATTTTGAAAACATTTTTTATTCCTGGGTTTAAAACATCATTAAAGTTTTCTTCATTTAAATTTATTTTCTTTAAAAAATCTTCGTTGTCTTGATTTAGATAATTAATTTTATTTTTATTAAATTCTAAAAATGAAAGTTTTTTATAATTTGGAACCTCGATTTGTGTCCAATCTAAATAAAAATTATTAAGATCAATAGACTCTGATAATTCGATTTCTTTAGGAAGATCAAAACATTGAAATATTTCATCGTTTAAACAATTTGAACTACTGTTGCTGGATTTAGATAAAGTAATTATTTTTTTATTAAATGTTTTTTTGATATCTTCTTTAATATTATAAAGCAATAAGTATGGAAACGTTCTTTTTACACCTGTAAAAAAACCAAAAAAATACACAATCATTATTAAAGAGAGCAGAAATATAAACTTATACTTATTATTCATTTTAAACTTATTTATTGATATGACTTAATTTTAAAATATATATTGTTATTTAAAAGAATAACAACATTACAAATTGACATACAATAAATACTATATCTATTTTTTTATTTTACTAATTCAAATTGTATCTTTTTCTTTGGTTAATCGCTACCCAATTCCATATGAACTATATTATTATATAACCAAAGTTGACCAAAGTTTACTTACTGACCCACTAACGTATTCTTTTCAGTTGTTAAAGACACCTTCTTATACATTTCTTGAATTTTTTTATGATAGACCTGTTATATTTTTTTGGTCATCATTTTTAATTGATTTAATATTATCTATTATTTTATTTCATTTGGTTTTTTCTTTAACAAAAAAAAAGATTATTTCATTACTAGTTATATTAATTTTTTCTCCTTTGTTTCTTGCAATTTTTACTAAAATTTTCATGGACCCTGGTTTTAGAGTTATTCATGTTTTTGGTTATGGAAGTTATATATTAAGTACTCGTTACCTGCTTGGGATAGTAACACTGCTTTCATACTTTTACTTAATTAAGCAAAGATATAACTTATCTCTTTTTTTCTATTCTTTATCCTTAATGTCCCATCCCTCGAGCGCTTTATTAAGTGGACTTTTTTTATTCTCTACTTTTTTTATTATTAGATTAAAAATAAAATCCTATCTTTATTTCATAATTGCTTCTTTGGTTGGTTTAGCACCTACTTTTTTTAAACTTTTTAAATTAAAAGAATTCAATTTCCAGGCTGATTTGTTGTCTAAAAGAGAATGGTATTTAAGAGTAATACATGATGAACCTGATGATTTTTCATTACTTTATCAATTAAGTAATAATTTAAATGAGATTATATTTACGACACTTTTAGTAATCATAATTTCTTTTTTAATATATAAAAATAATAAATTAGATCTTATTACAAAAAAAATTATTTATTGTTCACTCTTATTACCAATATTTTATTTATTTAGTTTTGCCTCATTTGAATATGGATCAGTATATTTTGATAATTTTTCTCTAATAGATCCAATTATAAAAAGTCAAGCTGGATATAAAATTTTAAAATTTACTTACTTTCCAATAGTTTTGGCTTTTGGATTGGTTTTAAAAGATTTTATGTTTTTTGAAAAATATTCAAAAAAAATTAAATCATTTTTAAAAATAGCTTTAATTTTATTGTTTATTGTAATTGTTCCATCTATTTACTTTATTGAACCTATAAATTTTAAAAATAAAAAAATCTTATTGAGCCAATTAAGTGATGTAAAAAAAAATAACTATATTGACTACTTAAATGCTCGTTTTTTTTACTATAATAAAAGAACTTATGCCCATGAGAACTATTTTTTAAATATAGAAGAAGAAAAGTTAGAAAAAATTAAAGAGGAAACGAACTTCTTTGAATTAAAAAAGCATGTAAAATTATTAAATAATCTCCCAGAGTCAGTAGATAAAAATTCTCTTAAATACAATAATGTAGAAAGTTTTAATCACTTAATTTCTATTATTGATGAAAATATCCCAAAAAAATCTAGTGTAATAATACTACCATATTTTCTTTATTTGCGTGATGTTCTTCCACAATACAATTTTTTTTACTTAGAAAAACCTGATGCCAATCTAGCTCTAGGTTCAAGATTAGCAGCAAGTATAATTTCAGAGCGATTAAATGATTTAATTGACGTAGATCACAAACAATTACACTTAAATTTTTCACCATTTTTAAATAGTGATATCAGAAGACGTTACTTAAGTATCAATGATGACAAAATTGTACATTTAAAAAATAAATATCCAAAGTATAAATATTTCTTAACTGAAACAGGACATGAATTGAACTTTACAAAAGTTTATTATGATGAACTTTATGTTATATACAAATTGTATTAACTAAATTTATAAGATATGAAAAAATTATTAGGTCTTTTAATAAATAACAAATTAAAAAGTATTATTCTATTTTTTATATTTTTAGGTCTTCTATCTTTCATACTAGCATGGATGGCTGTGAGTGGTGGTCATGACAAGCAAAATAAATTAATACTCTTTTTCAAAAATATTATTCCAACACCAGTATATCAAAAAGTTAGAGATGTTGTTTTTATAGTGCCTCATTTAAAAGAAAGAAATAAATTTTATAAAACTCAAGTTGATAAATATGAACAAGGTTTAAATGGAAATCTTTTTAATACTGAAATTTTTATATCTCAAAAACATAAAGAAAAGTATGAGTTGAAGGAATTTTTTTTACCATTTAAAAGACTTGATTTGAGTCTTGGATGGCACGGAGAGGAAAATTCTAGAAGAGCTCATCACTTTGAAATTATAAATGATAAGGTTATTGTAATTTCAGGAGAGGCTGAAACTATTTTCTTTGAGAAAAAAAACATAGTTAACGAAAAATTAAATCAATCAATCATACAAAACAATATAAAAGAAGTTTTGAGTGAAACGAACTCAAGATTAATTGGAATAAGAGATATCTACTACGAGGATAATAAGATTTATATATCGATGTTATCTGAAAATGATAGAGGTATTACTATAAATGCATATCAAGCAGACCTAAGTTTTGAAAAACTAGTTTTTAAAGATTTTTTTATTACAGATCATTACTGGGGTGATTATAATGTATATTCTGGTGGTCGCCTTGAAAAATTTAAAGATAATAAAATATTATTCTCAATAGGTTTTCAGAATATGTGGCCTGCTGCACAAAGTCTGGAAAATACTCTTGGAAAAATTATTGCTGTAGATAAAGATACAAGCAATTTTGAATTTATTTCCATTGGGCACAGAAACCCACAGGGGCTTAAATACTTGAATGAGGAAAATATAATAATTAATACTGAACATGGACCAAAAGGAGGAGATGAAATAAATATAAATTACCTTGATAAAAATAATGGAGATATACCTAACTACGGTTGGGCAATAGCTTCATATGGTGTTAATTATGTAGGTCCAGATACTTTGTTAAAATCTCATTCAAAATATGGGTTTGTAGAACCATTTAAGTGGTACACACCAGCAATAGGTATTAGTCAATTAGAATATCTTTCCGAAAAACACAGTCCACATAAAAAAAAATACATGTATGTTTCATCATTAAGAGCTGGATCACTTTATACCTATGAATTGAATGATAGTTTTGATAAAATCTTAAAAGACGACAGAATATATTTTCATGCCAAAAGAATAAGAGACATTAAATATGATAAAGAGTTAAAATTATTTTTTATTATTTTTGAATTTACTCCTTCAATAGCAGTTCTCAAAGTTATGTAATCAAGTCGTGAATATTTAAATTTTGACTCGAGTGAGTCAGTCCGTGGTAGTACAAGTTAGTCTTTAATATCCTATAAAATCATATAAATTAAATTTAGCTCTCAATTAATATTAGAAAATAAAGGTTAATTAATTTGTGTAGACTTGTACTAAACTTGTACTTAAAAAGATAAAAAATTATAGTTTATTATATGAAAAAACTTTTAGGGATCGTGGTTCTAGGTTTGCTGTTGAGTGGAAACTCTAACGCTTGTGAAAAAGAGGATTTCATAAAATATATATCAGCAGGTAAAAACAAATGTATAGCAATTTTAAATTTAGGAAAGATTGAAAAGGGTAAAAAAAACCTAATAGTATTTCTTCATGGTGACGGTAGTCCTACTTCTCCAAGACCAGGAATACCCAAAAAAAGTCAAATTAGATTTGCAAAAGAATTAATAAACGATAATAACAATATTTTTCTTTTTGCAAGACCTGGTTACTTTATTAGAGAAAGAGGCAGTAGTGAAGAGGATAGATATTCATCAGGACCTCGTAACGCTATAAAGAGTACAATAGTAAATTATGATTGGAAAAATTTTCAAATACTAGCACCTGCATTACAAAATCTTAGAAAATATTATAAACCAAAAAAACTAATTTTAATTGGTCATTCCGGAGGAGCTTATCAGGGAGGTACTATTCATGGAAAAGTACCAGGATTAGTTGATATAAATATTTTGATCTCTTGCCCGTGTGACTGGGAAATTAGAAAAAAACTAAGCAACGGTAAAAAATGGGAAACCAAATCTCAATTGAAAGAATTAAAAAAAAACTCACCAAGTTTCAATTATAAAGATATAGATTTAAAATCTCTCAATATATTAATTGTTGGAAAAGATGATAAAAATACGGCTCCAGGAGTTTCAAAATATTATTATGATTTACTTAAAAAGAAAAAACTACAAGTTAAGTTGCATATTATTGATGGAGGCCACGGATTAAGGTCTATGCCAACAATTGGATCTATAATTAAAGAATATATAAACTAATGAAAAAATTTTTAGGGATCGTAGTTCTGGGTTTGTTGTGGATTATTCCAGTATCAGCTGATGGAAGATTTATTCCTTTAGAGCTTTTTACTGGTGGTGAAATAAGAAAAGATACTGAAATTAAATTTACAAATGCTAATTTGGTATTTGGAGAAAAGAAAAGAAAAAAAATTGTTGGACCTGAGAATTGGAAAAATCCTCAAACTGGAAAAACAATAAAGGTTTATAAAAGAACAAGAAAAGGCCAAAGCGGATTAAAAACACAGTTATTTACAGTCACTAATGATGGACAGTGTATAGGTAGAGTTTGGGATAGTAGACGTGGAGGAAGAATAATAGAAAATGGATGTAAATTTCCTTTAGGGATCTGGAAAGAAGGCGAGACTAGATCATTTAAAGGTTCTTCTGGTGGCAAGCCAAGGAAAATAGAATTGACTATTTTAAAATTAGGAAAGAATCAGAAAGATAAAATAAAATTTAATTGGAAACTTTATGATGGAAGTGGAAAATTAATGGATGACAATGATTATACTTTCGCCCCTGGAAAAGCTATGACTAAGCTAAATGATAAAAAATTATAATTAATCCTGATATAGTTTACTTTAAGTTTAATCAAACAAATGGAATAAGTCCAAAATGAATAATTTGAAAAAACTTTTGGAGATTTTGGTTTTGGATTATAGGATTTTATAGGACAACTAGAAACAAACTAGAAACTATAGAGATAAAATAAAAAAAATTTACTTATTCCTCTTGTTCAATTATAAATATTGACATAAACACTCATGAAATTCATTAATGCTCTCGTGTTGAAATTGGTAGACACAAAGGACTTAAAAGCCGAGGGATAGAAGTTAAAGTCAGTC
Organism: uncultured Pelagibacteraceae bacterium; assembly: GCA_902599995.1. Lineage (GTDB taxonomy): Bacteria > Pseudomonadota > Alphaproteobacteria > Pelagibacterales > Pelagibacteraceae > Pelagibacter. Next base: position 90,046 of record CACKHN010000004.1, read on the forward strand.
TATAGTAGTCCAAGGTAGTCTAAACATCCTATAAAATCACAGAACTTTAAATTAGCTTAAAATTAATATTAGAAAAAAAGACATAATTAATTTGAGCAGACTTGGACATAACTTGGACATAGAGAGATAGATTTTAGTAGTTAGACTCATGGTTCAGGATTTGGTAGTCTTGGTTCATGAAAATAATAATTTATTCTTTATTTTTATCCATTCTATTTACTAACTTTAGTTTTGCAAAAACTCTCAAATGGAATTTTGAAAAATCTAGTCAAGAAAATGAATTAATAAATTGTATCAAAATTATTGATATAAAATCTAAGAGAAGTATTTTTGACTCTGTTTCTACTATGGGTTTACTTAATGAAACTCCATTTGTAGTTAGACTTCAAAATAATTGTAGTGAACAAATAATAGGGTCATATGATATTAAATTTTTAGATAGAGAGGGATTTGAAGTTGATAAATGGTTTTCTGACTTTAAGTTACCTAGAAAAGGTATTCAAAAACAGACTTTTAAAGTTTTATTAGGTCCAATTAAATGGTCAAAGATAAAAAAAAATAGAGAGACATTGTTAGAATTTAATTTTGATATTCCTTTAGATAAAGAACTGTCAAAAGAAATAGAAGCATTAAAAAAAGTTATTTATGGCAATAATTAAAAAAATTATAGTCATTTTATCTTTAACAACTTTTATTTATTCATGTTCATCCAATCCTTACAACGTTAGCAAGGATGATGCACAAGTAGTTTTAAATACAGATACTGGAAAAATAATAGATGTTGTCCCAGTTAAAATTAAAGGAGATCCATCAGAAATAGCAGCAACTATTGGTGGCTTAATCGGAGGCATAGCTGGACAAGATGTTGGTAGTGGAAAGGGACAAGAAATCGCTGTTATTGTAGGATCAACAATTGGAGGTGTTGCAGGATATTATTCAACTGTGAAACTTGGTGAGCATAATGGCTTTCAATATACTATTAAAATAAATGGAGAAACAAAACCTATTGGATTAGTTCAAGGTGCCGACAAAGAAAAAAAAGCAATATTTAAAATAGGAGATAAAGTTAGTATTGTTTATGGTGAACAAGTTAGAGTTCTTCCCTTAGATAATTAAAATGAAAAAACTTTTAGGGATCGTGGTTCTGGGTTTTGTTATAGGATAATATGGGAGAACTTGGACATAACTTGGACATAGAGAGATAAAATAAAAAAATTTTACTTATTAGACTTGTTCAATTATAAATATTAGCATAAACACTCATGAAATTCATTAATGCCCTCGTGGTGAAATTGGTAGACACAAAGGACTTAAAATCCTTGCCGCTTGCGGAGTGCCAGTTCGAGTCTGGCCGAGGGCACCATTAAGTGAGTAAACCTCAAATAATTTCTGATAAAAATAAAAAATCTTTAAAAATTAAAAATATACTATCCAAAAAGATTGAAGCTACTGAATTTAAAAAATCAAATCTTGTAATTGTCATTGGTGGCGATGGTTTTATGCTTCAAACACTTAAAAAAAATAAGAGTTCTAAAAAGCAATTTTATGGAATTAATTCAGGAAATTATGGTTTTCTAATGAATATATTTTCTTCAAAAAATATTATTAAAAATTTAACAAAAGCTAATATGATTTCAATTTCTCCTTTAGAAATGACAGTTAAAAACAAGAATAATAAATCAAAAAAATCAATAGCTATTAATGAAGTATCTGTTCTTCGACAAAGCAGGCAGGCTGCTTCGTTATCAATTAAACAAGGTTCAAGGCTAATAATCAAAAACCTAGTTTCTGATGGAGTTTTAGTGTCAACACCTGCAGGCAGCACTGCTTACAATTTATCAGTGCACGGTCCTATATTAAGTTTGAATTCAAAAAAATTATCAATTTCTCCAATAAGCCCATTTAGACCAAGAAGATGGAAAGGAAAAATTGTTAATGATAAATCAAAAATTACTATCACTAATTTAAACCCAGTTAAAAGGCCCATAAGTGCGGTTGCTGATAATCTAGAAGTAAGAAATGCGAAGTCGATTACCGTTAAAACTAATAACAAAATTAAGTTTAATTTGCTTTATGACAAAAATCGAAGCTTACAAAAAAAAATTAAAGTTGAGCAATTAAGAAGAGAAACAAATTAAATGAAATATAAACTAAATTTAGTATATTTTAAAATGATAACTTTAGATGAAGCTCCTAAGTTAATTGTTGTGAGTGTTGAACCAAAACAAGTTATTAATGAAGTTAATCTTCAAACAGTTGTTAAAAAAACTTAATCATGAAAAAAATCAATCCAATTCTATTAATAGCATTAGTTTTGATTGGTGGTTTTTTTGCATTTAAAATAATGTCTTTTTTGGGTTGCTATGTTCGTCTTGAAGATGCAGATAAGTGCTTGAAGCTTACTGCTTGGTAAAATTTAATGGTGCCCCCGCACGGACTCGAACCGCGGACCTATTGATTACAAATCAATTGCTCTACCAACTGAGCTACAAGGGCATGCGCAATAATTATTAATTATTTATATAATAATCAACTCTTTTTTTTTAAATAACTTAAATGATGAAACACAATAGCAGCGCTATTTGAGATATTTAAACTTTCAATATCTTTGTTCATATTAATTTTAACAAAGAAATCAGTATATTTACTGGTATGTTGTCTCATACCAAAACCTTCTGAACCAAATAGTAAAATATTATTTCCATCCCATTTTATGTCTGTAAAATCTTTTTCACCTCTCGAATCAAATCCATAAACCCAAAAATTTTTTTCTCTTAAATTTTTTAGTGTCGAGTTAATATTAGAAACTTTAAATATATTTAAATATTCCATACATCCACTTGCAGATTTATACATCAATTTACTATCACTTGGAAAATGTCTTTCTTTTATTATTAATCCATCAATTTTAAATGATGCTGCGCTTCTAATTAAAGAACCAATATTTCTTGGATCTGATACTTCATCTAAGCACACAAATGTGAGATTATTTTTGTCTTTTATAAATCGTTTAAGATCGGGTTGATCTAGATGTTCTACCTCAGCGACATAACCATTGTGCATTAACTGTTCTTTAGAGGAATATTTGTCTAATTCTTTTTTTGATTTAAAATAAACTTTTACATCCTCTAGAAGATTTTTATTTTGATTTTTTCTATGAATATTTTTTTTGGCTTCTTCAGTTAAAAAAACTCTTAAAACCCTTCTTTTTGGGTTTCGTAGAGCCTCTATAACTGCATGTTGACCAACTATAAAAAAAGAGGATTTGTTCATAAATTATCATAAGTTTTACACGTTTTTTTTAACATTTGCCTATTAAATCACGTGTTGCATTTGCATAAATAAAATATATAAAACGCATGTTGTTTAAAGCTTTATTGAACAGGGGACACTTCCCCATAAGGAGGGGTTCCAGAGCGGTCAAATGGGGCGGGCTGTAAACCCGTTGACTTCGGTCTTCGAAAGTTCGAATCTTTCCCCCTCCACCATTCAGTAGAATTTTAAGTGGCAATGGAGTGTTACTCTTGGGGTTGTGCGGGTGTAGTTCAATGGTAGAACGCTAGCCTTCCAAGCTGGATGTAAGGGTTCGATTCCCTTTACCCGCTCCAAGAAAAAATTAGTAATGAAACAAATAAACTGAGGTAAAAAGTAATGTCAAAAGAAAAATTTGTAAGAAATAAACCCCACTGTAACATTGGGACTATTGGTCATGTCGATCATGGTAAAACAACTCTTACTGCTGCAATCACAAATGTATTAGCACAAGCAGGTGGTGGAACTGCAGTCGCTTATGATCAAATTGATAAAGCACCAGAGGAAAAAGAAAGAGGCATAACAATTTCAACTGCTCACGTTGAGTATGAAACTGAAAAAAGACATTATGCTCACGTAGATTGTCCAGGACATGCTGATTATGTTAAAAATATGATTACAGGTGCAGCTCAAATGGATGGTGCGATTTTAGTAGTAAATGCTGCAGACGGTCCAATGCCACAAACTAGAGAACATATTCTTTTAGGTAGACAAGTTGGTATCCCAGCAATTGTTGTTTATCTTAATAAAGTTGATCAAGTTGATGATAAAGAAATGATTGAACTTGTAGAAGAAGAAATTAAAGAGCTTTTAACTTCTTATAAATATCCTGGTGATAAAACACCAATCGTTAAAGGGTCTGCTTTGGCGGCTGTTGAAGGAAGAGATGATGAAATTGGAAAAAATTCAATTTTAGAATTAATGAAAGCTGTTGATGAACACATTCCACAACCAGCTAGAGAGGTTGATAAACCTTTCTTGATGCCAGTTGAGGATGTGTTTTCAATTTCTGGAAGAGGAACAGTTGCAACTGGAAGAGTTGAGTCGGGTGTGATTAAAACTGGTGAGGAAGTTGAAATAGTTGGAATAAGAGAGACTAAAAAATCAGTTTGTACTGGTGTCGAAATGTTTAGAAAGCTTTTAGATTCTGGTGAGGCTGGAGATAATGTAGGAATTTTATTGAGAGGTATAGAAAGAACCGACATTGAGAGAGGACAAGTTCTTTGTAAGCCTGGTTCAATTACTCCCCATACTAAATTTGAAGCTCAAGCTTATGTGCTTAAAAAAGATGAAGGTGGTAGACATACCCCTTTCTTTACTAAGTACAGACCGCAATTTTATTTTAGAACAACAGATGTAACTGGTGAGGTAGAATTGCCGGCTGGAACAGAAATGGTTATGCCAGGTGATGATGCTAAATTTACAGTGAAATTAATTACACCAATCGCAATGGCTGAAAAACTAAATTTTGCTATTCGTGAAGGAGGAAGAACTGTTGGAGCAGGAGTAGTAACAAAAATTATAGAGTAACTCTATAAATAGGAGTGTAGCTCAATTGGTAGAGCGCCGGTCTCCAAAACCGGAGGCTGAGGGTTCGAGTCCCTCCGCTCCTGCCAATTAGAGCATAAAAGTATGAGAAACCCGATTAAATTTATTCAAGAAGTAAAACAAGAGGCATTCAAAGTTACTTGGCCAACTTGGAAAGAGACTTTACAGGGTGCCTTAATGGTATTTGCTATGGCAGTGGTGATGTCTCTGTTTTTTTTACTTTTAGATCAGGTTTTAAAATTTTTCTTAGAACTTTTACTTAAAGTGAGCATTTAATGAAAAATTGGTACATTGTTCAGTCTCATTCTAGTTTTGAAAATAAAGTTGCCTCCCTTATTAAAGAGGAAGCAGATAAAGCAAAAATTAGTGAAAAATTTGAGGAAATAGTAGTCCCAACACATGATGTAACTGAAGTAAAAAGAGGTAAAAGAATTCAAAGAAAAAAGAAATACTTTCCTGGATATGTATTAATTAAGAGTGAAATGGATAATAATATATATCATATGATAAAGAGCATAAAAAGAGTTAGTGGTTTCCTTGGCACAAAAGGTATTCCAGTTCCTGTCTCAGACAAGGAAGTAGAAAAGATTTTAGGTCAGATAAAAGATGGTGTGGCTCAGCCAAAATCTGGTATAGAATACAGTGTTGGTGAAAAAGTTCAAGTTGTTGACGGTCCTTTTGCTTCATTTAGTGGAATGATTGAGGAAATAGATGAAGAAAAGTCTAGACTTAAGGTGTCAGTATCTATATTTGGACGACCAACACCGGTAGATTTAGAATATAACCAAATTGAGAAAGCAAGTTAATGGCAAAAGAAATTAGTGGATTTATAAAATTACAAATTAAAGGTGGTCAAGCTAACCCAGCTCCGCCAGTAGGTCCTGCTTTAGGTCAAAGGGGTGTTAACATCATGGAATTTTGTAAAGCTTTCAATGACAAAACTAAATCAATGGCTGGTAAGCCAGTTCCTGTTGAAATCACAGTATACAAAGATAAAAAATTTGATTTTAAGATAAAATCACCTCCTGCATCTTATTATATTAAAGAAGCAGTTAAACTTAAAGGTGGATCAAAAGAACCTGGAAGAAATATTGTTGCCTCTATTTCAAAAAAACAGCTAGAAGATATTGCAAAAGAAAAAATGAATGATCTTAATGCTCACGATATCAATGAAGCAATAAAAATTATAGCAGGATCAGCAAGATCAATGGGCATAGAGGTAAAAGAATAATGCCTTCAAAAAGATTTAAAAAGTTACCAGAAAAAACAAAGGATCTCAGTGCTGAGATTTTTGAAAAATTAATACCTGAGCTTAAAAAAAATTGTACTACCAAATTTGATGAGTCTTTAGATTTAAGTTTTCAAATAAACAACAAACAAAAGAAAAGTGAAGTTAATATTAGAACAGTTGTAAATTTACCAGGCGGTACAGGTAAAAAAGTAAAAGTTGCTGTTGTTTGTGAAGACAATAAATCTCAAGAAGCAAAAGATGCTGGGGCAGATATTGTTGGTAGTGATGAATTTGTTGAAAAAATTAAAAGTGGTGAATTAAATTTTGAAAAATTAATATGTACTCCTAGTATGATGGTTAAGCTTTCAAAATTAGGTAAAGTTTTAGGACCAAAAGGATTAATGCCAAATCCAAAGCTTGGTTCTGTGTCTGATAATATTAAAGAGGCTGTAATGAACGCAAAATCAGGTCAGGTTGAAATAAGAAACGATAAAGATGGTAATATTGGTGTAAGCGTTGGTAAAAAATCTTTCAGTGACGAGCAATTAATGAAAAATTACAACGCTATATTAGAGACTTTAGAAAAAGAAAAATCAAACAATACTTTAAAAGGAGATTTGATAAAAAATGTTTTTGCAACATCAACAATGGGTGTTTCTTATAAAGTTAAATTAGGTAAGTCGATTTAGTTATGATGAATAAAGAGCAAAAGAAAAATTATATTGAAGAAATGAGTAAAAAATTTGAGAACAGCAAAGCTGTTATGGTTACTCATTATCAAGGTTTAACAATGGATCAATTAGACGATTTAAGATCAAAAATGAGAGAACATGGAATTGTATTTAAAGTCACAAAAAATAGAATTACCAAACTTGCTTTAGAAAAAACCAAGTGCAAAGATTTGACCGATTTGTTTACTGGTCCAACAGCTGTTGCTTTTGGTGAAGATCCAATTATATCAGCAAGGATTCTCTCAAAATTTGCTAAAGATAATGAAAATTTAAAATTAATTGGCGGCATAATGGATAATGAAGTCCTAGATCAGGCTGGTGTCCAAAATGTAGCAAGTTTACCTACTTTAGATGAAGCTAGGGCAAATATTGTAGGTATTTTAAACGCACCCGCATCTAAATTAATTAGCATTTTGCTTGCACATTCGGAAAAAATGAGTAGTTTGACCGCAGAAAATTCTGAAACACAACCCAAAGAGTAATTGATATGCCTGACCTTAACAAAATTATTGAAGATCTTTCAAGTTTAACAGTTGCAGAAGCAGCTGAACTTTCAAAACAATTAGAAGAAAAATGGGGTGTAACTCCAATGGCCGCACCAGCTCCAGCAGCAGCAGGTGGCGCAGCACCAGCAGAAGAAAAAGATGATTTTACTATTATGCTTGTTTCTGCAGGTGATAAAAAAATTAACGTCATTAAAGAAGTAAGAGCAGCTACTTCATTAGGATTAAAAGAAGCTAAAGATCTAGTAGAGGGAGCACCAAAAGAAGTGAAATCTGGTGTGAACAAAAAAGAAGCTGAGGAGATCAAAGCGAAGTTAGAAGCTGCAGGCGCTAAAGTAGAACTTAAATAAATTAATAAGAAAGAATTCAAATACTGATTTTTTTGATCAGTATTAATAAATATAGATGCAATTATCCTTTACTGAAAAGAAAAACATAAGAAAAAGTTTTGGAAAACTAAAAGAAAGTTTATCAATACCAAATTTAATAGAAGTTCAAAAAAATTCATATAGAGAATTAACTGAATTCATTTCAGCATCAGCTGATTTAACAAAAGGCTTTGATAGGGTTTTTAAAAGTATATTTCCTATTGAAGACTTAAATGACAAAGCAACATTAGAATATGTTTCCTATAGATTGGAAAAACCGAAATTTGATGTTGAAGAATGTATCACAAGAGGACTCACTTATTCATCAGCATTGAAATGTACTTTAAGATTGGTGGTTTATGAAATAGATCAAGAAAATAATACAAAAGATATTTTGTCAGCTAAAGAACAAGAGGTTTATATGGGTGAAGTTCCAATGATGACAAATAGTGGTACATTTATTACTAACGGTGTCCAACGAGTTGTAGTAAATCAGATGCATAGGAGCCCCGGTGTTTTTTTTGATCATGACAAAGGCAAAACCCATGCAAGTGGTAAACTATTATTTAATTGTCGAGTAATACCAAACAGAGGATCTTGGTTAGATTTTGAATATGATGTTAAAGATTTTTTATATTTTAAAATAGATAGAAAAAAGAAAATTTTTGCTTCGACTTTATTATTAGCACTTGGATACACTAAAGCAGAAATAGCAGATGAATTTTATGAGAACGAAGAATATACTTACGATACTAAAACAGAAAAATGGAAAACAAAATTTAATCCTGAAAACTATAAAGCAAAAAATTTCTCAGAAGAAGTAATAGATGCAAAATCTGGTAAGGTTGTAATAAAATTAGGAGAAAAAGTTAATTTTTTAAATGCTAAAAAATTAGCAAATGATGGACTTAAGGATATTTTAGTTTCTAGTGAATCTTTATTTGGAAAAATTTTACATAGAGACATTAAAGTAAACGATGGGGAAGAGAGAATATTTAAAATTGGAACTGAATTAAATAATACCTTTATACAGCAAATTCTTGACGCTAATATTCATTCTCTCCAAATATCTGTTACCAACTCGATCAACAAAGGTCCTTATTTGCTAACTACGATTTTAAATGACAAAAATAATTCTAAAGATGAAGCAATAACTGAAATTTATAAAATGTTAAGGCCTGGTGAACCACCAACTATAGAAATTGCTTCACAAATATTTAATAATTTATTCTTCAGTTCAGATAGATATGATTTATCTGACGTTGGAAGGGTTAAAATGAACTCTAGATTAAATCAAGAATGTTCAGATAAAATTACAATACTAAGAAATGATGACATTATTGCTATTGTTCATAAGATGTTGGAATTAAGAGATGGTAAAGATGAAGTTGATGATATTGACCATCTTGGAAACAGAAGAGTTCGTTCAGTAGGTGAGCTTGTTGAAAATCAAGCGCGTATTGGTGTTTATAGAATGGAAAGAGCAATTAAAGAGAAGATGACAACTTTAGATGTTGAGTCTGCAATGCCTCAAGATTTAATTAATGCTAAACCTTTAACTGTTTCTTTAAAAGATTTTTTTGCAAGTTCTCAACTTTCTCAGTTTATGGATCAAACAAATCCACTTTCTGAAATAACTCATAAGAGAAGAGTATCTGCACTTGGGCCAGGTGGTCTTACACGTGAAAGAGCAGGGTTTGAAGTTCGAGATGTGCACCCAACTCATTATGGTAGAATTTGTCCGATAGAAACTCCTGAAGGCCCTAACATCGGATTAATCAACAGTTTATCTACATATGCAAAAATTAATAAGTATGGATTTATAGAAAGTCCATATAAAAAAGTAAAAGACGGTATTGTTCAAGATAAAGTTGAATATCTCTCAGCAATGGAAGAAACTAAGTATACTATTGCACAAGCAAATACTAAACTTGATAAGAATGGAAAAATTGTTGAAGATTTAGTTTCATGTAGGCAAAATTTAAACTTTCTATTATCAAAACCGGATACAATTGATTATATCGATGTATCTCCCAAACAACTAGTTTCAGTTGCAGCATCTTTAATTCCTTTTTTAGAAAATGATGATGCCAACAGGGCTCTGATGGGTTCTAATATGATGAGGCAGGCTGTTCCATTGTTAAAACCAGAGTCACCTCTTGTTGGAACAGGTATTGAAAGTGATGTTGCACTCGATTCAGGAGTAACTATAGTTGCCAAAAGAGAAGGGGTAGTTGATAAAATAGATGGTAAAAGAATTGTAATTAAAGTGACCGAAGAAACAGATTTTAGTGAGTCAGGAGTTGACATTTATAACCTACAAAAATTTAAGCGATCAAATCAAAATACTTGTATCAATCAAAGACCTTTAGTTAGAGTTGGAGATAAAGTTAAATCAGGTGACATAATTGCTGATGGGCCTTCAACTAAATTAGGTGAGTTAGCTTTGGGAAAAAATGTAACCGTAGCTTTTATGCCTTGGCAAGGATATAACTTTGAAGACTCTATTTTGATTTCAGAAAGATGTGTGACCGATGACGTATTTACTTCTGTGCACATTGAAGAATATGAGATTATGGCAAGAGATACTAAACTTGGAGAGGAGGAAATAACAAGAGATATTCCAAACGTAAATGAAGAAGCGTTAAAAAATTTAGATGAGTCTGGTGTGGTTTATATAGGTGCCGAAGTAAATGCAGGAGATATTTTAGTTGGAAAAGTCACTCCAAAAGGCGATTCTGCATCAGGTCCTGAAGAAAAATTATTAAGGTCGATTTTTGGTGAAAAGGCAATAGATGTAACTGATACATCCTTAAGAATGTCTAGAGGCAGCAGCGGAACAGTTGTTGATGTAAGAGTTTTTAATAGGCACGGCATTGAAAAAGACGAAAGATCTATAACTATTGAAAGAGCTGAAATTGAGGAGGTTCAACAGGATAAAATAGTTGAGGAAGAAATTTTAGAGAGAAGTATTAAACAAAGAGCAGCTCAGATTTTATCTGGCACGTCACTAACTAAAAAAGTTAAAGATTTAGCAGAAGGTATTAAACTAGATTTTGAAGCTATCAATAGTCTTCCAATTAATGAAGTATTTAAAATTTTAAATGGAAATGAAGCAAATGAAACAACTCTTTTACAACTAAAAGAGCAATATAATAAAGCCAAACAAGATATTACAGAAAGATTTGAAGATAAAGTTCTCAAAATAAGAAGTGGGGACGATTTACTCCCTAGCGTTATGAAAATGGTAAAAGTTTTTGTTGCGATCAAAAGAAGATTGAGACCAGGAGATAAAATGTCAGGTAGACATGGAAACAAAGGTGTTGTCAGTAAAATTGTACCTGTTGAAGACATGCCATATCGAGAAGATGGTAGGCCTGTCGATATTGTGCTCAATCCTCTCGGAGTTCCTAGTAGAATGAATGTAGGTCAAATTTTAGAAACTCACTTAGGTTGGGCATGCAAAGAGTTTGGTGAAGAGGTTAAAAAATTAGTTAATGAAAATAGTAAAAAAATTGAAAAAACTGAAAAAATAGCAAATTTTTTGAAGTCTGTTTATGGTGAAGAAATCTTTAATGATAAGGTAGACAAATTGAATAAAACTGAATTTAAAGATTTGTGTGAAAATTTACAAAATGGAATAGCAATTTCCACTCCAGTATTTGATGGAGCCAAAGAAAAAAATGTTACAGAAATGCTGGAACTAGCAAAACTTCCAGGTTCTGGTCAAACATATTTATGGGATGGAAGAACTGGTGAAATGTTTGATAGACCAGTAACAGTGGGCATTATCTACATGTTAAAACTTCATCATTTGGTTGAGGATAAGATTCATGCAAGATCAACGGGACCTTACAGTCTAGTTACTCAGCAACCACTCGGAGGAAAAGCACAACTTGGTGGACAAAGATTTGGTGAGATGGAGGTTTGGGCTTTAGAAGCATACGGTGCTTCATATACCCTTCAAGAAATTTTAACTGTAAAATCAGATGATGTTGCTGGTAGAGTTAAAGTATACGAAACAATCGTTAAAGGTGAAGAGAACTTTGAGTCAGGTATCCCGGAGTCTTTCAATGTATTAGTTAAGGAAATTAAATCTTTAGCATTAAATGTGGAGCTAAATTAAATGAAAAAAGAATTAACAGATCTATTTAAAAATACTGAGATATCTGAAGCTCAAAATTTTAATAGCATTAAAATTTCTTTAGCTAGCCCTGAAAAAATTAAATCATGGACATATGGTGAAATTAAAAAACCTGAAACTATAAATTATAGAACTTTCAGACCTGAAAAAGATGGTCTATTTTGTGCAAGAATTTTTGGCCCTATAAAAGATTACGAGTGTTTGTGTGGAAAATACAAACGAATGAAGTTTAGAGGAATTATTTGTGAGAAATGTGGTGTTGAGGTTACAAAATCAAATGTGAGAAGAGAGAGAATGGGCCATATTAATCTTGCTACACCAGTAGCACACATATGGTTTTTAAAATCATTGCCTAGTAGAATTGCACTAGCTGTAGATATGAAGCTAAAAGAAATTGAAAGAGTTCTTTATTTTGAGAATTTTATAGTAATCGAACCTGGTTTAACCGGATTACAAAAAAATCAATTGTTGAATGAGGAAGAATTAGCAAAATATCAAGATGAGTTTGGTGAAGAGTCGTTTACAGCAGGCATTGGAGCTGAAGCTGTTCTTGAAATGCTTAAGAATTTGGATTTGGAGCAAGAACGAAAAAATTTAGTTAATTTTATTAAAGAAACAAAATCGAAAGTTAATGAAGAAAGAGCTATTAAAAGGTTAAAACTGGTAGAGTCATTTATTGAAACTGGTCAAAAACCAGAGTGGATGATTATGACAGTTGTACCCGTAATTCCACCTGAATTGAGACCTCTAGTTCCATTAGATGGTGGTAGATTTGCAACGTCAGATCTGAATGATCTCTATAGAAGAGTAATTAACAGAAATAATAGATTGAAAAGATTAATGGATCTTAAAGCTCCAGATATTATTGTTCGAAACGAAAAAAGAATGCTTCAAGAGTCTGTTGATGCATTATTTGATAATGGAAGAAGAGGAAGAGTAATTACTGGTACAGGTAAAAGACCTCTTAAATCACTTGCTGAAATGCTTAAAGGTAAGCAAGGTAGATTTAGACAAAACTTATTAGGAAAACGTGTAGATTATTCTGGTAGATCTGTAATCGTTGTTGGTCCAGATTTAAAACTTCATGAATGTGGTTTACCTAAAAAAATGGCTTTAGAATTATTTAAACCATTTTTATATGCAAGATTAAACAAATTAGGCTTAGCATCTACAATTAAACAGGCTAAAAAACTTGTTGAAAAAGAGACAAATGCAGTTTGGGATGCACTTGAGTTAATTGTAAGAGAACACCCGGTATTACTAAATAGAGCACCAACACTTCATAGACTTGGTGTACAAGCATTTGAACCAAAGTTAATTGAGGGAGATGCAATTGAACTTCACCCACTAACATGTGCAGCATTTAATGCTGATTTTGATGGTGACCAAATGGCAGTACACGTACCTTTGAGTTTAGAGGCTCAATTAGAGGCAAGAATATTAATGTTATCAACTAATAATATTCTTTCTCCATCGAACGGTAAACCTATTATCGTTCCAAGTCAGGATATGATTTTAGGAATTTATTATCTTTCTCAGGAGCCTGTTACTGATAAACCCGCTGGTTATTTTGTTGATTCTGATCAAATTGAATTTGCATTATCTTCAGGTCAGATAAAAGTACATAGCACAATTATATCTAGATTTGAAACTGTTGATGATAAAGGAAATAAAAAATTTGAAAAATATACATCAACTGCTGGAAGATTTTTATTAGCAAATTTATTACCAAAAAATAGTAACATTAAATTTTCTTTAATAGATAGATTGTTACCTAAGAAAGTAGTTTCAGAAATTATTGATATTGTATTTAGATTTTGTGGTCAAAAAACTACAGTTATATTTTGTGATAAGTTAAAAGATTTAGGATTTAAGCATGCATTTAAAGCTGGAATATCATTTGGAAAAGATGATTTAGTAATTCCAGAGAGCAAAACCCAATTAATTGATGATACTAAAAAATTAATAGCTGACTATGAAACACAGTACGCAGAAGGTTTAATCACCAGAGGTGAAAAATACAACAAGGTTGTTGATGCATGGTCAAAGTGTACAGATAAAGTAGCTGGTGAAATGATGAAAGGTATTTCTGCTACTGAGAAAACATCAGAGGGATTAAAAATCAATTCAGTATTTATGATGGCTGATAGTGGTGCAAGAGGTTCTGCTGCCCAAATGAAGCAATTAGCTGGAATGCGTGGTCTAATTGCTAAACCATCTGGAGAAATTATTGAAAGTCCAATTACTTCTAACTTTAAAGAAGGTTTAACAGCTTTAGAATATTTTAATTCAACTCACGGAGCAAGAAAAGGTCTTGCTGACACAGCTCTTAAAACTGCGAGTTCTGGTTATTTAACGAGAAGACTTTGTGATGTTGCACAGGATTTAACTGTAACTAAAAAAATTTGTGACTGTAAGAAACCAGGTTTCATTGAATTATCTGAAATTTTAGAGGGTGGAAACGTTGTAGTTAGTTTATCAGAAAGAGCTTTAGGAAGAGTTACTTTCGATGAAGTTAAGCACCCTTTAACAGGTGAAGTAATTATTAAAAAAGAAGAAATGATTAATGAGGCAGGCTGCGATAAAATCGATGCAGCTGGAGTAAAAGTAATTAAGGTTTATTCTGTAATGACTTGTGGATCTAAAGAGGGTGTTTGTGCAACTTCTTACGGAAGAGATCTATCTAGAGGTAAAATGGTGCATGTGGGCGAAGCAATTGGTATGATTTCTGCTCAATCTATTGGTGAACCTGGAACTCAGTTAACAATGAGAACTTTCCATGTTGGTGGTACAGCATCTGTTAAACAAGATTCTCAAATTGTAACTAAGAGTGACGGAACACTAAAAATTTTAAATTCAAATATTCTTGAAGACTCTAAAAAAAATTTAATTGTAATGGGTAGAAATACACAGCTTTCTATTGAGGATGACAATGGAGTTCAAATAGCAGTTTACAAAGTTGCTTATGGTTCAAGATTATTTTTTAACAATGGTGATAAAGTTAAAGCAAATACAAAAATATGTGAATGGGATCCATACACAACACCAGTCATAGCTGAGAAAAGTGGTGAAGCTAGTTTTGTTGATTTGATTGATGGTGTTTCTATCCAAGAAACTACTGACGACGCAACAGGCATTTCATCTAAATCTGTAATTGACTGGAGAGGTCAGTCAAAAAGTACTGATTTAAAACCAAGAATTACTTTAAGAGATGAAAAAGGAAACGTAATTAAAAAAGCAGATGATAATGAAGCAAGATACTATTTGGTTCCAGATTCAATTTTATCTGTAAAAGATGGACAAAAAGTTTTTGCAGGAGATGTTATTGCAAGATTACCTAAAGAGACTACTAAAACAAAAGATATCACCGGTGGTCTCCCAAGAGTTGCAGAATTATTTGAAGCAAGAAAAGCTAAAGACAGTGCAATTATTGCCGAAAATGATGGTCAAGTAGTTTTTGGTAAGGAAGTTAGAGGTAAGCAAAGAGTTTCAATAGTACCAGAAGATGGAGCAGAACCTTCAAATTACTTAATACCAAAAGGTAAGCACATTAACTTTAATCCTGGTGAAAAAATTCAAAAAGGTGAATATCTCCTTGATGGTCAGCCATTACCTCATGACATATTAAGAATATTAGGAATAAAAGAATTAACTGAATATTTTGTCAATCAAGTTCAAGAAGTCTACAGATTACAAGGTGTAATCATTAATGATAAACACATTGAAACTATTTTAAGACAAATGTTGAAAAAAGTTGAGGTTAAAGTGTCTGGAGATTCATCATATTTACCGGGTGAAATTGTAGATAGAATTAAATTTGAAAATACAAATGAAAAATTAGTTGCAGATGGCAAGAATCCAGCTGTTGGTGAAAGAGTATTGATGGGTATCACTAAAGCATCATTACAAACTGAATCATTTATTTCTGCAGCATCATTCCAAGAAACTACAAGAGTATTAACTGATGCAGCTATTAAAGGTAAAGTTGATCCATTAAACGGTCTTAAAGAGAATGTTATCGTTGGTAGATTGGTACCTGCTGGAACTGGAAATATTAAAAATAATTGGAACAAAAAAGCTCTTAAGGATGATAATGAGTTTTTATCAGAACAAGAAAAAATTGAGAGCTCAGAACCTTCTGAAACGCAAGCAAATCAGTAAAAAAGTCGCCTAATACTTGAACTTTTAGTTTGACAATAGTCAATTAATAAGTAATTTGGCGATGTTTTTGGTTGGAATGTAGTGCTTCTAACAGTACTAAACGCTGCCACAAAATAACCTGTCAGTTATTTTCATCTAAAAATAAATTAATTAATTTTTAAAAATTTATGCCAACAATTAACCAATTGTTAAGAAAAAAAAGAGTGAAACAAGTATCAAGGAACAAAGTTCCTGCTTTACAGAAGCAACCTTTGAAGAGAGGTGTTTGTGTTAAAGTTTATACGACAACTCCAAAGAAGCCTAATTCAGCTTTAAGAAAAGTCGCAAGAGTAAGACTATCAAATGGTTTTGAAGTTACAGCATACATTCCAGGTGAAGGTCATAATTTACAAGAACACTCTGTAGTTCTAATTAGAGGCGGAAGGGTAAAAGATTTACCAGGTGTTAGGTATCATATACTCAGAGGTAATCTTGATACTCAAGGTGTTGCTAACAGAAAACAAAGAAGATCTTTGTACGGAACAAAAAAAGGTAAGTAATGTCTAGAAAAAAAACTCAACCTAAAAAAAATGTTGTTCCAGATCCAAAATTTAACTCAACAATAATTCCAAAACTAATAAACAATATTATGTATGATGGCAAAAGGGGTGTTGCTGCTAAAATTGTTTATGATGCAATCGATAAAATAAAAACGAAAAGTAAAGATGAGCCAATTAATATTTTTAATGAAGCTATTAATAATATTAAGCCAACAGTAGAAGTTAGATCAAGAAGAGTTGGTGGTGCAACTTATCAAGTACCTGTTGAGGTAAAAAGTAAAAGAGCACAAGCATTAGCAATTAGATGGTTAGTAGATTCAGCAAGAAAAAGAAAAGATAAACATATGTCAGATAAAATTTTTAATGAACTTTACGATGCATATGAAAAAAAAGGTGCTGCAGTCAAAAAAAGAGAGGATGTTCATAAGATGGCAGAGTCTAATAAAGCTTTTGCACATTTTAGGTGGTAAAAAATTATGGCTAGAACTCATACTTTAGACAAATATAGAAATATTGGGATTATGGCCCACATAGATGCTGGTAAGACAACTACTACTGAAAGAGTTTTATATTACACAGGCAAAAGCCATAAAATCGGTGAAGTTCATGATGGCGCTGCAACAATGGATTGGATGGAGCAAGAACAAGAAAGAGGAATTACCATTACATCAGCTGCAACTACTTGTTTTTGGAATGATCATAGAATTAATATAATTGATACTCCAGGTCACGTAGATTTTACAATCGAAGTTGAAAGATCACTTAAAGTATTAGATGGAGCAGTTGCAGTATTTGACGGTGTAGCAGGTGTAGAGCCACAATCAGAAACTGTATGGAGACAAGCAGATAAATATAAAGTTCCTCGAATTTGTTTTGTTAATAAACTAGACAGAACTGGTGCTGATTTCTTTAGATGCGTAGATATGATTAGAGATAGATTAGGTGCAAAACCTTTAGTTCTTCAGGTTCCAATAGGAGCAGAAGCGTCTCTAACAGGTGTTGTTGATTTAGTTAAAATGAAAGCACAAGTATGGAAAAACGAGGCACTAGGAGCAGAGTGGGAGTACAAAGATATCCCTGAAGATCTTAAAGAAATTTCAGAAAAATATAGAACAGAATTAGTTGAAACAGCGGTTGAGCAAGATGAAAAGCTTATGGAAGCTTATTTAAATGGAGACGAAATCAAAGAAGAGGATTTAATTAGATGTATTAGAAGTGGAACTTTAAATTTTAGTTTTGTACCAGTTTTAACTGGTTCAGCCTTTAAAAATAAGGGTGTACAGCCTTTACTTGATGCTGTTGTACATTATTTACCAAGTCCAGTTGATATTGGTTCTATTAAAGGAACCAAATTAGGGTCTGAAGACGAGATGGAGATGAAATTTGATGACAATGTCCCTTTTTCAGCTCTTGCATTTAAAGTTGCTAACGATCCATTTGTAGGTTCTTTAACTTTTATACGAATATACTCAGGAACAGTTAAAACAGGAACTGCTGTTTTTAATTCATCTAAAGAAAAAGAGGAAAGAGTTGGAAGAATGCTTTTAATGCATGCTAACTCTAGAGAAGACATTAAAGAAGCTAATGCTGGAGATATAGTTGCTTTAGCGGGATTAAAAAATACCATTACTGGTCATACTTTATGTGATGAAGAAAATTCAGTTTTACTTGAACCTATGGAATTCCCTGATCCAGTTATCGAAATTGCAGTAGAGCCAAAAACAAAAGCCGACCAAGAAAAAATGGGTGAAGCTTTAGGTAGATTAGCAAAAGAGGACCCATCATTTAGAGTAACTTCTGACGAAGAGTCTGGTCAAACGATAATTAAAGGTATGGGTGAGTTACACTTAGATATAATTGTTGATAGAATGAAAAGAGAATTTAAAGTTGAAGCTAATGTTGGCGCTCCTCAAGTTGCATATAGAGAAACAATTGAAGCTGCATCTGAGGTTGAATATACTCATAAAAAACAAAGTGGTGGTGCAGGACAATTTGCTAAAGTTAAATTATTAGTTGAGCCACAAGAGGCTGGCAAAGGTAGAGAAGTAGAAAGTAAAATAAAAGGTGGAGCAATTCCTAAAGAATTCATACCTGGTGTAGAAAAAGGAATTGAAACTATATCAGACGGTGGAATTTTAGCTGGTTTCCCGATGATAGATTACAAGGTAACTATTTTAGATGGACTTCATCACGACGTTGACTCAAGTGTATTAGCTTTTGAATTAGCTAGTAGAGCTTGTTTCAAAGAGGCGTGCACAAAAGGTGGTTTAAAGCTATTAGAACCAGTCATGAGAGTTGAAGTAGTAACACCGGAAGACTATATGGGTGATGTTATAGGAGATCTAAACAGTAGAAGAGGCCAGATTAGCACTCAAGAGCAAAGAGGTAACGCAACTGTAATTACAGCAATGGTTCCTTTAGCAAATATGTTTGGATACATTAATAATTTAAGATCAATGTCACAAGGTAGAGCCCAATATTCTATGTTTTTTGATCATTATTCCAAAGTCCCACAAAATGTTCAGGACGAAGTAACTAAAAAGATCGCAGGGTAATTATGGAAAAACAGAATATTAGAATTAAACTTAGAGCCTACGATAACAAAGTATTAGATGCATCAACTGAAGAAATAGTAAATACAGTAAAAAGAACTGGTGCTACAATTAAAGGACCAATTCCTCTACCAACAAGAATAGAGAGATATACTGTACTAAGATCTCCTCATATTGATAAAAAAAGTAGAGAACAATTTGAGACTAGAACGCACAAAAGATTAATAGATATTATTGAACCAACACCTCAAACAGTAGAAGCATTAATGAAATTAGATTTAGCTTCTGGTGTAGATGTGGAAATAAAAATTTAATTATGAGTGAAATAGCTTTAATAGGTAAAAAAATTGGAATGACTAGAGAATTCTATAAATCTGGTCAGATAGTGCCGGTTACAGTTTTAAAAGTTGAGAAGGCTAGAGTTATTCAAGTTATTGAAGAAGAAAACCGAGGATATAAAGCAGTGCAGCTTGGCTATGGTAAGATTAAAAATTCGAAGCTAACAAAAGCCATGAAAGGTTTTTTTGCTAAAAAAAATACTGAAGCAAAGAAGAAATTGAAAGAATTTAGGGTAAATGACACCTCTGTATACAAAGAAGGCAATGAGTTCGGTTTGGAAATTTTCAAGGATACTAAATTTGTAGACACAAGATCAAAAACTATTGGTAAAGGTTTTGCAGGTGCTATGAAAAGACACAATTTTGGAGGTTTAAGAGCTAGTCATGGAGTATCTATCTCTCACAGAGCACATGGTTCAACAGGTCATAGCCAAGATCCAGGAAAAGTTTTCAAAGGTAAGAAAATGGCTGGTCATATGGGTGACAAATTAAGAACTATGCAAAATATTGAAATTATTAAAACAGATTTAGAAAACGAACTACTTTATTTAAAAGGATCAATTCCGGGTTCAAAAAATTCAGAAGTATTGGTTAAGGGTTCAGTAAAAAATATTAGTAAAATGACCATAACTGAAAAACTAGCCGCTGCCGAGCAAGCAAAAAAAACACCTGATAAAAAGAAAAAATAATGAAATTAGATAAAATAAGTATTGATGGAAAAAAAGATAGCATTGAGGTGCTAGATAAAATTTTCTCAGCAAAAGTTAACAATAAACTCGTTAGCAGCGTGCTTTATAAAACAAATGCAAATTATAAAGGTAGACATGCAAAAACTAAGCAGCAAAATGAAGTAAGGGGTCCAACATCAAAAATATATGCACAAAAGGGTACTGGTGGAGCTAGACACGCAAGTAGAAAAGCTCCGATTTTTGTTGGTGGTGGTATAGCACACGGACCAAAAGGTGAACTAGCCTACAAAAAAAGAAAATTAAATAAAAATGAAAAAAAATTGAGTGTTGCATCACTAATCACAGAGAAAAATAATAATAAGAATTTATTAATTTTAAATGACTTTAGTTCTGAAATTAAAAAAACTAAAGAAATGAGTTCAATAATTAATAAACTAGAAATTTCAAATTCACTATTAATATTAGATAAAAATTCTAAAGAAAAAATTGAAAAATCAGCAAGAAATATCCCAAACGTTAAAGTTACAGATGTCAATCATTTTAGTGCCTACGACATTATTAAATTTAAAAAAGTTGTATTTACAGAAAGTTCAGTAAAAGAACTAGAAAAGAGATATTCTTAAAATGGATAAAATACATTTATTCGACAAAATTCTTTCACCAGTTGTTACAGAGAAATCAACAAATTTGTCTGAGTTAAATAAGATTACATTCAAAGTACCTGATGGTGCCAACAAAAAAAATCTTAAAAAAAATATTGAAAAAATTTTTAAAGTAAATGTTACAAAAATTAATATTATAAATAAGCAGAACAGAACTAAAGTTACCAGAGGAAAAAAAGTAAAAGTTTCAGGATATAAAAAGGCAATAATTACACTTAAAAAAGGTCAAAGTATTGATTTAACTACAGGAATTTAATAAATGGCACTAAAAACTTTTAAACCATACACAAAATCTACTAGAGGTACTATTTTAGTTGATAGAACTGGACTATGGAAAGGTAAACCCTTCAAGTCGCTTGTTTCTCCTAAAAATGCCATGAAAGGTAGAAATAATAACGGTCACATTACCTCAATAAATAGAGCAGGTGGCCACAAGAAGATGTACAGACATGTTGACTTTTATAGAAAGAAATTTGACATGGAAGCTACTGTTGAAAGAGTAGAATACGATCCAAATAGATCATGCTATATTATGTTAGTTAAGTTTGAAGATGGAACTCACGCATACTTTCTTGCACCTCAAAAAATAAAAGTAGGTGATAAAATTGAAAGTGGATCCAAAAAAGAGATTAAAATTGGAAACTGTATGCCTTTGCAAGATATTCCAGTTGGTATTAATATACATAATGTTGAGATTCAGCCAGGTGGAGGTGGAAAAATTGCTAGATCAGCAGGATCTTCTGTAACAATTAGCGGTTTAGACGGAAATTACAGTTTAATTAAACTTGCATCAGGTGAAGTTAGAAAAATCGATTCAAGATCTTTAGCTACAATAGGAATTTTAAGTAATCCGGATCAAAAAAATATTAAAATTGGAAAAGCAGGTAGATCAAGATGGTTGGGAAGAAGACCACATACTAGAGGTGTTGTTAAAAACCCTGTAGATCACCCACATGGGGGTGGTGAAGGTAAATCTGCTGGTGGTAGACATCCTGTTTCACCTACAGGTCAATCAGCTAAAGGATTAAAAACAAGAGACAATAAGAGAACAGATAAATTCATAGTTAAAAGAAGAAACAAAAGGAAGGATACTAAGTAATGGCTAGAGCAGTTTGGAAGGGACCTTTTGTAGAAGAAAGTTTAATGAAAAAAGTTGATAAATATAAAGATGACCCAAAAAAGATTCCTATTAAAACATGGTCTAGAAAATCAACTATTTTACCAGATTTTGTGGGAGTTAGTTTTCAAATTTATAATGGAAAAAAATTTATTCCAATCACGGTATCAGAAGATATGGTTGGACATAAGCTGGGTGAATTTGCACCGACAAGAACTTTTTTTGGTCATACTCCAGCAGATAAGAAAGCTAAACCTGCTACAGCAGAAAAGAAATAATTATGGGTAAAAAAAAGAAAATTGATAAAAATAACGATAAGACTGTAAAGTCTATCAACAATGGTGTGAGATCAAGCGTCAGAAAACTTAATCCAATACTAAGAAGTATTGTTGGAAAAAAAGTTGATGTAGCAATTAGAGATTTACAGTTTTCTGAAAAAAGAATTACAAGAGACATTAGAAAAACTATTAGTTCAGCAGTTGCAAATGCTGAAAATAACTTTCAGTATGATATTGATAATTTAGTTGTGAAAGAGGCATATTGTGGAAAAAAAATTGTTATGAAAAGATTTAGACCACGTGCAAAAGGGCGAGCTGCTCCTATTTTAAAACCTTGGTCAACAGTTACAATAATATTATCAGAAACAAAACAATTGGAGAAACATGGGACAAAAAGTTAATCCTGTAGGTTTTAGGTTAGGCGTGAATAGAGGTTGGGACTCTGTTTGGTATGCTAAGAAAAAAGATTTTGGTAATTACTTAATCGAAGATTTTAAAATCCGTGAATATATAAAGAAAAACGTTATTAATTCTGGTGTATCTAAAGTTATGATCGAGCGAACATCTAACAAATGTTACGTCACTATCTATACTTCTAGACCAGGTTTTGTAATCGGTAAAAAGGGAAGTGACATTGATAAAATAAAAAACAATCTATCAAAATTTACTACGAATGAAGTAAATTTAAATATTAAAGAAGTAAAAAAACCTGAGACTAATGCTTATTTGGTGGCAGAAAATATTGCGCAACAACTTGTTAAAAGAATTTCCTACAGAAGAGCTATGAAAAGAGCAATGCAATCTTGTATTAGATTAGGTGCCAAAGGTATCAAAGTCTCTGTTAGTGGAAGATTGGGAGGAAATGAAATTGCTAGAACTGAGTGGTTAAGAGATGGAAGTATACCTTCACACACATTGAGAGCAGATATTGATTATGCTGAAGCAGAAGCACTAACTACTTATGGAATTATTGGAATTAAAGTTTGGATTTACAAAGGTGAAGTTTTTGCGAGAGAATTTAGCCAAGAAACAAACAAAGCAACACCTCAAGGGGGCAAACAGTAATGTTACAACCAGTAAGAACAAAGTGGAGAAAAGCACACAAGGGTAGAATTCATGGCACTGCCACAAGAGCTAGTACAATAAATTATGGAGCCTATGCATTAAAAGCTTTACAGCCCGAAAGAGTAACTGGAAAACAAATTGAAGCTGCTAGAGTAGCACTAACAAGACACATGAAAAGACAAGGTAGGGTTTGGACAAGGATCTTTCCAAATATACCAGTTTCTAAGAAACCGATTGAGGTTAGAATGGGTAAAGGAAAAGGGTCACCTGAGTATTTTGCTTGTAGAGTAAAACCAGGCAGAATTTTATTTGAGGTTGATGGTGTTTCAGAACAAATAGCTAAAGAGGCCTTATATAAAGCTTCAGCAAAGCTACCAATCAAAACAAAAACAATTAAGAGATTTGTATAATGAAAAAGCAAGAAATAAAAAAATTATCAAAAGATGAAGTTTTGAAAAATATTGAGAAACTTAAAAAAGATCTATTTAATTTTAGATTTCAGAAAATGAATTCACAAATAACAAATCCAGCTAAAATTGGAGAAACAAGAAAAACAATAGCTAGACTAAAAACTATATTAAAAGGAAAAATAAATGCCTAAAAAAATATTAACAGGTGTAGTTATAAGTGATAAGCCAAACAAGACTGTGACTGTTATGGTTGAGCGAAAATACTCACATCCTGTGCTTAAAAAAGTAATTAAGGTTAGAAAAAACTATAATGCACATGACGAAAATAACAAATTCAAAACAGGCGATAAAGTATCAATTATTGAAAGTAAGCCTTTTTCAAAAAATAAGAAATTTCAAGTTATGGAGAATACAAAATAATGATTGGTGTACAGACAGAATTACAAGTGGCTGATAATACAGGAGCAAAAAGAATAGAGTGCATCAAAGTTCTTGGTGGATCTAAAAGAAGATATGCAAGTATAGGAGACACTATAGTTATTGCTGTTAAAGAAGCTATACCTAAAGGTAAAGTCAAAAAGGGTACAGTCCATAAAGCAGTTGTTGTTAGAGTAAAAAAAGGAATTCATAGAAATGATGGTTCAAAAGTGAAATTTGACAATAATGCAGCAGTTTTAGTAGATGACAAGGGTGAACCAGTTGGTACTAGAATTTTTGGTCCTGTCACAAGAGAGTTAAGAAGCAGAGGTCAAATGAAGATTATCTCATTAGCCCCGGAGGTTTTATAAGATGATTAAAAAAGGTTTAAAAGTGAGAGTTTTGAGTGGTAAAGACAGAAAAAAAGAGGGTGAAGTTATAGAAATTGATAGAGCAAATAATAGAGCTAAAGTAAAAGAAATTAATATGGTTAAAAAGCATGTCAAGACAACTAAAGAGAAAAAAGGCGGCATTTTTCCAAAAGAGAGTTTTATTCATTTATCTAACCTAAAATTAATCGATGAAAAAGCTGCTAAAAAAAAAGAGGCTAAAAAATAATGACTCCAAGATTAAAAGAAATATTCAATAAAGAAATTCAACCAGCATTGAAAGATCAATTCGGATTTAAAAATATTTATATGGCACCAAAAATTGAAAAAATTATTTTAAATATGGGTCTTGGTTTAGATGCTTCAGATGCAAAAATTCTAAAATCATGTGAGGAAGATATGGCTAAGATAACTGGACAAAAACCTGTTACAACAAAGTTTAAAAAGTCTGTTGCTAATTTTAAGACAAGAAAAGGATCTAATGCTGGTTTAAAAGTTACTCTTAGAAAGAATAAAATGTATGAATTTTTAGATAGATTAGTCAATATTGCATTACCTAGAATTAAAGATTTTAGAGGATTATCTCCAAAGGGATTTGATAAGTTTGGTAATTACACATTTGGCATCAAAGAGCACATAATTTTTCCTGAAGTTAGCTTTGATAGAGCTGACAAAGTGAGAGGACTAGATATTATAATTGTAATTAAAGCGATTAATAAAGAACACAGTTTTGCATTATTAGAAAAAATGAATTTTCCATTTATAAAAAAAGGAGATAATTAAAAATGGCTAAATTGAGCGCTGTAAATAAAAATAAAAGTAGAATTAAATTATCTGATAGGCTTTACAAGAAAAGGTCAGCTTTGAAGAAAATAGTAATGAATAAGAAAATTACCCTTGAAGAAAGATTTAAGGCACAGCAAAAATTATCAAAATTACCAAGAAACTCAGCAAAAACCAGAGTGATGAATAGATGTGAGATAACAGGAAGACCACATGGAGTTTATAGAAAATTAAAAATTTCAAGAATTGCATTAAGACAATTAGGATTACAAGGAAAGATACCAGGATTAGTTAAATCTAGTTGGTAGAAAGGATAATTATGAGTTTAAGTGACCCAATAGGAGATATGATTGCAAGAGTTAAAAATGCTCAAGCTAGAAATCATAAAAAAGTAGAATTGCCTTCTTCTAATTTTAAAACAAAAATTGCAGATATATTAAAAAATGAAGGATTTATAAAAGATTTCAAAATAAATTCTGAAGATAAAAAACCTACTTTATCATTAGAATTGAAATATCATTCAGGGAATCCAGTTATAAGTGCTTTTGAAAGAGTTTCAAAGCCTGGCAGAAGAATTTTTTCAAGTGCAAGTGGTTTACCAAAGATAAATAATGGACTTGGTATTGCTATAATCTCTACACCAAAAGGTGTTATGACAGATATTGACGCCAGAAAACAAAAAGTTGGTGGAGAAATAATCTGCAAGGTATTTTAATGTCTAAAATAGGTAAAATAAATATATCAATCCCTGAAAAAGTAAAAGTTGCTTTAGCAGGTAATGTTATCAATATTGAAGGTCCGTTAGGTAAAAAATCAATTAGCATTGATCTTGAAATGTTTAATTTAGATATACAAGAGGGAAAGGAAATATCAATTAAACCAAAAAAAGTTGATCAAAATTCTAAAAGACTTTGGGGCATGAACAGAAGCTTAATAAATAATGCAGTTATAGGCTCTAGTGCTGGTTATGAAAAAATTTTAGAATTAGTTGGCGTAGGATACAGGGCTGCTACTAAAGGCAATCAATTAAATTTACAATTAGGTTATAGTCACGATATTGATTTCGATATACCTGAAGGTATTAAAATTGCAGTTGAAAAACAAACAACTTTAAAAATTACTGGATCAGACAAGCAACTTGTTGGTGCTGTTGCATCCAAAATTAAAACCTTAAGAAAAATCGAACCTTATAAAGGTAAGGGAATAAGAGAAAAAGGCCAATACGTTCTCAAAAAAGAAGGAAAGAAAAAATAATGAAACTAAACACAAGTATTAGAAAAAGGTTTAGAGTGAGCAACAAAGTTAAAAGGGTTGCTGCAAGCGACAGATTTAGATTGAGCATCTCAAGATCAGCAAAAAATATTTCTGCTCAAATAATAGATGATATTAAAAAGGTGACATTATTGTCTGCATCTTCAGTTGAAAAGGATCTTAAGTCTGTTGAAAAAGTGAATAAAACTGAACTATCTAAACTAGTGGCACAAAAATTAGCAAAAAAGGCTCAAGAAAAAAATATAACCAAAATCTATTTTGATAGAGGTTCATATAAATATCACGGCAGAGTTAAAGCTTTTGCTGAAACTTTAAGAGAAAACGGTATGGAATTTTAATATGGAAAATTTTAAAGATAAAAAAAACGACGATATATTAGAAAAATTAGTTCACATAAACAGAATTACTAAAGTTGTGAAAGGTGGAAGAAGATTTGGCTTTTCAGCACTAGTCGTAGTTGGCAATCAAGCTGGAAAAATTGGAATAGCTCATGCAAAGGCTAAACAAGTTCCAGATGCTATTAAAAAAGCTAATGAAATGGCTAGAAGAAAACTTACTCATATTCCTCTTAGGGAAGGTAGAACTATACATCACGATGTTAAAGCAAAAGATGGTTCGGGTAGAATAGTTTTAAGAGCAGCATCTAAAGGAACAGGAATAATCGCTGGAGGACCTGTTAGAGCGGTTTGTGAAGTTTTAGGTGTAAAAGATATTGTAGCTAAATCAATGGGGACTTCTAATGCACATAATGTTATTAGAGCTACAATGAAAGCATTGTTGAAACAAAGTTCACCCAAACAAATATCTGCAATAAGAAATAAGAAAATTTCAGAAATAGTTGAAAAAAGAGGATAATGATAAGTTTAAACAATAGAGAAAAGATAAATAAATCCAAAATTAGAGTTGGTAGAGGCATTGGTTCTGGTAAAGGCAAAACATCCGGTAGAGGAGTTAAAGGTCAAAAATCAAGATCTGGTGTTGCTATAAAAAGTTTTGAAGGTGGACAAATGCCACTGTATCGAAGATTACCAAAAAGAGGATTTAATCCCATTTCAAAGGATAGAGTAGCAATTTTAAATTTAGAAAAAATTCAATCATATATTGATAAGAAAAATATAAATCCTAACGAAGTACTTAATTCTGAATTATTAAAGAAATTAAAATTAATAAACAAGAATTCAAAAAAACTTAAGATTTTAGGTACAGGTGAAGTTAAAGACAAAATTAATATTGAAGCAGATTTAGCTTCAAAGTCTGCAATAGAAAAACTTGAAAAAATTGGTGGATCTATTCAACTAAAAAAATAGTTATTTGATATGAGCGATTCATCATCAACAACTGATTTAAGAAATAGGATAATATTTACTATTTTAATTCTTGCCGTATATAGATTTGGAACCTTTGTTCCTCTTCCCGGAATAGATCCAGAACAATTAAAAATAATGATGGACGGAAATCAAAAAGGACTTCTTGGTATGTTTAATGTGTTTGCAGGTGGAGCGGTTAGTCGAATGGCTATATTTGCTCTTGGTATAATGCCATACATATCATCAGCAATCATTGTGCAACTTTTAACAGGTGTATCTGATTATTTTAAGAATCTAAAAGCACAAGGTGAAACTGGCAGAGCAAAAA
Source organism: uncultured Pelagibacteraceae bacterium (assembly GCA_902599995.1). Classification (GTDB taxonomy): domain Bacteria; phylum Pseudomonadota; class Alphaproteobacteria; order Pelagibacterales; family Pelagibacteraceae; genus Pelagibacter. The sequence continues at coordinate 118,190 of CACKHN010000004.1, forward strand.
TTACTCAAATTACAAGATATGGAACTGTTTTATTGGCAACTGTGCAAGGTTACGGTTTATCAGTCGGTCTTGAATCTTCAGCAGATTTAGTTATCAACCCTGGTGCTTTTTTTAAAATTACAACCGTAACAACTATTGTAGCAGGTACCATATTTTTAATGTGGTTAGGTGAACAAATTACTCAAAGAGGAATTGGTAATGGTATATCATTAATAATTTTTGCAGGAATTGTTGCTGAAATACCTAGGGCTTTAGTAACTACCTTTGAACTTGGAAGAACAGGTGCTGTATCAACTTTTATGATTTTGGCGATTTTTGTTCTACTGATTTTGACAATACTATTTGTTGTGTTTATGGAAAGAGCACTTAGAAAAATTCTTATAAATTATCCAAAAAGACAAATGGGTAACAAGATGTATGGTGGTGAGTCATCACATTTACCATTAAAAATAAATCAAGCAGGAGTAATACCTGCTATATTTGCTTCTGCACTTTTATTGTTACCAGTTACTTTTTCAAATTTTTCGTTTTCAGACAATGAAACATTTTTAAATTTAAGTTCATTTTTTACACAAGGTCAGCCTTTATATATGCTGCTGTATGCATCAGGGATAATATTTTTTACTTTTTTTTATACTTCTATTACATTCAATCCTACAGAGACTGCAGAAAACTTGAGAAAATATGGCGGATTTGTTCCAGGTATTAGACCAGGTGAAAGTACGGCGATGTATATAGAAAATATTTCAACAAAATTAACTACAATTGGTGCTTTATATTTAACATTGGTATGTTTAATGCCTGAATTTTTAATTGCAAATTATCCTATTCCTTTTTATTTAGGTGGTGCTTCGATTTTAATTGTTGTAGTTGTTGCAATTGATACTGTAACACAAATCCAAACTAGATTGATGAGCTCACAGTATGAACAATTAATTAAAAAAACTAAATTTGGTAGATAAGTGAATATTATTTTATTTGGACCTCCGGGTGCTGGTAAAGGAACACAGGCCAAATATTTAGTAAACAAATTGAGCAATTTCCAAATTTCAACAGGTGATATTTTGAGAGAAGAAATCAAAAATAATTCTGATATTGGAAAAAAAATTATTAATGATATGAACGATGGAAAATTTGTTAGTGATGATATAGTTAATGAGCTT